>CADDZD010000070.1 GCA_902812385.1 Clostridia bacterium | reverse complement strand
CCGGAGGCGGCGTGGTGGTCTACTCTGGAGATGGCTGCATACAGGGCATCATAGAAATCTTCGGGCTCGATGCCCGGGACCTTCACTTCGTGTTCCGCAAAAAAGGAACGCACCTTCTGCCACAGTTCGGACGGGGTGCTGGAAGAGTTCTTGAGAGACGCCTCCAGGTCGAGGATGCTCCGCTCCGGGTAGGCGAAGAAGTCGCCGGTAATCATTACGCTTTTGATGCGGTGCCTGGTGCGGTCGAGCAGGAGTGACACCCGGATCAGACCGCCCGGTGTTTTGTGATCCACCGTGACCAGGCTGCTCTCCTGCAGTAGCGATCTTTGACCGCGTATCCACTCCTCCGACCGGAAATAAGGCAGCTCCCGCTCCAGCATCTCCTTCTCCCTGCCGGTCAGGTCTCCGGCCACCAGCTTTATGCCCAGAACCTCTGAGAAACCCTCCGCCATGGCCTTTTTGATCACCGGCAGAGGCGGCAGGTAACCCAGCACCTCCCGCAGGCAGACAACCCTTTCCTTGAAACTCTGCACCTGTTTGTCTTCCAGCTTCTTGATCGGGAGTTTAAGGCACTTGATCATGGTATCCACGTCAAAGTCGGTTAAAATGGTACCGTGAAAAAGCAGGGCGTCGCCCATCTCTGTGCCTCCGGTACCGGATATCTTGCGGCCGTCTACCTCAATGTCGTTCAGGGGACGGAACCGCGCAGTAACCCCAAGCTTTGCCAGGCCGGCTACGGCACTCTCACACAGCAGGCGGTACATTTCCTCGAGCTTTTTCGGTATGCCAGGGGTATCCTTGCGGGCATAGATCTCCCACCCCAGCTGCCCCTCGTCCATATAAATGGCTCCCCCGCCGGAGATGCGGCGGTTGATGTCGATCCCGCGGCCGCGGCAGTACTCCTCCTCCACCTCGAGCTCCACCGCCTGGTGGTATCCCACCAGGGCGGCGGGCGGTGAAAACTGCAGAAAGTGAACGGTATCCGGCACCCAGTTCCGGCTTCGAGCCGTCAGAATCACTTTCTCCAGCGCCATATTGTGGGCGGCGGACAGTGAGCCGGTATCGAGCAGGCGCCAGACCTCGCTCACGGGGTAACCCCTTCTTCCAGCTCAAGCCTTTCCTGCTCCCGGATCCACTCCCTGTAGGCCTCCGGGGGCATCAGGCTCTCAAGCTCCGAAGGATCCCGAAGCCTGACTTTCATAAGCCAGCCGGTGGTATAAGGAGCCCTGTTGACTTCCCCCGGGTTGGTAGCTGCCCTGGAGTTTATCTCTGTAACTTCACCCGTCACCGGTGGAATCAGCTTGCCCACCCACTTGCCGGATTCGATGGAACCGAACCCCTCTCCCCGCCTGACCATCGTTCCGACAGGGGGCAGTTCCAGATAGATCACGTCGCCGGTGGTGCTCTGCCCGTAGTGGGTCAGCCCGATCACGGCTTCGTTACCGATGACTTTTACCCAGTAGTTGTTTCTGTCGTAAAGAAGGTCTTCGGGAACAAGCCACTCTTCACCCATACTGCATCCTCCCAAACATTTAAATATTTACAGGGATCTCTGCCAGCAAATCCTCACGCCATTCACACCCGATATACGCCTTGCGGAGCCCTTTGTTCAGCTCACTGCGCCCGATAACTTCCAGATCGGCAATCCTCCCCTCTCTGACCACTGCCAGGAGGTGTCCCTCCCGGCCAAAACGCCGCTCCATCAAATAGATGCCCTCGGCAATTTTGACCCTGCGGTAGGGCAGCCTGCGGCCGGGGAGGGACAGCCAGTCGGAGCTGGCAAGGCGGGCACCGATTCTGCTGGCCCTTTCAAGCAATTCGGTGTCGGGCAGGCGGGGGCTCAGCTCGCCAAATTCCCCGCTAAACTCCTCTATCAAAACTGCGGTCAGTTCTGAATAGCCGGGCAGATCGTCAAGCCAGTCGGCCAGGACGGTCATGTGCTCCCGCATCGCTATCTGCAGGCGCTGTCTAAAAGCGGTACCGGGAACCCGCAGCACCCTGCTCATGGTCCTGAAGTCGAAATCGATCAGGATGTTGCCCACGTAGGCCACGCACTCCCCGATGTCTCCGGAGGCGTTGCCTGAGCATTTGCGACCGTCTGCCACTATATCCGCCGGCGCTTTCAGCTCGGCCGGCACCCCGAAATGCCGGTACAGGCGAAGGGCCGGTTGGAGAAATCTCCTGTAAAAGCGGTCCCGGCGCAGGGGTAGAAGGGGGTTGTCTTTATGTAAGACCAGTTGAAAGAAGACCTGGTAGCTGTCTAGGTAAACCACCCCGCCGCCGGTCTCGCGCCTCATCAGGGGGATACCCCGCATCCGGCAGTATTCCTGCTCTATTTCCTGCTCCAGGTCGTCGTGGAGGCCCAGGCAAACGTAGGGAGTGGTGGGGTAGCAGAGGATCAATCCCTCCCGGCCCAGGTAGGCCAGCGCATGGTAAAGGGCCTGTGACTCCCACCAGCTGACTCCCCCCAGGTTGTAGAGCTCCACTGCCACCCACCTCCCCAATTTCATGTTACCGGAAAAGCTCGTCCCCGCTCTTGAAGTCAAGGCCGGGATGGTGGTCGAAGCGGACCACTCCTACCACGGCCTTATCTTTAACCGCTTTCTTTACTTCTGCGGTACCCTCGATACCAAAACCTCCGCACAGTTCGATGGCGCCAACGCCCTGCGCAACCAGTTCCTCAGCCACCTCGGCAGCCGACTGATAATCTTTGACCCCTACCACCGTAAGCTCCACCACAGGGGTCTGGACGACCGCCCGGTGTTTCCCGGGGTCCGCCTCGGGAGCCACGAAAATAAACGCCGCCTTTAATGCCATTCAACACACCTCCGGTTCTTAATTTCACCCATCAACCAATGGCTTCCAGAAGCAATTCACTGATATCCATAACCCGTACGGGCAAACCAGCCTTGCGAACGGCAGTGCTGAGCATCTGTTCACACTGCTGGCAGGAGGAAACCACGATGCCGGCCCCGGTTTCCTTGATCTCCTCTACCCGCAGGCCGGTGATCTCTGCCGCCAGCTCGGCATCCACGCTCTGGAGGTTGCCGCCTCCCCCGCAACAGAGGGAATCTTCTCGGTTGTGTTCCAGTTCAACGAACTCTATCCCGGGGATGCTCCGGAGGATCTCCCGGGGGGCATCGTAGACACCGCTGTTGCGCCCCAGGTCACAGGGATCGTGGTAGGTCACCACTTCCTCCAGCTCGTTCAAAGCGAAACGCCCCTCTTTCACCAGCCGAGCCAGGTACTCGGTGGTGTGCAGGATCTCCAGGTCGTATCCCGCCAGTTCGCTCAGACATTCGTGTTTCCAGACGTGGTAGCAGGAGGCGCAGCTTGCCACCAGGGTGTGGATGTCCAGTTCCTTGATTTTGGATACGTTGTGCCTGGTAAACTCCCTGGCGTCATCGGCAAACCCGGTGCTCAACAGGGGAAAACCGCAGCACCACTCCTCCCCGCCCATGGTGGTGAAGTCCACTCCGGCCTCCATCAGCAACTGGGTGACGGCGAGAGGAATCTGCGCCGCCTGCGGGAAGAAGGAGGAGACGCACCCCACAAAGTAGCACACCTCCGCACCAGCCTTCAGTTCCAGGCCCTCGGGTTCGTCCTCCAGGTCCTGGGCCCATTCCAGCCGGTCATCGTTGCTGAAGGTGGAAATGTTCTTGTGGGCCAGGAGGTTTTCCCGGAGGGCGTGGTAAGCCTTCGGAGTCCTGCCGAGTCCAGCAATGCGCCTGCGCAGCTCCAGCCACAGGGTTCTGGTGTCTATGCATGTGGAGCATGCTTCGGCGCAGGCGCCGCAGAGGGTGCACTGGGCGACCCTTTGCACAAATTCGTCCGTCAGGGCCTTGCTGTTTCCTTTGGAAAATATCTCTTTGGCCAGGCTGATCTTGCCTCTGGGAGTGGCCGACTCCCAGCCGAGCACCCGGTAGACCGGGCAGGAGTTCCGGCAGTAGCCGCAACGCCCGCAGATCAGGGCTTCCCTTTCGAGGGTTGTGAAAAGGCTCTTGGCTTCTGAGGTCATCCGCGTCCACCCCCTCTCACGAATCGCCTGATCCCGGCCAGGACGTTCATCCCTAAGCTGAAATTAAAGGGGTTCAGCATTGGATGCCATTTATACAGCTTCCCCGGATTCATGATTCCCTTCGGATCCAGCTTCTTTTTCCTGGCCCTCAACTGTTCGAGCTCCGAGACCTTGAAGATGCGCCCAAGGTAGGGGGTGTTCCACAGCCCCACCCCGTAGGGGTAACCACCGTGCCGTTGTCCCACGTCCTGGATCTTTTTCACCAGGCTGAGATCCATGATATACTCGAAGACCCTGGTTTCATCCGCGAAGAACATGGTCATGATGATCATCCGCTCGGGGGTAGCCACATGCCCGTAGGAGCACATTTCCAGCCCGTACCGCCCGGCCAGCCTTTTGATGTCGGAAAGGTAGTTTTCAAGCCTGGAGACCGGCAGGAAGACCTCTCCTCCCAGTTCGGAGGGCCCGCTCCTTTTGAGCTTGAGGGACTTATACCTCTCTTCCCATTCCCTTTCCGCCACCTCCCCGGGCAGGAGGGAAACCGCCTTTTTGCCCGTCACAAGGGCGGTGATCATTTCCTCCGCCCGGTGGAGTTCGGCCTCCGACCCCTCATAATCGACCGCCAGGAGGCAGCCCGAATCCACACTGCCCGGTGCGATTCCCTGCCTGGACATGGCTCTCACGCACGCCTCATCGGTAAAATGCAGGTTGTAGGGTGTAATTTCCGCATCCTTGACGGCGGTCAATACGCCGGCTATTTCGGACAGGGCCCGGGAGTGCAGCAGAAAGTGCTTCATCGGTGTCTGCCTGCGAATTTCAATATTGAGCTTCGTGATTATCCCGAGGGTTCCCTCAGAAGCCGCAAACCAGGCCAGCGGCGGATCTGTATCAGGGGTCACCTGCCGGATCTCTCCGTCCGGTAAAACCACCTCTGCCCATTTAACCTGGGACAGCAGGGAGCCGTACTTCAGGCTGCCGATACCGTACCCCATCATGCAGAGCCAGCCGGCAATGCTCGATGCGGGGGCGCTGCTGGGGACGGATTTCGGAGCGTATCCCCTGGCGTTCAGGTACCGTTCCAATTCGCTCCAGGTGGTCCCCGCTTTCACCGTGACCGTCATCATCTCCTCGTCCAGTTCCAAAACCCCTTTGATCAGGTTCAGGTCGATCACGATGCCTCCCCTGGCGGGCACGGAGTCGAAGTAAACGGTGGAGGCACCCGCCCGGGGGGTTACGGGGATGCCCGCGGCCCCGGCCAGGCGCAGGATCTCCGCAACCTCTTCCGCCCCCGTGGGACACACCACCAGATCCGGCACGGTTTTAAACAGGGGGTCCACCAGCAGCGCCGGTACCGGGGCGAGATCCCGGCTGTACAGGGCGCATTCGAAGCGGGCCTCGGTGGCCCTCTCGCCGCATAGCTTCTTTATCTGCCGCAACGCTTCACTTTTTTTCATCCCTATCTCCATCCTCTCCCATCCGCGGGCAGAGCGGCGGTCATTTCTATACTGCTATTTGGCATGTTTCTCTATCTCTTCCCTAAGCCATGACTCCACCTGATCGCCGTGCAGCAACCGGCTCAACCCTTCGGAGAGGTTATCCGGCTCCATTACGGCAACCCACCCCTGCCCGTAGGGATCGGCGTTCAAAGGCTTGGGATTGGCAGCCAGATCCTTGTTGACTTCGACCACCTTGCCGCTCATGGGAACCTGCACCTTGCCGGCCCACTTGCCGGACTGCAGGGAGAAGAGGGTCTTCCCCGCTTCCATCTCTTTGCCCGCCCGGGGAACCCGGATGAAGGTGATCTCACCGGCGAGCTGCTGCATGAAATCGGTGATCCCGATGCGGATCCAGTTTCCTTCAACTTTGACCCAGGCGTGGTCGGTCGTATAGTAAAGTTCATCCGGCATTTCATACTTGTCTATCCTGGCCAACTTCTTTCGCCTCCTTTACCGACTTTATTCCTCAAAGGCCTCCAAGGCCTTCATAATGGTGGTGGAAAGGTATGCCATCGCCGGAGAACCGCCGAAGGCTACGGCCACCGCCGCCGCTTCCAGGATTTCCTCACGGGTGGCACCCTCCTCCAGAGCCTGCTTGACGTGGATGTTCATGCAGTATTCGCACCGGGCGTACAGGGCGATCGCCAGCCCGATCAGTTCCTTATATTTCCTCTCCAGTTCCCCCTCGACATAAGCGGCCTGGTCCATTTGAACGAAAGCCGCCGACAGCTCCGGGGCCTCATCCCCAAGCTGTGCCATACCTTCCCCCAGCTCTTCCAGCATTTCCTTTGGATCCTTTGCCATCGCCATCTACCTCCGCCTTTTATATCTTTTTAATGTAACCGGTTAGATGAAAATCTTATGAGGGTTTTCTATCAGATCGATCAGAACCTTTAAAAACTCGGCTGCAGGAGCGCCGTCGATCACCCGGTGATCGAAGGCAAGAGAGAGGCCCATCATGGGACGGATGACGATCTGACCGTCCACCACCACCGGCTTCTCTACAGTGCGGCCGACCCCCAGGATGGCCGACTCGGGCTGGTTGATGATCGGTGTGAACCAGTCCACCGAGCCGTAGGCTCCCAGGTTGGTAACGGTGAAGGTGCCGCCGGTCAGCTCGTCCGGCTCCAGTTTGTTCCTGCGCGCCCTTTTTGCCAGGTCTTTGACTTCCTTGCTGACCTGGTAAAGGCTCTTCTGGTTGGCGTTCCTGACCACGGGAACGATCAGCCCGTCCGGCAGGGCAACCGCTACACCGATGTTGATATCCTTGAGCACCTTGATCTCTTCGCCGTCCAGGGTGACGTTGAGCCTTGGCTTGATCTCCAGGGCCCTGGCCACGGCCTTGACGAGCAGGTCCGTGATCGAAACCTTGTCCTTCTCCTTGACCCCGTGGTTGATGCTCTTGCGCAGGGCGAGCATCCCGGACATGTCCACGCTGGTGTGATGGGTCACTTTCGGGGCTACCGCCCAGCTGTGAGCCATGTTGTCGCCAATGGCCCGCCTCATGCCTTCGTACGGAATAACCTCCAGGGTCGGGCGGTCATCCGCCGCAGGAACCCCCTCGGCGATGGCCCTCTCCACATCTTCCCTGGTGATGCGCCCCTCAGGGCCCGTTCCCTGAATACGCCTGTAATCTATGCCGCTCTCCTCGGCCAGCTTCCGGGCAGCCGGAGAGATCTTAATCCTCTCGCCTGCTGCCGGCGCGGCCGAAACAGCGGCTGCCGTCCCGGCAGGCGCCTCTGCCAGCAGGGCGGATATGTCCTCCCCTTCGGAGCCGATCACCCCCAGCAAAGCCTCAATCGGAAGCTTGGCGCCTTTGGGAGCGACAATCTTGAGCAGTACTCCGTCCTCCGGCGCTTCCACGGTGTTGGTGATCTTTTCGGTCATGATCTCCACCACCGGCTCCCCTTTTTTAACTCGATCCCCTTCGTTTTTCAGCCATTTGGCGATAGTTCCCGTCTTCATGGTCAGCCCCATTTTGGGCATTCTAATCGCTGTTGCCATCCACTGGTCCTCCTTTAAAGTCTTGTAACCTGTTCTTCACGGGAATAGCCCCTGGCAACCGCTTCGCGCAGTGCGAGTTTTATATCCACGACCCGGGGGCCATCAAAGGTCAACCTGAAGGATGCCGTGTCCCCCTCTTTTACCTCCACTTCCCTTTCTCCGTCGAGGGCTATTACACAGGGGACCTCGGCAACAGACACCACTTCCTCTATCTCAACAGTCCGGTGACTCCTCACCTTCACGGGTTGGATGAGCCCCGGGGCAATAGGCGCCTTCAGGGTAATCCCGCCCTCGCCGAATTCAACGACAAGCCCCCTCCTCTCCTGAATCCCTACGGGTTCCAGGTTTCCTGCGATGGAAGAGATGCCGATATTGTGGGGCTCCCCCTGCGTTACCAGTACCTGCCGTATTCTCCCGGCATCCCATACCGCCCGGGAACCGATGAAGGTGTCCTTCAGGACGACGGCATCAATGAGAGCAATGTCCACAGGAGCACCGTTTTTGTATATATGAATTTTTTTCGTGGGGTGTACTGCCAGAGAACCGCAATACCGTCCGCCGGCCACAACCCCCGCCGCCAGGCCGGCTATTGTCCCTTCCACCATTTCCGGAAAGACATTGTTGGTTCCGGTAGAAACGGGAACGAGCGGCACTTCGCCGCATCCTTTGGCCACCATGCGGTTGGTGCCGTCACCCCCCAGGATGATCATACAGCCAACCCCAAGCCTGTTCATTTCTACCGCAGCTTTATAGGAATCGATCTGGGTCCCGGTCAATTCCATATCCACCGGGTTTACTTCAAGGGAAAGATGGTGCTGGCTGGAGAGACCATCAAGAGCTTTTGGAACAATTCCGTAATAATCCGGCATATAAACCACTTGCCTGACTCCGGTGGCAGCCAGCCCGAGCAGGACGCGGCGCACTATATTGACCTTTTCCTGGTTGTCAAACACCGTACCGTAGGCCACCAGCCGCCGGATGTCCTTGCCGGAAGCCGGGTTGGCAATGATCCCTACTACAGCCATTCTTCTTCCCCTCTTTGAAAATAATTTTCAATCGCGGTGGGCAGGTATCACCCTGCCCACCGCTTATCACCTTAGAACAGTTCCTTGACGGCCTTGATGATCTTCTCTTCACTCGGCAGATAAGCGTTCTCCAGCACCGGGCTGAAAGGAATCGGGGTATCCGGGGCGGTTACCCGCTTTATCGGAGCATCCAGCAGATCAAAGCCCTCTTCTGCGACAATAGCTGCAATCTCTCCTCCGAATCCGCTCGTCCTGACCGCCTCGTGAACGATGACCAGCCTCCCCGTTTTGCCCACCGATTTCAAAATGGCTTCCTTGTCAAGGGGTACAAGGGTGCGGGGATCGAGAACCTCGGCGCTGATGCCCTCTTTCGCCAGTTCTTCGGCGGCGGCCAGGGCTTTTTGCAGCATCCAGGACCAGGCCACGATGGTCACATCGGAACCCTCACGCTTGATATCGGCCTTGCCGAGCGGAACCACATATTCCCCTTCCGGGACCTCTCCTGCCATATTGAGGAGTTGCTTGTGCTCGATGTAGATAACAGGGTTGTCGTCCCTGATGGCCGCTATCATCAGCCCCTTGGCATCCGCCGGTTCTCCGGGCATAACCACCTTCAGGCCGGGGATGTGGGTAAACCACGCCTCCAGGGACTGGGAGTGCTGGGCGGCCGCCGACATTCCGGCTCCGCACGGCGTTCTTACCACCATGGGGAGTCTTGCCTTGCCGCCGAACATGTACCTCATCTTGGCGGCCTGGTTGAGAAGTTCGTCCATGCAGACCCCCATGAAGTCCACGAACATGACTTCGGCAATCGGCCGCAAGCCTGCAGCAGCAGCGCCCACCGCGCTGCCGACGATGGCGGTTTCGCTGATGGGAGTATCGATTACCCGTTCCGGTCCGAATTCCTGGTACAAGCCGGCGGTAACTCCAAAGCAACCCCCGAAAATACCCACGTCTTCCCCATAGATATAGACGTTCGGGTCTCTTTTCATTTCAACCCGCATACCGTCCCTGATAGCCTCGGCATAAGTCATCTGTGCCATGTTCTTTCACCCTTTCTATTAGTCTGCATAGACGTCCGTAAAGACATCGTCGGGGTTTGGAAGAGGACTGCTTTCGGCAAACCTCACTGCAGCTTCGACCTCTGCCTGGACGTCGGCCTTGATCGCATCGAGATCGGCCTGGCTGGCATATTTTAGCTCAATCAACTTCGCTTCAAGTCTGGGAATGGGGTCCTTTTTGAGCCATGCTTCCTGTTCTTCCGGTTTCTTGTAAACCTGCGGATCGCCTTCGAAGTGACCGCGGTGCCTCCAGGTCTTGCACTCGATCAGGCTGGGGCCGTCCCCTTTGCGGGCCCGGGCGACGGCCTCGGCGGCCGCCTCGTAAACGGCTATGACGTCATTTCCGTCCACGGTCACACCGGGGATTCCGTAGGCGGCGGCCCGGTCGGCGATATCGGTAACGTTCATATGGTTCTTCTGGTAGTTGGAAATACCGTACATGTTGTTTTCCGCCACGAAAATTACCGGCAGTTTCCAGATAGATGCCATGTTCAGGGACTCATGGAAGGTGCCGCGGTTGGATGCACCGTCCCCAAAGAAGCAAACCGCCACATTGTTGGTCTTTTTGTACTTGCAGGCAAAGCCCGCGCCGGTGGCAATGGGCTGTCCGGCTCCGACGATACCATTGGCTCCGAGGATGCCCAGATCGACATCCGCTATGTGCATGGAACCGCCCTTCCCCTTGCAGTAACCCGTGGTCCTGCCGAACAACTCGGCCATCATCAGATCGATCTTGCCGCCCTTGGCGATCAGGTGGCCGTGGCCGCGGTGGGTACTGGTGATGTAATCCTTGTCCGTCAGGTTGGCGCAGACACCGGTTGCCACCGCTTCCTCACCGGCATACAGGTGCACGAAGCCGGGGAGCTTGCCGGCAGCGAACAATTCGGCCGCCTTCATCTCGAAAGTCCTGATCCTCACCATGGTTTTATACATGTCAAGCAGTTTTTCTTTTGTGAGTTCCATCCAGGTTCCCTCCTTATATTTATTTGGGAGATACGATAATCTTGATGTTCTCGTCCTTGTTGTTGATTAATTCCTCGAATCCCTTTTCTATAATGTCATCCAGCTTGATCCTACCGGTGATCATCATGTCCGCATTGAGGCGGCCGTCATCGATCATCTTGATTACAGGGGCAAACTCTCCGTTGTATGCCAGTGATCCCTTGATCTCTTTTTCAGGGAAAACGATTCCGTTGAAGTTTATGCTGCTCTCGCGCTCAAACACTCCTGCCTGAACAGAAATACCGCGAGGACGGAGGACTGCAAGTGAAAGAGGAGTGGTCTTATCGCTACCAACGCACTCGATGCTAACGTCAGCACCGATACCGCCCGTAAGCTTAAAGACTTCTGCCACAGCATCACACTGGGTAGGGTCAAGAACAGCGGTAGCGCCGAGTTTCTTGGCATATTCCTTGCGGGCTTTGGCCACCTCAATCACAATTACCTGAGCTGCTCCGGCAACCCTGGCGCACTGCAGGGCGGACAGTCCAATGGTACCGGCTCCGATAACCACTACGTTATTGCCGGCAACAACCGGAGCCCGGCGAACGGCATGCATACCAACGGAGATGGGTTCTACCAGTGCTGCCTGTTCAAAGGTCATGGTGTCGGGAATCTTGTAAATGGTGTATGCGGGAACATTGACATAACGTGCAAATGCACCGTCGGTGTGCAGACCGGTGAATGCCAGCTTCTCGCAACAGGGATAATCAAATCTCTTGCAAGAGTAGCACTCCCAGCATACCTGGCAGGCATCGGGAGCTACCCGGTCTCCGACCTTGACATTCTTAACCCCTTCGCCGACTTCTACAACTGTACCGGAGAACTCATGGCCCAAGATTACGGGAGCAGTACCACCTGTTAAGGGATGAGGCTTGTCAACGGGAATAAAGATGGGACCGGCAATGTATTCGTGCAGGTCTGATCCACAAATGCCGCACCATTCAACCTCAACCTTGACCCAACCGGGTTTTGGTGCCGGCGGTTCCGGAACATCCACCACTCTGACATCTTTTCTTCCATACCATACAGCAGCTTTCACAAAAATAACCCCCTTTAAATTTGCGCAGTTTGATTAGCATGAATTATGATTATGATAAAGAAACCTCACTACCCCCCCCTTCATTTGATATTGCACCCCCACAAATCAATAACTCATGCCGGTAATATCATCAGGTGGAGCCGCCATGATGCCGGAATCAATCCTTAATGTCAACATAAACGGTGAGTGCTGCAACCGCCACAACGATGGTGTCGCCTTCTCCCAGTTCGGGAAGCTCCAACCCCCGTACCGCCAGACCGCCTGGCACCACTTCCAGACGGGTAGAACCGAAGGGTACCGCCTTCAACACTTCCTCGCCGTTGATCCTTTCCGGATGAGGACAGGCCACCTTGACCTCGACATACATCTGATTAGGATCTGTTATTCCAATGATGTCAAACAGCCCGCACAGACAACTGCGGGAAACGGCGTCCTTGATCGCCCTCTGGGCGGCTTTTGTAACGTCCCCGCCGTGCAGGTCGGCCCCGGTTCCGATTTCCACAATATAACGCTTGCGCGCCACGGAATCCTCACTTCCTTCCGTCTTGTGTTTCCTTAAACAACAGCAACAAAGATTCTGTTATCCTAATAAAGCAAGTACCATGCCATAAAGTTAAACCAACCAATGAAAAAAGCCGCCAATCCAAGCGACAAGCGGCTTATTTAGAGATTTTATAATCTGGAATTTAACAGTGCAGTCAACCCAAATGTACCGGAAGTGTTACAGGTGTGTCACATCATTGGTCGGGATCTGTATATCTCTATGACACAGGATGCTGACACCACCGCTAATTAAGAGAAAACTCACGGTTTTATGCCGTGAGTAACTTCTTCAGATGTTTCAAGTATTTAATGTGAACATCCTGACCGTCTGCAGTTCAGGTTTCAAACTTACCAGATCCATTCCGATCCTGGTACATCTTTGAAGCTTATCAGATGTTTGAAATACGGATAGAAAGACTATTCTCTGCAACAACTCATGGCATCAGTATTGAGACGGTAATAGATCCATTTCCCTTGACGCCTGTCGGTAATCGTCTGACGCAAAATTTTGAGATGAAAGGAAACTGCCGGTTGGGAATCAGATAAAGCATCCATCTCTCAAAAAAGGCTCTTAGCAAGCCAGGAGCCAAAATGATTAAGGGTATTTAAGCAACAGTTTGGTAATTCA
>CADDZD010000069.1 GCA_902812385.1 Clostridia bacterium | reverse complement strand
GGTCAAGATCGAAGTTGCTTGATGTTTTGTTAGTCAGTTTTTTGTAAAGGATGCTTTACTTTTAAACGCCTTTTTAAGGGCTTGGTTAGGTGTTGCCTTTTTTGGAATCTTTAATTTTCAGGGCAGTAAAGAACATGATGAGAAACAATCACCTATCCCGACATATCACGGATGCGGGCTGGGGCGAGTTCCGGCGGATGCTGGAGTACAAAACCAAATGGTACGGCTCCAGACTGGTGGTGGTGCCGAGGTTCTTCCCCTCCAGCCGGAGGTGCAGCGAATGCGGCTATGTCCTGCCAGAGCTGAAGCTTTCGACGAGGCGCTGGATATGTCCGGAGTGCGGCGCCATTCACGACCGGGACATCAATGCAGCCGTAAATCTCTTGCAGTACCTTAATTCGGCTTAAATTTGAATGTACCGCGAGTTCCGTGGGAATTCACGCCTGTGGAGATCGGCTCTGCGGCGGAACGGAGGAATCCGGTCTACGAGCAACCGGTCGTTGAAGCAGGAAGCCTTGTAGATATTTTTCTACGAAAGGTGGAACGGTTGGCATGGCCTATCTATGTTAACAAGCCGGATGTAATAGAACTGGTGAAAGAAATGGCCAGTGTAGAAGGGCTTTATTTATACAGGAAAGCATAATATGGATGTTTTAACATCTGATGGCGGATTCGGGAAGATACAAAACTGTGGTGCAAAGTGCGCCGTCCTGGACCAGGCCCAGGAACTCTTCGCCCACTGGAGGGTTAATGTTCTTGAGGTGTTTCTGGGAGATAAAGCGGCCCGCCTGCCCCATGACCGGAGCAGGCGGGCTATAAGCAAGAGGGAGGGAATGCGTGGACTGCTTAACGGAGATCTACTGCCGTAAATCCGGGCTGTTGCAGTGGCTTCAATTTAATAAATCAAGTGCTTCCTCTGGTACAAAGGTGGTCACACCATTATAAACGGTCAGGCCGTTCATTTTAACCAGCTTACCGTTGATTTCGGCAAGATTTTTGTTTACCGGCAATCTTAATTTATCATTGCCCCTGATAACCACCACTACGGGGTTGTGGGGATCACTGTTATCCCAGATCACCCTGGCTCCCCTGGCCTCAAAAGCGGTTCTTGCCGGTACGAAGAGCTTTTTGGTGGTTTCCTGTAAGTTAAGGCCCAGTGCTTTCTCCATGTATCTGGCTATTTCTGTGTTTTCAATCACTCCCGTGGGCCGGTCGTTGATTGGCGAGTACACGTACAGGACCACATCTTCGCCGGTGTGGCCGTTGGTGGTCCACCCGATATGGGCCCGCTTGCTGATCATCGGGCCCACAACATAATTCAACTTGCCTGGTTTGGTCTCTTTGATTGCCTTGATTTCAGCCTCCGTCAGGTCGGTAATGCCGTAATAATTCGCCATTACTTCTTTGATGTTGCTCCTGTCGGCGTTTAATTTTTTCTCGATGCCTTCACCGGTCAGTTTTGCTTTCTTTAAAGGGTCGATGAATGCGGAAAGGGGCAGCTTGTCGTAATTATTGCTGGTCTCCCGGTCTCCGATGGTGATTCCGCCGTTGCCGTGGTCGGTTACTGCGATGACAACGGTGTGCTTATCCTTTTTGGCAAAGTCCAGCGCCGCCTTTACGGCGTTGTCAAAGGCCAGGATGTCGCTGATTACGCCCACCGGGTCATTGGCATGGGCGGCCCAGTCTATTTTGCTTCCTTCCACCATCAGGAAGAACCCGTCCTTATCTTTAGAAAGCACCTCAATGGCTTTGCTGGTCATTTCCGCCAGGCCGGGCTGTTTTGCCGGGTCCCGGTCAAAATCATAAC
Source organism: Clostridia bacterium (assembly GCA_902812385.1). GTDB lineage: Bacteria > Bacillota > DSM-12270 > Thermacetogeniales > Thermacetogeniaceae > DULK01. The sequence goes on along the minus strand of CADDZD010000069.1, from coordinate 11,554 downwards.
TCAAGTCTTTAGGAGCGAACATCCCCCATATTTTGCTGGAAGTAGATTTATAGAGGGCTTCCGGCGTGGTTACATAGTCATAACCCAGGTCCTTGATTGCTTTAATTAAATCTTCCTTGTCTTTTCTGGCCCCTGGTTCCAGGAACTGGGAACCGCCGCCCAGCACCACATCTATACCGCTATACACCTGCTGTTCGAGGATGTCGTCATAGTTGTTCCGATTCGGGTAATGGGAGGAGAAGGCCGCCGGGGTGGCATGGGGTATTTCACAGGTAACCACCAGTCCCGTAGCCTTTCCCGCCAGTTTTGCTGCTTCGAGAATGGTGGCCACCGGTTTCCTTTCATCGCCCTTGGGGATGGGCTGGAGGCCGGGCATGTCGGCCACATCGGGGAGCACCCCCAGGTAGCCTGTATGGGATTTAAAACCGGTAGCATAGGCCGTTCCTGCAGGTGCGGAGTCAGCGATGGCTGCGTCGGAGGAGTAGGTTCTCACCAGGCCGCAGGCCATCTCGTCCAGGGCCAGGGGCGTACCGCCTTTATACCACCTCGCCAGAGTTGTACCGCCAACGCTCATGCCGTCCGGGATCAAGAGGATCACATTCTTTACGGCAGGGGCAGTTGCCGCGCCGGCAGGGAAGACAGAAATGCTGAACAACAGGAGCAAAACGATGAGGATAGCCGGAACTCTCTTCATGGTTTTGGTCATAGCGACACCTCCGAAGATAAATATTTTTGGTGTTATCTTAACAGCTTCATGTTAAGTTTCGATTGATGGCCGGATAATTGCTTGTTAAATATTGTTAAGCAGTTGTTAATTTCCGAAATTTTATCGGGTCGACTCCGACTCCCCCCTGATCCAATTATTCTTCGGTTTACAAAATGCAATATTTTTAATAAAATGTAAACCAAGGGGTGAAAAGGTGATGGTCGGAGAACGGCTTAGGCTGGCCCGGCGGGCCGCCGGACTGAGTTTGCGGGAATTAGCAAACCGTGTGGGTGTGTCGCCTCAGGCCATTTCAAAGTACGAACGAGGCTTAGACATACCAAGTTCCGGTGTCCTGCTCCGTCTGGCAGAGGCGCTCGGGGTCAAGGTTGAATATTTTTTCCGGGCGCGTAGGGTGAACCTTTCCGTGCCGGCTTACCGTAAAAATTCTGCCCTGCGCCGCAAGCAAGAACAAACGGTCCTTGCCCAAATCCAGGGGTGGCTTGAACGATATCTCGAGATTGAAGCGCTTTTCCCGCCCGGCGACGCCGCACCCGGCTTTGCTTTACCGGAGGGCGTAAATCCCAGGATTACCGTGCCGGAAGAAGCGGAGCGGGTGGCGGAAGAGCTAAGGGCGGCCTGGCAGTTAGGCTTGGCCCCCATCGAAAACCTGACTGAACTTCTTGAGGATAAAGGGATCAAGGTTGGGTTGGTGGACGGTGCGGAGGGCTTTGACGCCTGCACCTTCATGATGGAGGACAACACCCCGGTCATTGTTGTGGGGCGTAGTCTTCCCGGCGACCGCCAGCGCTTCAATTTGGCCCACGAATTAGGGCACATTATTCTCCGGCCCGAAAAAGGGGCGAGTGCAGAGAAAGCGGCGCACCGGTTTGCCGGTGCTTTTTTAGTCCCCGCACCGGCGGCGCGCCGCGAATTGGGGGAGCGGCGGCAGGCGCTTAGCCTCTACGAACTGCACCTTTTAAAGCATAAATACGGCCTCAGTATGCAGGCCTGGATTTACCGGGCGAAGGGCCTAAGTATCATTTCGGAAGCGCTCGCCACGAATTTGTTCCGCGAATTTCGCCGTCGTGGTTGGCACCAGAAAGAACCCGGCGATGCTCTGCCCACCGAGGAACCAAAGCGGATGGAACGGCTCGTGATGCGTGCGCTTGCGGAGGATCTGATCTCAGAATCCCGTGCCGCCGAACTGCTCGCCAAATCCCTGGCTGAATTTTGGCGGGAGGTGGCCGAGCGGCATGGCGGATTCCCGGCGGATCCACGCGACTGACACGAACATCTGGATCGACCTGTATGCCGGTGGGATTATTCACGAAGCGTTCCAACTGCCGCTCCGGTTTATCGCCCCTGATGTGGTTATTGCCGAATTACGGGTGCCCGATGGACGAGCCATGGTATCCCTCGGATTGCAGCAGGAGGAACTTGCCGGCGACGAGGTCAACCTTGTCATTCAATTAGCAAGCCGGTATCCCGCGCCCTCGCGCGTGGACTTTTTGCCCTGGCGCTGGCCAAAGCGAGGGGTGCTGTTTTGCCAACCGGTGACAGGCACCTGCGGAAAGCCGCGGAACAAGAGAAGGTACCAGTGCACGGGACGCTATGGATACTGGACGAACTGGTTCGACAGCGGATCGTTACACCCCAAAAAGCGGCCCGAGCGCTGGAAAAGATGCGGGCGAAGGGAAGCCGCCTGCCCCGCGCCGAGTGCGAACGCCGGCTGAGAAAATGGGGAAGAAGAGACGGTTGACGCTGTAAGGGCTTCGGCAGGAAAAATGGCGGCGATTGGCGAATAAAACAAAAAAAGGCAGTTACGGCAGTACGCGCCTTTACGGTTTGAACCTCTAAAAACCGGCTGTTTGGTAAAACTTCCGGTTCATCCTGCGGGAGAAGGTTATGGCGAAAAGGAAAAGCGCGGTAAAAAACGGCAACGGTGGCCTCGAATTCGCCAACCGGTTCTGGTCGGCGGCCAACCGGCTGCGGGGCATGGTGGAGGCAGCCGAATACAAGCACATCGTCCTCGGGCTGCTCTTTCTGAAATACCTCTCGGATGCTTTTGAAAACCGTCGCCGGTTCCTGGCGCGCGCCGTTGCCGACCCGGCCAATACGGAGTACTACGTCAAAGAGGCGCCCCGCCCTTTAACATGAAGGAGTGGGGCGGTGAGCGACTACCGGAGGATAAGCGCTGGAAATACGGCGTGCCGCCGCCACTAGTAAAGTATGCAACCTTTGTGGAGGAAGGTTTGACATGGAAAACGGCCAACTCACCTGGATCACCAATTTCATTTGGGGCATCGCCGACGACGTGTTACGCGATCTCTACGTGCGCGGCAAATACCGCGATGTCATTCTCCCGATGACTGTTATCCGGCGACTGGATGCGGTGCTGGAGCCCACCAAGCAGGCGGTGCTCGACATGAAGGCCTCGCTCGACAAGGCGGGCATCACGAACCAGGATGCCGCCCTGCGTCAGGCTGCCGGACAGGCATTTTACAACACCTCGAAGTTTACACTGCGCGACTTCAAGGCTCGCGCCAGCCGCCAGCAACTGGAGGCGGATTTTCGTGCCTACCTCGATGGCTTCTCGCCCAACGTGCAGGAGATCATCGACAACTTCGAGTTCCGCAACCAAATCCCCCGCCTGGCCAAAGCCGACGCCCTGGGCACGCTCATCGAGAAGTTCCTCGACCCGTCCATCAACCTAAGTCCTTACCCTGTGCTCAACAGCGACGGCACCGTCCGGCTACCCGGCCTCGACAATCATGCCATGGGCACCATCTTCGAGGAACTGGTGCGCCGCTTCAACGAGGAAAACAACGAAGAAGCCGGCGAGCACTGGACCCCGCGCGACGCCGTGAGGCTGATGGCCCGCCTGATCTTCGAGCCGATCGCCGACCAGATCGAATCCGGTACCTACCTGCTCTACGACGGCGCCTGCGGTACGGGTGGGATGCTCACGGTGGCCGAGGAAACCCTGTTGCAGCTGGCGAAAGAACGTGGCAAACAGGTCTCGGTGCATCTTTTCGGCCAGGAGATCAACGCCGAGACCTACGCCATCTGCAAAGCCGACCTTTTGCTCAAGGGCGAGGGCGATGCCGCCGACAACATCGTCGGCGGACCGGAGCATTCGACCCTATCCAACGACGCCTTCCCCGGCCGCACCTTCGACTTCATGCTCTCCAATCCGCCCTACGGGAAAAGTTGGAAGAGCGACCTGGAACGCATGGGCGGCAAGGCTGGCATCAAGGACCCGCGCTTTGTCGTGCAGCACCGGGGCGAGGAGCTTTCGCTGATCACCCGCACCAGCGACGGGCAGATGCTGTTCCTGGTGAACATGCTCTCCAAGATGAAGCACGACACCCCGCTTGGCAGTCGCATCGCCGAGGTGCACAACGGCTCGTCGCTGTTTACGGGGGACGCCGGCCAGGGCGAGAGCAACATCCGCCGCTGGATCATCGAGAACGACTGGCTCGAGGCGATCGTGGCCCTGCCGCTCAACATGTTCTACAACACCGGCATCGCCACCTATATCTGGGTGCTCACGAACCGCAAGCCCGAGCATCGCAAAGGCCGTGTGCAGCTCATCGATGCCACGCAGTGGTACAAGCCACTGCGCAAGAATCTGGGCAAGAAGAACTGCGAGCTGTCCGAAGAGGACATCCGTCGCATTGTTGATACCTTCCTCCAATTCGAGGAAACCGAGCAGTCCAAGATCTTCCCCATCGCGGCCTTCGGCTACTGGAAGGTGACGGTGGAGCGCCCCCTGCGCTTGAAAGGTATCGACCCCGAGCGCGCTTACACCCCCAAGGAGATCAAAGCGCTTCGGGAAACGGCTGAGCGTGCCGACGACGCACCGCCGGTCATCAAGAAAATTCACAAGCCTGGCACGGCGCCTGATCCGTTGCGCGGGCTGTTTGAGGTTGTCATCGGTGGCAAGCCGCGTGTGGTGGAGTATGAACCGGACACGGAGCTGCGCGACAGCGAGCAGATCCCGTTCCTGGAGTGCCCCGCCTGCCAGGAATCCGGCTACCTGCCGAGCCCCGACGACCAGCGCACGGCCATCGAGACCTTCCTGCGACGCGAGGTGCTGCCCTACGCGCCGGATGCCTGGTACGACCCGGCCAGCGTCAAGATCGGCTACGACATCAACTTCAACCGGTACTTCTACAAGCCAAAGGCTTTGCGGTCGCTAGAAGAAATCCGCGCTGACCTTCTGGCGGTGGAGAGAGAGGCCGAGGGGTTGCTGGCAGAAATTCTGGGAGGTGACCCGGCATGATCCTTCAAGATGGACAACAGATCATCAAGACTCGGGATGACCCCAAGCCGGTTGTTCTTGACCGATTGGATGCACCCAAAGACCCTTACAAGCCCTACAAAGCCAACGTGACGTGCTCTTGGGCAAAGGAGGGAGAGGCGTTCGGTCCCGAGAAGCTACGACCCCGCATAGAGCCGTGGCTGACGGCACTGGTCCAGTCCGAGCATTTGTCCTTGCTCGTAGGGTCGGGTCTTCCCCAAGCCGTTCACCAATTGGCTGTTGACAAACTGGTTCCCTGGATGGGCACTATCAATATTAAGACGTTCAAATACGAGATCGAGACCGAGGCGAACCGCAGCGCCAAAGCAGCAGGACGCGACACCGCAAATTTCGAAGACCAATTGCGAGTCGTTAATGAACTACTTCGTGGTCTGGAGATTATCGCATCCACAAAAACCGAGGACGCCCCAGAGCGCAAGCAGATCGAGGGCTTGCGACAAGAGTTGACTGAGGCCCTTAGATCCTTCGCCGCCTCGATCCTCAAAGCCGAGCGAAACCTGGCTTCTGCACCGGATGAGAAACGCGAGAACGCATTCAACTACCTCGTTAGCTTCCTCATGAGTTTCGCAAGCCGATCCGGCACACGTGACCGCCTTCATCTCTTCACAACCAACTATGACCGCTATATCGAAGCGGGTGCGGATGTCGCGGGATTGCGCATGATCGACCGTTTCGTCGGCACGCTGGCACCAGTGTTCCGCGCCTCCCGGCTTGATGTGGATCTGCACTACAACCCCCCCCGGAATCCGGGGCGAGCCCCGCTACCTCGAAGGTGTTGCGCGTTTCACAAAGCTCCACGGGTCGATTGACTGGGTCGATTGTCATAAGGCGATTCGTCGATTCGGGCTTCCCTTCGGCGCAGAAGACATAAATCCCTACCTTCGCGCACCGGGTTTGGACGGGGCCGATGCCATCAAGCTCATTATCTACCCGAACGCCGCCAAGGACCGCGAAACAGCCGAATACCCTTATGTGGAGCTGTTCCGCGACTTTGCTGCTGCGATCTGTCGCCCTAATAGTACGCTGGTGACGTATGGGTACAGTTTCGGCGATGAGCACATCAATCGCGTGATCGAGGATATGCTAACGATTCCATCAGCACATCTTGTGATCATTTCATACAGTGATCCTCTCGGTCGGATCATGCGCCTTTACGAAAGACTGGGCCGCCCCGCCCAAATTACTTTCCTGGTTGGGGATCACTTGGGGGACTTGAAGGCGCTGGTGGACCATTACCTCCCCAAACCGGCCATCGACCGCACGACTTTCCGAATGGCGGATCTGCTGAGAAAACGTTTTGGTACGCAAGCGCCGCAAGATCAGGACGGCGGTACTACGGATATCGGAGGACAGTTGTCATGAGCCGAACTCCCTTCGAGTTAGCAGGAAGTTTCCAAGTCGGTACGGTGGAGTTCGTTGCTCCGGACGAGATCAAAGTCAGTCTCGACATCGAGGCACCGGATTCCGTCGCCTTGAACACCGGCGGACCAAGACCCTTTCCAAGGGTGAATGGCTACCTCCTCATTCCAGTGGACGAAGTATTCCTGGTCGGGCAAGTGGAATGGGTCACGGTCGAACCAGCGCCATTCCCAAAGCGACGCGGCCTGCAGGACTTCGGGTTGGTGGATCTGCCATATCCGCTGCGCCGCCTCCGTCTCAATCCGATTGGCACTCTGCGTGCAAAGTCACACGCCGGCGAATTTGTATTCCGCCGAGGCGCTGATGCGTTGCCTTCGATCGGTGCCCCTGTCCTCCTCCCCACAGATTCGCAATTGCGGTCAATCGTTGAGTCCGGTGAGAAAAAGCGTATTTGTATCGGTACAAGTCCCATTGCTGGCGATGCGCAAGTGTGGGTCGATCCGGATCGACTCTTCGGGCGTCATCTCGCCGTCCTCGGGAACACCGGCAGCGGCAAGTCCTGTACCATCGCCGGGCTGATCCGCTGGAGCATTGAGGCGGCCCAGCGGGAGTGCTCAGGTCGTCCGAACGCCCGTTTTATCATTCTCGACCCTAATGGTGAGTATTCACGGGCGTTTCCGAAGGACGACGCCACCATTAGGGCGCGCATTTTCAAAGTAAACGCTGGAGAGGGCGAAGCACCGCTCAAGGTGCCTTTGTGGTTCTGGAAAAGCGCTGAATGGTGCGCGTTTACCCAAGCTAGCGCGAAGACTCAGCGGCCTTTGCTCCGGCGCGCTCTGCGAGAGGTTAAGGCGGGCAGGACCGATGCCGCCGCACCGAGCGAGGAGGAGAAGAAACTTCACCTACGGAGGCGTCTCTCCTCGACGCTGATCACGCTTAGGCGTGACCTACGGTCAAACGCAGTAAAGACCGAGGCAACAAAGTTCGGGTTTCAGATAGAGGCCATCGTCGCTGACCTCGAGAAGTGGATACCGGACTATCCTGACATCCCGCTGACAGCTATCCGCGACGCGGCGAAGAGCGCGCTTGATGCAAGACACAAAGTCGGGGTCGACAAGCAATCACAGAAGCCGTTCGTCTACTTCGTCGCATTCACCGAAGACGAGGTACAGAGCATCATCTCGCGCGTAGAGGCCGCATTGGCCTGTTTGGGCGGAGTTGCCTATCAAGAGGGTCCAGATGAAGACGTTCCGCTGGCATTCAACGGGACGGACTTAGCGGACCACTTGGAGATCCTTGCGGAGCAGGAGAACGCCAGCCAGTACCTCGATTTCCTTGTTGCTCGTATCCGAACGTTTCTCGCAGACCCAAGAATGAAGCCGGTAATCGCTGATACTGAGGGCGTCACGCTCGAACAGTGGCTTAACGACTATATCGGCGGAAACAATGCTGAAAGCCACTGCGTTTCCGTCATCGATCTTTCCCTGGTGCCCACCGACGTGGTGCACGTCGTTACGGCCGTAATCGCCCGTATGGTTTTCGAAGCGCTGCAACGCTATGTCACGCTCAATCGGGCTGCACTTCCAACGGTCATGGTAATGGAGGAGGCGCACACGTTCATCAAACGGTACAAGGAAGATCTCGACTTCCAGGATGCGGCAGCTATCTGCTGCCAAGTCTTTGAGCGCATCGCCCGCGAGGGGAGAAAATTCGGACTCGGCTTGGTTCTGTCGTCGCAACGTCCTTCCGAGCTTTCGCCCACGGTACTCTCGCAGTGCAATACCTTTATTCTCCATCGCATTAGCAACGACCGTGACCAGGATCTAGTCCACCGTCTCGCCCCGGACAACCTTCGAGGGCTGCTCCGCGAGTTGCCGTCGCTTCCTTCGCAACACGCCATCTTGCTGGGATGGGCGTCAGAACTGCCGGTTCTAGTCAAGATGCACGACCTGCCTGAATCCCAGCGGCCGCGCTCCGACGACCCGGACTTCTGGGATGAGTGGACTGGCAAGAATGAGAAAGGCGAAACTGTAACGCGCGAGATAAACTGGAAGATAGTTGCAGAGGCCTGGCAGCAAGGTTCAACTGAAAGAAGTGAGGAAGAGTCATGATCGACGGACTCAAACCATACCCAGCCTACAAAGACTCCGGCGTGGAGTGGTTGGGAAAGGTGCCGGAGCATTGGGAGGTATTGCCTGGGCGTACGGTATTTCGTGAAATCAATGACCGTGGTCACCCTGACGAACAGATGCTGTCGGTAACCATCACACGCGGCGTACTGCGTCAAGCAGACTTGCTCGAAGAAAGATTCCTCGAACGAGGACAAGTCCAACTACAAACTCGTTCAACCGGGTGATCTGGTGTATAACAAGATGCGAGCCTGGCAGGGGGCGGTGGGTGTCTCGGCTTACCGGGGGATTGTGAGCCCGGCTTACATCGTCCAGCGGCTAAGAAGCGCTGAGAACTTGCCCCGCTACATGCACTTTCTTCTTCGTACACCCCTTTTCGCTTCGGAGGCCGAGCGATGGTCGTATGGCATTACTTCGGATCAGTGGAGTCTGCGGGCAGAGGAATTCAAGTGTATCTACTTCTCACTTCCACCCCTCCCCGAGCAAACCGCCATCGTGCGGTTCCTGGATTGGGCAGAGCGGCGGATTCGGCAGGTGATCCGGACGCGGCAGCGGCGGATCAAGCTGCTGGAGGAGTACAAGCAGGCCCTCATCCACCGCGCCGTCACCGGAAAAATAGAGGTCCGCACGGGCAAGCCCTACACCGCTTATAAAGACTCCGGCGTGGAGTGGCTGAGCGAGGTGCCGGAGCATTGGGAGGTGAGGAAATTGAGGGCATTGTTCACCAAAGCAGGAAGTGGGACCACACCTTCAGGAGAAGAGTTTTACGGGGGCGACATCCCGTGGGTCGTCACTGGCGATTTAAATGACTCGGTCCTTTCAAACACTACGCGTACAGTCAATGCGAGAGCACTAGAAAATTTCTCTGCACTTCGTCTATATCCAAAAAATTCTTTGATAATCGCAATGTATGGGGCGACCATAGGAAAAACAGCAATCCTCGGGATTGAGGCTTGCACCAATCAAGCGTGTTGTGTGTTGGCTGAACCACGTAAGGGTGTGCTAGTTCGCTTTATACAATCAGCGGTCATTTCTGCTAAAGGGTATCTTGTTCGGCAAGGATACGGTGGAGGACAACCCAACATAAATTCCGAAATCGTTCATAGTTTGCGAATACCTGTGCCGCCATTTGAGGAACAATCCGCCATCGTGGAGTACCTCGACGCCCAGACGGCCAAGATCGACACCGCCATTGCCGCCGCCCGCCGCGAAATCGAACTTCTGCGCGAATATCGCACCCGCCTCATCGCCGATGTGGTCACCGGCAAGATGGATGTGCGCGAGGTGGCGGCACGGTTGCCGGAGGAGCCGGCTCAGGAGGAAGTTGAGTTGGAGGACACAGAGGAGACAGCGGAAGGTGAGGCGGCAGATAATGAGGCCGCCGCAGAAGCTCTCTCTGAGGAGGAGGTTGAACCATGAAACCAACCGACACCAGCGAAGCCGGGCTCGAAACTCTGATCTGCCGGGCGCTGACTGGCAGCGACTGCGTACCCCGACCTGCCGGCACTCCGGCGTTCGTTGCCGAGACGCCGGCACCCTACGGCGGTGTGGGTTGGCTCCCCGGCGACCCGGCCGATTATGACCGGGAGTACTGCGTCGATCTGGTTCAGCTTACGGCCTTTCTGCACTCGACGCAGCCTGAGGTCGCCGAAGCGCTCGATCTGGATCACGACAGCCCCACGCGGCGCAAGTTCCTGGCGCGTCTTCAGGGCGAGGTGAGCAAGCGCGGAGTAGTGGATGTGCTGAGAGGCGGCATCCAGCACGGGCCTTACCGCATTGAGTTCTTCTACGGCACGCCTTCCCCCGGAAACGAGCAAGCGCGGGCGCTCTATGAGCAGAACCGCTTCACCGTCACGCGCCAGCTCCGCTACAGCCGCGACGAGACGCAGCGGGCGCTGGACCTGGTGCTCTTCATTAACGGCCTGCCGGTCTTCACCTTCGAGCTCAAAAACCGCCTCACCAAACAGACGGTGCATGACGCCATCGAGCAGTACCGGCGCGACCGCAACCCGCGCGAAAAGCTCTTCGAGCTGGGCCGCTGCGTGGCGCACTTCGCGGTTGACGACAACGAGGTGTGGTTCTGCACGCACCTTGCGGGCAAGGTGTCGTGGTTTCTGCCTTTCAACAAGGGATGGAACGACGGCGCGGGCAATCCTCCCATTCCGCAGGGGCTCAAGACCGACTACCTGTGGCGGGAGATACTCATCCGTGAGAGCCTGACCGACATCCTCGAAAACTACGCTCAACTCGTTGAGGAGAAAGACCTCAAGACCGGTAAGAAACGGCGACGGCAGATCTTCCCCCGCTATCATCAGCTCGACGTGGTGCGAAAACTTTTGGCGGACGCGGCGGCGCACGGCGTGGGCCGCCGCTACCTTATCCAACATTCCGCCGGCAGCGGCAAGTCCAACTCCATCGCCTGGCTGGCCCACCAGCTGATCGGTCTCGCGAGGGACGGCAGGCCTGTTTTCGATTCCATTATCGTGGTGACCGACCGGCGCATCCTGGACCAGCAGATCCGGGACACGGTCAAGCAGTTTGCCCAGGTGAGCGCCACGGTGGGGCACGCCGAGCATTCCGGTGACCTGCGGCGCTTCATCGAGAGCGGCAAGAAGATCATCATCACGACGCTTCAGAAGTTCCCGTTCATCCTCGACGAAATCGGCAACGAGCACCGCGGGCACTGTTTTGCGATCATCATTGATGAGGCGCACTCGAGCCAGGGCGGCCGCACCTCGGCCAAGATGAGCATGGCCTTGTCGGAGGCCGGTGCCGAGGACGAAGACGAGACCTTCGAAGACCAGATCAACCGGCTAATGGAGGCCCGGAAGCTTTTGCCGAACGCCAGCTACTTCGCCTTCACCGCCACCCCTAAGAACAAAACGTTGGAGATGTTTGGTGAACCCGACCCGCAGCCCGACGGCACGGTTAAACACAGGCCGTTTCATAGCTACACCATGAAACAGGCCATTCAGGAAGGGTTCATCCTGGATGTGCTGGCCCACTATACACCGGTCAAGAGCTACTATAAGCTTA
>CADDZD010000068.1 GCA_902812385.1 Clostridia bacterium | reverse complement strand
TCGCATCCCGACCTGTCATCCTCGCTTCGCCTGTCCTGTTACCCGGCCTTCCATAGGTCGCTCGCCGGTAGACCCGTCGGGTATTTTCATACTCTGTTGGTGACGCCGGAGGCGGCGTGATCGTCTGCCCTGAAAATACATCAAGTTCTCCTGCCGGTCTACCGCTCGACTCGAGCGTCTATTAAGTAAGAATGAACTGATCGTGGCCTTCGGGATGGAGATCCAGGCCTGCGCTGCAGTCCGCCTCCAAATACCCCGCTCAAAGATTCCAATGTTCGGCTGTCATGGTATATAATTAAAAGCTGGCGGGTATTTTGGTCTGGGACAGTAACAGGAGAAAGGAACGGCCAAGATGAGCGGGCAGATGCAGTTGATGGCGGCTGTTACGATTTTTATTGCCGTTTACGGGTTGATCGTTTTCAACAAGGGGCACAGGACCGTGGTGGCCTTTGCCGGTGCCATACTGATGATTTTGCTCGGTATCTTAAGCCAGCGGGAGGCCTTTGCGGCCATCGACTTCAACACCCTGGGGCTGCTCATCGGAATGATGATCATCGTAGGGATCCTCCAGCAGTCCGGGTTGTTTGAATACCTGGCCGTCTGGTCGGGGCGACTGGGAGGTGGCGAACCCTTCCGCATCCTCCTGATCCTGTCAGTGATCACCGCCCTCCTCTCTGCCATGCTGGACAACATCACCACCGTGATCCTGATCGTTCCCGTGACCTTTTCCATTGTCGAGGTTCTGGGGGTATCACCCTATCCCTTTTTATTTGCGGAAATCATCGCCTCCAACATCGGCGGGACCGCAACCCTGATCGGAGACCCTCCGAACATCATGATCGGGAGCGCCGCCGGGCTTGGCTTTCTGGATTTCATTAAAAACCTGGGGCCGGTTGTTGCTCTCATTTTCCTGGTAACTTCCGCTCTTTTCTGGCTGCTGTGGGGGCGCAAATTCCGGGTGAGTGAAGAGAAAAAGAAGGAGCTTCTGGATCTCGACCTGCAGGGCCAGATCCGCGACCCCGTCCTGCTCCGCAGGGGTCTAATGGTGCTCGGCCTCACCTTCCTGGGCTTTCTCCTGCACCAGTTTATTAACGTCGAGTCTGCCACAATAGCTCTCGGGGGGGCTGTGCTGATGCTGCTTCTGACCGATACCACCCCGGAGGAGGCCTTCTGGTTTGTCGACTGGTCCACCATCTTTTTCTTTGCCGGGCTGTTCGTTGCCGTTGGCGCCCTGGAGAAGGTAGGGGTGATTCACGCCCTTGCAACATGGTCACTCCACGTTACCGGGGGCAGCTTGATCGCTACAGGCCTGCTGGTCCTGTGGCTTGCCGCCATGGCCTCCGCCGTTGTGGACAACATTCCCTTTGTGGCCGCCATGATTCCCCTGATCAAGGACCTGGGGGCGATGACGGGAATGCCGCTGGTTCCCCTGTGGTGGGCGCTGGCCCTCGGGGCGTGCCTGGGGGGCAACGGTTCCCTCATCGGCGCCTCGGCAAATGTGATCGTCTCCGGCATCGCCAGGCAGAAGGGTTACCCCTTCACCTTCATGGGCTTCACCAGGGTCGCCTTTCCCCTGATGATCCTCTCCATCCTGATCTGCCACGCCTACCTCTACTTCTTCTTCCTGCGATAACAGAAACGGCCTGCAGCGTCGTCCGCTTCTCCTGCCTGTTAAAACTCACCATATTCACCAGAAAAAATATGTTTCTTGGGTGTCCGAATTAAATTCGATTAATGCGAAGAATCGGTGGCTCTCAAGTTCGCCTGGACCGGTTTGGTCAATATTTTGCACACTTGTTGGTGTGCTTAACACACGGGGTATCAAGAAACTTCACAGGGAAGCCAACCCCTATTTGAGTAATTAACGATACGAAACAAACAGGCCCAAACTGTTAAAGCTGCCTCGGGGGGTGGGAATGAACCGGTGTGAAGCTGTTGAGGATTCGTCTTTGGGAGGGAAATCGGCATTCGGGTGGCAGTGGGGCGTGGGCAAAAGACGTGCCGGGTGGGAAACAAGAACTGGTAGACGGCCCGGATAAAAGCCAACGCCCTTCGGTGGCAGTTTTTCTTAATGGATCAAAAGACTTTCCCAAAAAAGGTTAAGAAAGGGGTAATGCAATTAATGACAAGCGGCGCTGGCTCGACAAATCGTACCGTTCTCTACATTTCCTCGATCATCGTCCTGTTGTTCGTACTTTTCGGTATGTTCCTGCCTGAGGGAATGGGTCAAGTCGTTAATGCCGTGTTCGACTTTTTAACAACCGATTTCGGCTGGCTTTACCTGCTGGCGGTCGCCATTTTTATAGTCTTCGCCTTCGGGATCGCCTTCAGCCGCTATGGGCAGGTTAAGCTGGGGAAAGACGACGACCGGCCCGAGTTCAACAACTTCCAGTGGTTTGCCATGCTGTTCGGCGGCGGTATGGGCATCGGTCTCGTGTTCTGGTCGATTGCCGAGCCGATTTTCCACTACATGGCGCCTCCCTTTGGCAAAGGCGGCACTGCCGAAGCCATGCACACGGCCATGCGGATCGTGTTCTTTCACTGGGGCATCCACGCCTGGGTTATCTTCGCCATCGGCGGTCTAGCCCTGGCATACTTCCAGTTCCGCAAGGGGTTGCCCTTTTTGATCAGTTCTGCTTTTTACCCGCTGCTTGGTGACCGGATTTACGGCCCCATCGGCAAGGCCATAGATATTCTGTCGGTGTTTGCCACAGTCTTCGGCGTGGCCACGAGTCTGGGCCTCGGCTCCAGCCAGATAGCCACCGGTATCCAGTATATCTGGGGAGTCAAGGCGACTCCTGCTACCATTTCTGTGATCATTGCGGTAATGACCGCCATCTTCACCATGGCCACGATCTCCGGCTTGAAAAAGGCCATGCAGGCTGTTGCCAATTTTAAGGTCTGGCTTTCAATCGCCTTCATGGTATTTATCTTTATCTTCGGCGGCATGGTTTTTATCCTGAACAACTTCACCGATGCCCTTGGTGGCTACCTGCAAAACTTTATCGGGCAGACCCTGTGGATGGGCAACCCCGACTGGCTGAAGGGCTGGACCGTGTTCTACTGGGCATGGTGGATTGCCTGGGCTCCGTTCGTCGGGCAATTTGTTGCCAGGGTTTCCAAAGGCCGTACTATCCGGGAGTTCGTGCTGGCGGTGACGCTGCTTCCCACCGGCTTCTCCTTCATCTGGCTGGCGATTTACGGCGGTGCGGCTTTTCACCTTGATAAACTGGCCAATGGTGCCATCCAGGCCGCCGTCAATACGGACTACACCACCGCCCTGTTCGTCACCCTGAAGCAGTTGCCACTGTACTCAATAACCGCTCCCTTAGCCATTCTCCTGATCGTAGCCTGCTTCGTGGGGGCTGCGGATTCCGCAACCTTTGTGCTGGCCATGCTGACTTCAGGCGGCAACATGGACCCGGACAAGAAACTCCGCAGCTTCTGGGGTATCTTGCAGGGTGCCATCACCATCATCCTGATCCTGGCCAGCGGTACCACCGTGTTGAAAGCCTTGCAGACGGCTTCCATTGCCTCTGCCTTCCCCTTCATGTTGATCATGCTGGCCATGTGCTACAGCATTTACCGCGCCCTCCGGCAGGATCACGCTCCGGAGCTGAAAGCCGGGGAATTCAATCCCTAATCCGAAGGCGCCGGACTGCCTGTACAGGCGAAGATTTTGCGATAGGGGAAGGGACAGACGAGGCGATGGTTCGATAGCTGACTTTCTATGAAGGAAGGGATGTTGTTTGTACAGATTCAATGTTGTGCAAAAGAGCTATCAGATTGCCGGTGTCAGAATCGGTGGGCAGCCCGGGGAAAGGGCCACGGTCCTGTGTGGAAGCATCTTCTTCAGGGGCCATAAGATCGTCAGAGACAACCTGAAGGGTGATTTCGACAGGGAAGCCGCCCGGGCGCTTCTTGCAGAAGAGGCCGAGATCTCGGCCGAAACCGGCAACCCGCGCATTATCGATGTAATCGGGGATACTGCAGAAGCCCTGGCCCGTCACGCCGAGTTTGTTTTGCACGAGACGGAGTCACCAATCCTGTTTGACAGCCTTACTCCTGAAGCCAGAAGCGGTGCGCTGGAGATGCTGAAGCCCGATGCTTCATTGGGTGAAAGGATTATTTACAACTCACTGGATCCCAACAGCACGGACGAGGAACTAAACACGATCGCCAAATACGGGATTAAAAGCGCAGTCATTTTAGCTTTCGACAAGATGGCCCTGATGCCGGAGCAGCGCATGCAGCTTCTGACCGCACCTGGTGGTTTGCTGGAGAAGGCCGCGCAGGCGGGCATCGAGAATTTCCTGGTTGACCCCGGCGTCCTGGATGTGGCCAGCCTGGCCTGGACCACTTTAACCATTCGCCAGGTCAAGGAACAGCTCGGGCTGCCGGCGGGCTGTGCCCCGTCGAACTCTGTTTACCTGTGGAAGAAGATGCGCAGCAAGGGGTCCCCGGTCTTCGAGGGAGTGGCCGATGTGGTCTTCACCTACCCCGTGGTTAACGGGGCGGACTTCCTGCTGTACGGGCCAATTGGTAACGCCCGATGGGTTTACCCGGCAGTGGCGACTGCCGATGCCATCATGGCGTACGGGAAGAAGGCACTGGGGGTACGCATCCGGGACAAAGAGCACCCTTTGTTCAAGATTTTTAAAGATTAACCGCTACGGGGAACTTTCCACTTTTTGTTCGTCATGCTCATCATCTGTTGCGAGCGGGTACCGGTTATTGCCGCAGCGCCCTCTTAAGAAGGGGTGGGGCGGGGAAAGTTATATTTAAATCCAAAAGGGGTGAGCCAAGTGTCAAAAGTAACGCTGAAAGTTTTGACGGATGAGGACATCAGGCAGATTCACAACACATCCCTGCAGTTGCTGCAGGAGGTGGGGATTGAGGTCGAGTACGAGCCCGCCGTCGAGGTTCTGAAAGAGGCGGGGATGAGGGTTGAAGGAAGGCGCGTTTTCTTCGACCCGGCCTACGTAGAGAAGAAGGTTGCCGAGGCGCCCCACGACTTCACGCTGTACGCACGCGACCCCAAACACAACGTACATATCGGCGGAGACGACGTGGCCTACGTGCCCGGCTACGGCGCTCCCTTTGTAATCGACGCTGGGGGAAACCGGAGGCCGTCCACCTGGGAGGACTACATGAACCTCCTCAAGCTCGCCCACATGTGCGAGGAAATGGACCTGAGCGGTGGGATGCTGGTGGAGCCGAACGATCTGGACGACAGGACCCGCTACCTGGATGCCCTATACGCCCACATCCGCTACAGCACCAAGTGCCTGATGGGCTCAAGCTACGGGGCGGACGGTGCCAGGGACACCATTGAGCTGCTGGCCCCCGTGTTCGGCGGTAAAGACGCCCTCAAGGAGAAGCCGGTGGTGATCACCCTGATCAACACCATCAGCCCCCTCAAGCTGGACGCCCGCCAGACCGGCGCTCTCATGGAATACGCCAAATGGAAGCAGGCCATGGTGATCGCCTCACTTGTCATGGCGGGTTCAACCGGACCGGCGACCCTGGCAGGGGCTCTTGCAGTTCAGAACGCCGAGGTCCTGGCGGGAATAACCCTGGCCCAGACGGTAAACCCGGGGACACCTGTTGTGTATGGAAGCGCCTCATCGATTACGGACATGCGCACTGGTTCGGTGTCCATCGCCAATGCCGAAGCGGCGCTTCTCACCGCTTCGACCGCCCAACTGGCGAGATTTTACGGCATACCTTGCCGTGCAGGAGGCGGGTTAACCGACTCCAAGACCGTTGACGGGCAGGCGGGGTACGAATCCGCCCTGATGCTCATGTCCCCCGTGACAGCCGGTGTCAACTTCATCCTGCACACCGCGGGCATCCTGCAGTACTGGCTGTGCATGTCCTACGAGAAATTCATCATGGACGCCGAAATAGCAGGGGTGATAAGGAGATTTAAGAGGTCCATCGATGTCAACGAAAACACCCTTGCCCTCGACGTGATTAGGAAAGTGGGGCCCGGTGGCCACTTCCTGACCCAGATCCATACGAAGCGGAACCACAAGACCGAAATGCGGAAGCCGGTTTTGAGCGACAGGCAGTCTTATGAGGGCTGGTCCAAGGAGAAGCTCACAACAGAACAACAGGCAGCCCGGGTATGGAAGAAGATGCTGGCCGAATACGAGGATCCCGGCCTTGATGAGGCCCTGCAGAAACATCTCCAGGAGTACATCGAAGCCCGTAAACGGGAAATCACGAAATAAAAGGAGGAGAGTGCGGTGATTTTAGAGGAACTGAAGGAAGCCGTAATGGAAGGCGACCGTGAGCTTGTCGAAGAGTTGTGCCAGAAGGTGCTGGATGAAAAAATCAACCCGGTGGAGGCTGTGGAAAACGGCCTGATTAAAGGAATAGAGGAGATCGGCCGGCTGTGGACCGAAGGGGAGATGTTCCTGCCGGACGTCATGATGGGAGCAGACGCCCTTAAGGCCGGCCTGGATATCCTCGGGCCCGAGCTGAGCAAGGCAAAGGCGGCGGGTGACGCAAAGGAGGGCAAGGGCAAGATCGTCATCGGGACCGTGAAAGGGGATATCCATGACATCGGGAAAAACATCGTAGCGGCCATGATGACCGCAGCCGGTTATGACGTTTATGACATCGGTTTCGACCAGGACGCCGCCGCTTTCACAAACAAGGCCGAGGAAGTCGGGGCCCAAATCATCGCAGCCAGTGCCCTCTTGACCACAACCATGGGCGAGCAGAAGGAATTGGTGGCCTGCCTTAAGGAAAGGGGTTTGCGGGACAAGTACAAGGTGATCATCGGTGGAGGCCCCACCACCCAGGGCTGGGCCGACGAGATCGGGGCGGACGGCTGGGCGGAGACCGCAAACGATGCCGTATCCCTCTGCAACAAACTGCTTGCGGGCTAATCGGTTGTTTAATGCCTGACGAGAAGCGCTCTTGCGGGAGCGCTTCTCACTTCTACCATTCCCGGGCACTGCAATTTCCCCCAAAGGTGTTTTATTTCGGGTAAAAAGTGGTCAACTCATGCAAGCGGGATTTACGGTTTTCAAAATCATCAGGGAGGAGAGTTAAAAATGGCTCTGGTACCTGAAGCTCTACCCTGTGGCCTGAAAAATAAGAAACTGGATAAAACAGTGCTGGGGATATCCCTTTTGATGCTTCTGCCCTTTGTAATCTGGGGGGTGGTTGCTTCAAGGAGCTTTGAGAAGGCGCTCAATAAATGCCTGGCTTTTTTCACCACCTACTTTGATTGGAGCTACCTGCTGATCGCCGCGGGGTTCGTGGTTTTTGCCGTGTGGATGGCATTCGGCCGGTTCGGCAGCAGGAAATTAGGAAAGCCGGAGGACAAGCCAGAGTACTCCCTGCCGGCATGGTACGCCATGCTGTTCAGTGTGGGAATGGGTATCGGGGTGCTCTTCTGGGGTGTGGCGGAGCCGCTTTACCACTACATAGCTCCTCCTTTCGGGTCGCCCAACACGCCGGAAGCGGCGGATCTGGCCATGCGCTACACCTTTTTCCACTGGGGTCTGCACCCCTGGGCTATTTATGCCATAGTGGGGTTGACCATAGGCTACTTCACCTATAAATATGATCTCCCCTGTTCCGTCAGCACGACCCTCTACCCCCTGCTCAAGGAAAAAACCTGGGGAACATTGGGAAAGGTTATCGACGCCTTCGCAGTCTTCGCAACCATCGGCGGGGTGGTCACTTCCATAGGGCTGGGAGCCCTGCAGATCAACAGCGGTTTGAACTTGGTGTTCTCTGTTCCTGCCAACAAAAATGTGCAGTTAATTATCGTCATCCTTTCCACGCTACTGTTCACCTATTCCGCCATCCGAGGAGTCAGCCGCGGCATCAAGATCTTCTCCGAGGCGAGTTTCTATATCGGGATCGCCCTGATGGTCTTCCTCTTTATATTTGGCCCCGCCAGGTTTATCCTGCGGTTGTTTACCCAGTCGGTGGGGTCCTACATTCAGAACATAATCCCCATGTCCTTTTGGACCGATGCGGTGCGGGGCACCGGTTGGGTGGGAAGCTGGACGGTCTTCTACTGGGCGTGGTGGATAGCCTGGGCACCTTTCGTAGGCCCCTTTTTTGCCAAGATATCCAAGGGCCGCACCATCAGGGAGTTCATGATCGGTGTTCTGTTTTTCCCGACGGTGTTTGACATGATCTGGTTCGGGGTCTTCGGCGGCAGCGGCCTGTATTTCGAGATCTTCCGCCATGCCGGGCTCGCCGCCGCGGTCCAGAAGGATGTGGCCACCTCCATCTTCCTGTTGCTGAAACACTATCCCCTGTTTACCGTAACCGCCATTGCAACCGTGATTGCCGCTGCCTCGTTCTACATCAATTCCGCCGATGCGGCGGTTTTCACTGCCGGAATGCTCAGTGAAAAGGGCAATCTGGAGCCGCGCCATACAACCAAGGTGATCTGGGGAATTATTAGCGGGCTGGCCGCTGCCGTACTGTTGTATACCGGCGGGTTGACCGGTCTGCAGACGGCCTCCATCGTGGCGGCGTTTCCCTTCATGCTGATCATGGTGGCCATGTGCGTTTCCCTTGTGAAACTTCTGAACAGCGAGCGAGGAGAAATAAATTGATCTGCGAGGGAGTCCTCAATGATTAGCCGGCTTTCCTGGCCTGCGCTGACAGCCGTGCTCAATATTGTACTGATCGACCTGGTGCTGTCGGGCGATAATGCTGCCGCGACCCTTGTACCCTGGCTTTTGGCCCTTTCTCTTCTGGTCTGGGGTTGTTCCGGTAGTTTCAAAGAAAAGGTGCGTGGCGAGAAGCTGAAAAGTTAAAATAGTGCACGTTAACAAGGTTATATCAGCCACAATTTATTAAGAAAGTTCACTACCCGGAACCGCATTCTGCGGATAAAATTAATAAAAAAAAGACACCAGCAAAACTTCTAGCACCTATCATACCCCGAGACGTTCTCATACCGGAAGCACCAATTACTGTATAATTCAACCCCCCTCCCCCCAAACCCCTAGGGGGGTATTTTTTTTGGTGCTTCTGAGGGCGCTTTTCTGCCCCGAAAATATGCTCCGGTTTATCCTTGCGCTTGCTCCCGGACTCCGGTTGAACTCGCTTATAACGCGTCGCAGACGGCAGCCGACCGGCTCCTATGACGCCGTCCATGGCCCAGAGTCGCCTAGCTCCCCCGCACTCAATGGCACTTTTTTGTAACGAGATAATTAATAACAGCCAGTTCCGAATGAATGTTAAAGGGTAGAATTCCCTTTGAGTGCGGGGTCGCTTCGGCTGCCGTTAGCTGCTCCTTCGTCAAGGGCGAGTAACAACCCAGCACTCACCGTTACTTCGCGAGCTGAAGAAAGTAAAAACGAAGTTATTAAGTAAAAGCTAATTATGAAAAAGGGTTCGGTGAGTGCTGGGTCGCTGCGCCTGCAAGGATAAACCGCTTTTTCGCTTCTCTGTTGGTGCCGCCGGAGGCGGCGTGGAGGTCTGTTTTGGAAACCCCCTGATCTTCCGGTAAATAATGATCACTTATTGTCGAAAAAGGAAGTGTATAATAAAAGGTAGGACACTTCCTGAGTGCCGGAAAGGGAGGGGTTTGAGTTGTTCGTAAGTCTTGGTGAAGGGACGGGTAAGCATGCTAACATAGAAAGGGTTATTGAAAAGCAGTTGTTGCAGCGGCTGTTAAATTCCTTTTCTTCCGCCACCAGGCTGTTTGTTGCCGTAACCGATGTTGACGGTGAGTGTATACTCACATCAGATAAAGGAGACTGCGAATTCTGCCGCCTGGTAAAGGCGGACCCGGTTGGCATGGAACGCTGCCGGGGTTCTTACGCCCGGGCCGGCAAACAGGCGGAAAAGTGGAACGAGCCCTATTTTTTCAGGTGCCATGCCGGGCTGATCGCCTGGGCCTGCCCGATCCTTTTGAACAACATCCATGTCGGAAATATGATCTGCGGACAGGTCCTGATGTGGGAGCCGGAGGAGCTTTTCTGGCTGGAAATGAAAGAGTCGACAGAGGACCTCAGACAGGACAGCGAGGTTCTGTTGGAGGCGGCGCACAAGCTGGAGATCGTTTCGGCAACCCAGGTGCAGGCGGCCGCAGACCTGCTCTTTATCATAGCCGGTTACCTGGCGAAGGCGGGCACCGACCTCTTCGATTACCAGCAGAAGCTGCGTACAGTCGGCTCCTGGCTCTGGGTGGAGAACTACAAGCGCAGAGAAGCCCGGGAGAATGAAGGCGCGGGTTCGGCTGCACGCTTTTTCGATCTGGAAAGCCAGATTTTCGCCGAGATCCGTCAGTCAAACATCGAAAAGGCCAGGCAATTGCTGGACAGGCTTGCCCTGGAATTTTTTACCTGCAGCAAGGGCCAGATCGAGGTCATTAAGGGGTTAAGCATCGAATTCGTCGGCTCGCTGGCCCGGCTGGCCACGGAGTGCGGAATTAAATTCGAGGAATCATTCAGGTACGGGATGCTTAAATTCAATGAACTCGAGAAAGCCGACACGGTGGAGAAGGTCTTCCTGTGGCTCCTGTCCACCGGGAACTCCTATATCGACCTGCTTGCCGATCAAAAGAAAGACGAAGGAGAAGCCGTGATTAAAAAGGCCATGTCATACATCCAAAACAACTATGTCTCTCCCGACCTTTCCCTTGAAGAAATATCGAAAGCCTGCTATATCAGCCCTACATACCTGAGCAGGCTCTTCAAAAAGAAAAAGGGATACACCCTGATGGAACACATCAGGAATGTCCGGATCGAACAGGCGAAGCTTCTTTTACAGGAGCGGGATATGACGACGAGTGAAGTTGCACAAAGTGTCGGCTACAGCGACCGCACCTATTTTTGCAAGGTTTTCAAGCAGGTCGTCGGTTTGAGCCCCAACGAATACAGGAAGAAATTCCTGATCCAGTAAGGCCGGATATCAAGGCTTGGCGATGTCGATCAGTTTCTTGTTGTTGTTTAACAGGTCGTGCACCACCTTGATGGCTTCGTGGGGAGTATCGGCATAGGCGTCTGCCCCGATGGATACGGCAAATTCCTTTGTGACAGGCCCGCCCCCCACGATTATCTTGATGGAGTCCCGCACCCGGTGGATGTAAAGCATCTCGATGACGTTGGACATCTCCCCCATGGTGGTGGTGAGCAGGGCGGACATCGCCAGCAGGTCGGGCTTGTACTGTTTCACGGCCTGCACAAAGTTGAGGGCGGTGACGTCAACTCCGAGATCGATTACCTCATACCCGGCGAATTCAAGGAAAAGGGCAATCAGGTTCTTTCCGATGTCGTGAATGTCGCCGGCCACCGTGCCGATGATGATCCTCTCCCCCCGGGCGGCTTGCCGCTTGTAGGGCTTCAAGGCGTAAAGGCCGGCCTTGATCGCACGGGAGGCGAGCAGTACGTCGGGGATATTGAAGTCCGCTCCCTGAAATTGTTCGGCTACCTGCCTTGTGGCGGGGATTAACGCCTCTTCCAGGATCTCTTCCGCGCTCATGCTCATCTTCAAGCCTGATTCAACCAGCCTGGCTGCCTCATTGGCCTCGCCGTTCAATATCGCTGCTGTAATTTCCTTGAAAATGTAACTGCGGCCTGGCTTCAACCCGACACAACCTCCTTTTACGGGGCACCAGCTATACCTCTCACATTTTATTCTTCTCCGGACGTACCAGGACTCCTTCTCCCCTTAGTTGGGATCTTGATGATCTCCGGCATTTGCGGCGCAGGGACGAAGCCCCTGCGGCTTTATCAGCGGCAGCGAGGCATCCACCATTGCCATGTTCACGAAGTACCACCTCCTGACCTCCAGGATGCTCAACGTCAACGCCCTGGTGGTGACCGCAGCAACCGCCATCGGCGGCGGCCTGGCCAGCGTCATCTCTCCGGCCAAGCTCTAGAACGCCGCGGCGACCATTGACGCCCTGGGAATCGAGAGCAGGGTGATCAGGACAGCATTTCTGATCTCGGTGCTAATTACCGTTGTTGCAGCCATGATCGCCCTTGTAGTGGCATGATCGAGGGACGATGGTGTGAATGCGAAGGCCCGGCTGTTTAACCGCCGGGCGCTGCCGCCTGTGGCGAAAGGGCCGGGAATATTGGAAATTGTGGCTGCGTTGGTGTATGCTATTGGTGGTGAATTGCAACGTCGGTATTCTGCAGGTGAAATGGAAATCATAATACAGGGATAGAAAACCGGTGCAGGTGGGATGATGAAACAGGTCAAAGCAACTCGCTATTACAGGGTGGACAGGGAGCACCCGGCACCTGATGTTATCGAGGCTGCGGCCCGGGTAATCAGGGGAGGCGGAACGGTGGCCTTTCCCACCGAGACGGTCTACGGTTTGGGGGCGAACGGGCTGGACCCGGAAGCTGTGGAGAAGATCTTCCGGGCCAAGGGTAGGCCGCGGGGAAATCCCCTGATCCTGCACGTCTCCTCCCTCGACCAGGCCCGGGGGCTGGTGGCTGCATGGCCTCCCGAGGCGGAGACCCTGGCGCGCCTGTTTCTTCCCGGCCCCCTGACCCTGATCCTGCCGCGGGCCCCCGTGGTTCCGGATGTGGTAACGGCAGGACTGCCCAGCGTCGCCCTGCGTTATCCCGCCCATCCGGTTGCCCTCGCCCTGATCGAGGCGAGCGGCGTTCCCATTGCCGCCCCGAGCGCCAACCTTTCCGGTCACCCGAGCCCTACCTGTGCGGCGCACGTTCGGTCGGATCTGGACGGCAGGATAGACGTCATCCTTGACGGGGGCCCCACCGAGGTGGGGTTGGAGTCCACCATCCTGAGTCTCACCGGTGACCGGCCGGTTCTTCTGAGGCCGGGCGGAGTGACCAGGGAGCAGATCGAAAAGGCCTTGGGGGTGGAAGTCAAGCTCCATGAAGCCGTACTGACCGGACGGCCGCGTCCCGAAAACCCCGAAAAGGGGGCAGGCAGCGAAGCGACCGCCGTCGCTCCTTGCCCCGGGCTGTTTTTCAAGCATTATGCCCCTCGCGCCCGGGTGATCATGGTTACGGGGGATCCGGACCGGCAGGCGGCCAAGATCGGTGACTATCTGAACTCGCACCAGGACCTCAGGATCGGCGTGCTGGCGACGGAGGAAAACGCCGTTTCCTACCGGGAAAGCACCATACCGCCGGCGCACCTGGAGATTCTCGGTTCCCGCCGGAACCCGCCGGAAATTGCGAGTCGCTTTTTTGGCGCCCTGCGCAACTGCGATGATCATGAAGTGGATATAATTCTGGTAGAAACGATACCGGCGGCGGGAATTGGTCTTGCAGTGATGAACCGCCTGTGCCGGGCGGCGGAGAATCGGGCCATTTAAGCTGTTGCCGCTGATTAGAGAGGGGTCTTTATGTTACGGCTGACGAAGGGGTGAAGTGCTGATGAAGCGGATTTTGTTTGTCTGCACGGGCAATACCTGCCGGAGTCCTATGGCCGAGCACCT
>CADDZD010000067.1 GCA_902812385.1 Clostridia bacterium | reverse complement strand
GAAGCAGTTCGCAACTTGTTACGCAGCATCCCAGAGCTGTCCCGAAGCGAGCCGTCGTCCTGTCCGGCCTGGAATCGGGAGTCGAGCGGTAGACCGGCGGGTAAACTTGATGTATTTTCAGGGCAGAAGGCCAATAAGCAGCAATTACAAATAAACGGGGGAGTTGTTATGGAGACGATAAAGGAAAGCCCGGAATTCATACAAACCAGTCTGGCAGGGGCGATCTGCCTGGGATTGGAGCAGGGCCGGTTTCTCCGGGGGGCGAAGTGCACCTGCCTCAATATTCTGCTTACATATCAGGACGGCTGCCGCGGTGCTTGCAGCTACTGCGGCCTTGCCCGCAACCGGCAGGTAAGTGCCGGGAAAACCTTTATCCGTGTAAAGTGGCCGACATATTCCTTGGATGAAATCCTTGAGCGGGTAAAAACGAGAAATCATCCTTTTAAACGGGTGTGCGTTTCCATGCTCACCCATCCCCGCTGCGTGGTTGATACCTGTACCGTGATGGAAAGATTCAGATCGACGGGCCTTCCCATCAGCGGACTGCTTACTCCCACAGCCCTGCGCGGGAAGGAAGACTTAGCCATGATCAGGGAAGCGGGGGCGGACCGGGTGGGTATCGCCATTGATGCTGCTACCGAAGAGCTTTTCGAAAAGCACCGCGGGCGCGGTGTAAAGGGGCCCCATACATGGAGCCGGTACTGGGAGACCGTGGCCGAGGCCGTAGAGGTATTCGGCCCCCATAAAGTGGGCGTGCACCTGATCGTCGGTCTCGGTGAAACGGAAGAACAGATGGTGAAGACGATAGCGAGAGCATACCGGATGGGAGCCCTGACTCACCTGTTCTCCTTTTTTCCGGAGGCCGGTAGCCTGATGGAGGACTCTCCTCAACCCCCGCTCGGGCAATACCGCCGGGTACAGCTTGCCCGCTACCTGATCAACGAAGGGATTATCTCCGAAGCTGCCATCAGCTTTTCTCCGGAAGGACGGATAATCGACTATGGTATCGACATAGAGCCGTATGTCAATAACGGCATGGCGTTCATGGCCTCCGGATGCCCCGGGGAAGACGGATTCCTTGCCTGCAACAGGCCCTTCGGAAACGAGAGGGCTGGCGAGCCCATGAGAAACTATCCCTTTGTTCCCACACCGGAGGATATCGAAATCATTCGCTCCCAGTTCTGGGAGGGAGTTTCGCATGCAGGGGCTTAGCAACCTGATGCGACAGGCCTGGGAGATCAGGCAGAACCACGCACCCCAGATCATTTTTTCGGCACCCGGGGCGAAGCATTACCAGAACAGGTTTTTCGCCAATCACCGCAATTCCTTTGTCAACCTCAGTGTGACCGGTAAGGCGTGCGCCTGCCGTTGCGCCCACTGCAACGGCAGGCTGCTGGAAACCATGATCCCAACACCGACGCCCGAAGAGATGTGCCGCGTCGTGGATCGCCTGGTGGAGAAAGGTTGCCGGGGTATCCTGGTCAGCGGAGGGGCTGATTCACGCGGGGAGGTACCCCTGCTCCCGTTTGCTAATGCCATAAAGTACGCCACGGGGAAGGGATTGCGTGTTCTGGCACACAGCGGGCTGATCCGGCGGGAAACGGCAATTGCCCTCCGAAAGGCGGGAGTCGACCAGGTCCTGCTGGATGTGATCGGTGATGAAAGCACGATACAGGAGGTATATCATCTGGATCATAAGCCAAATGATTATCTGGAAGCGATGCTAACCTGCCGGGAAGCGGGGTTGAGCATTGCTCCCCATGTCGTTATCGGCCTGCATTATGGCCGTGTCCTGGGAGAGATAGAGGCCCTGGAAATGATCGGCCGGGCGGACCCCGAGGCGGTGGTGCTCGTCATCATCTCCCCGATGAAAGGAACGGACATGGCAGAGGTGAAACCGCCGTCACTTGAGGAAACCGCAAGGGTCTTTGCCACAGCCCGCATCTTGAATCCCGACATCCCTTTAACCCTTGGTTGCGCCAGGCCGCCCGGCAGGTACAAACAGAAAATCGAGAAGCTGGCGGTGGACTGCGGCTTCAACGCCATTGCTTACCCGGACGAAGCAACCATAACCCATGCCCGTAACAGGGAACTGCAGGTGTTTTTCACCGAAGAGTGCTGCAGCCTGTTGGGCCTGGGGGAATTATCATCCCGGGTCACGCTCGCGCCTTTGATAATCTCTCGCGCCGGTACCTGGAGGAAGACACCGTTTATCTAGAGAAATATTAAAGGATCAGCTTGCAAGGGATGGGGTGTTTATGGCAAGTCGGTTGGTGGCATCGAGGACAGCCTATGCAAGTTCGGGTTCTTATGACCCCTGGCACAACCTGGCTGTAGAAGAGTATCTGCTGAATCATGTGGCAGAGAATGAAATCATTTTGTATCTGTGGCAGAACGACCACACGGTGGTCATCGGCAAGCACCAGAACGCCTGGAAGGAGTGCGCCTGCAAAGAGCTGGAAAGCGAGGGCGGCAAACTTGCCCGCAGGCTGTCCGGCGGCGGAGCGGTTTATCACGATCTCGGCAACCTGAACTTCACCTTTGTCATGGACAGGAAACTATACGATCTGGAAAGGCAACTGCATGTTCTCATGCTGGCTGTCAGAAATCTCGGGATAGAAGCGGAATTTTCGGGGCGCAACGATCTAACCGTTGAAGGGAAAAAGTTTTCTGGCAACGCCTTTTGTTTCAAGTCCAAATCGGCCTATCACCACGGCACCCTTCTCGTCGACACGGACATGAACAAGCTCGCCCGCTACCTGCGGGTTTCTAAGGAGAAAATAGCCTCGAAAGGTGTTGACGTTAAATCGGTAAAGTCCAGGGTGGTCAACCTGGCCAGCTTAAATCCTGAGATCACCATTGAAGCAGTGAAGCAGAGCGTAAAAGAGAGTTTTGCTCAAGTCTACGGGGAATATTCCCGTGAAATCCGGTTTGACCAGGACTCCGAGGAATTTCGGAGACTGTACCAGAAGTATGCCTCCTGGGAGTGGAGATACGGCGAAACCCCCGATTTCGATATTTCCTTTCGCAACAGGTTTGACTGGGGAGAGATCGAGCTCTGTCTCAGCATAGAAGAAGGCCGTATTAAAAAAGCTGTCGTCTACTCGGATGCCATGGACTGCGACCTGGTCGAAGACCTGACGGAATCCCTCCAGGAGATTCCCTTCCGCAAAGACGTCATCATGGAAAGGGTCAGCGGTATTGATGCCGAAGAGAGGAAATCCTTTGTCCAGGATTTGTTGAGGTGGCTTGACACAAGGGATATTTAATTGTTAAGTCCGCGCCATATTTCATCTAATTGCCCAGCTTTAATATTCTTCCTGCATAAGAGTGGTAAAAACTCGAACATACCCTCAAAGAGCCGGAGGAAATAATGTAAATCTATCGAAGTATAACAAGAAGTGCCGAAATGTTTAAAATCGAGCAATAGTCTTCTTTAAAAGCGGAGATCTGGCACGATGTTAGCATTGAAGAAAAGGATGGATTTACCTGTAAAATGGCTTTAAGAAAAGAGGTGATGTAAGAGGATATACGATCCGGTAGGTATCAATGACAGGAAGAGATCAGATGATCACGTGGAATTCGAAAAAATGGGGGAGGTGAGTGTCCGGTTCGAGATGCCGGACAAAAGATGGCAAAAGTGTTGATGATTGATCCGGGAAAATGCATTTCCTGCAGGACCTGTGAACTGGCATGTGTCTTCAAACACGACAAGGAATTCCGTCCCAGTGCGGCGCGCGTCAATGTGGTGCAGTTTGAAAAAGAGGGAATTTCCGTTCCGTTGATGTGCCTGCAGTGCGAAACGGCGGCATGCCTGAAGGTTTGTCCGACAGGCGCGCTGAAGAAAAACGCAGCTACCGGAGCACTGGAAGTAGCCGATGACAGGTGCATCCGCTGCAAGATGTGTATCAACGCATGCCCCTTTGGAAACGCCACATTCGATGCGGTGAAGAACCGGGTCTTGAGGTGTGATCTCTGCGGCGGGGATCCCCAGTGCGCCAAATTCTGCCCGGGCGGAGCAATCACCTACGTGGAAGCAACGTCGGGAACGCTGGCCAAGAAACGGGCTTATGCTGCGAAATTTAAGGATGCGCTGGAGGTGGCCAAATAATGTACGGCTGGGTAGGACAGGTACTGCGGATTAACCTGACAAACGGGACCATCAAAAAAGAGGCCCTCGATCAGGCGGAGGCCGGGAAATACCTGGGGGCCCGCGGGCTTGGGACACGCCTCTGGATCAAAGAGGTGGGTCCGACGGTGGATGCGTTGAGCGCCGAGAACAACCTGATCTTTATGACAGGCCCCCTGACGGGAACACTGGCGACCAATGGCGGAAGGTATAACGTGGTATGCAAGTCTCCACTTACAGGAGCAATGGCGGCATCCAACTCGGGCGGTTACTGGGGGCCGGAGCTCAAGTACGCCGGATATGACGGAATCATCTTCGAAGGCAAGGCCGAAAAGCCGGTCTACGTCTGGATCAATGACGACCAGGTGGAGATTCGCTGCGCCGAGCACCTCTGGGGCAAGGATGTAATTGAGACTACCGACACCCTGCGGGCGGAGACCGATTTTGACGCCAAGGTGGCCTGCATCGGGCCGGCAGGGGAGAACCTGGTCAAGTTTGCCTGCATTGTAAATGACTACACCCGTGCTGCCGGGCGGTCCGGAGTCGGTGCGGTGATGGGCTTCAAGAACCTGAAGGCGGTTGTCGTCAAGGGGACAGGCGCGGTCCGGGTGGCAGACCCCGACGGGTTCCTGGAGGCTCTCACCAAGGCGCGGGAGATGGTCAGGTCCCACCCGGTGACGGGAACAGGGCTTGGCCTCTACGGCACCGGAATCCTGATCAACATCCTCGACCAGTCCGGTGGCCTGCCGGTAAACAACTTCCGCGATTCCGGAACCTTCCCGAATGCGGATGCCACCAGCGGGGAGACACTGGCCAAGACCTACCTGGTACGGAATAAGGGGTGCATGGGATGCGCCATCGGATGCGGCCGGATCGTCAACGTGCCGGACGGCCCCTTCAAAGGCTTCGGTGAAGGCCCCGAGTACGAAGCTCAGTGGTCACTGGGAGCAGATTGCGGCGTAGACAACCTTGCTGCCATCGTCAGGGCCAACAACTACTGCAACGAACTGGGGCTGGACCCCATCAGCATGGGTGCAACCATCGCCTGCGCCTTCGAGCTCTTTGAGATCGGTGCAATTTCTGAAAAGGAAACCGGGCGTGCGATCAGATTCGGAGATGCCGAAGCAATGGTTGAGCTTACCCGCCAGACCGCTTACCGGGAAGGCTTCGGCAATGAACTGGCAGAAGGTTCCTACCGGCTTGCCAGCAAGTTCGGCCATCCCGAACTCTCCATGAGCGTGAAAAAGCAGGAGCTTCCCGCTTACGACCCGAGAGGCCTGCAAGGTCTCGGGCTGAACTACGCCACGAGCAACCGCGGCGGCTGCCACGTGCGTGGCTACATGACTTCTCCTGAGATCCTGGGAATTCCGGAAAAACTCGATAACCTGGCGACTGAAGGAAAAGCCGGTTGGACAAAGACCTTCCAGGATCTGACGGCAGCCGTCGACTCTTCGGGAATTTGCCTGTTCCTCACCTTCGCCATAGGAGCTCCCGAGGTGGCGGCTCAGCTCAGCACCGCTACGGGAGTGGAATGTACGGCTGACGATGTCCTGAAGATCGGGGAACGGATCTGGAACATGGAGCGGCTCTTCAATCTGGCCAACGGCTTTACCAAGGATGATGACACGCTGCCGCCGCGTTTGCTGAAGGAGCCGATGAAGGTCGGTCCGCTAAAGGGTGTAGTAAACAAGCTATCAGAGATGCTGCCTGAGTACTACAAGGTGCGCGGCTGGGATGAGGATGGGAGGCCAACTCCTGAAAAGCTTGAGGAGTTGGGGTTATAAGGAAGTGATCCGTTTGAAGGTCAAATTTTTCGCCCTGCTGCGCGACATAACAAGAGTAAAAGAAACAGTTGATTTTACCGGAGGTACGGTGCTGGAATTACTGGAAAATCTCTGCAGCCACTACGGGAAGCGCTTGGCCGAATGGATCTTTGCACCCTCTGTGGTGGGCAAGAAAAAGGAGTTGAGCGGGAACGTAATCATACTCGTCAACGGCAGGGCGATAGAACACCTGGCAGGAATCGAAACACCGCTGAAGCAGGATGACGAAGTAGCGATTTTTCCTAGAATGGCAGGTGGTTAAAAAGTGGGAGGGGGTGGGAACCGGTAGTGTCTTGCCCCCTCCTGCTGTTTACATCTGGTTAGGAAAGGAGAGGAGAAGATGAATGTAACGGAGATAGAGGAAATCATAGCCCGGCACCAGGAGGTGGATGGCAGGGTTTCCGGCATCCTAGGAGACATACAGAAAAAATACCGTTACCTCCCAGAAGAAGCGCTGCGCCTGGTGTCAAAGAAGCTGGGTATACCCCTTACTCAGTTGTACGGGGTGGCCACGTTTTATGCGGCCTTCAGCCTGAGCCCGAAGGGTGAGCACCTGATCTCTGTCTGCCATGGGACGGCATGTCATATCAGAGGAGCCGTCCAGTTGAGCGAAATTCTTGAAAAGAAACTTCAGATCAAAGAAGGGGAGACCACAAAAGACGGCAAATTCACTCTGGAAGCTGTGCGCTGCCTGGGCTGCTGCAGCCTGGCACCGGTGATCAGTATTGATGGGAAAACCTTTGGCCGTCTCAAGCCGGAGGATATTCCGGGAGTGATTGCAGGCTGGAAGGAGAGAGATAACTGTGATGCCTGATCTTTCATCTCTGTGCCGGAAAGGCCTGGAAGCGCTCTATCCTGACAAAGTAAAGATCACCGTAGGCCGGGCTACCTGCGGGAGGGCATCTGGAGCCGAAGAGGTCTATCAGGCACTGCTGGCAGAGGTAAAAGAGCGTGGTCTGGACTGCACTGTGGCCACCACCGGTTGTCTCGGCTTTTGCCAGGAGGAGCCTTTGGTTTGCGTACAATTTCCCGGAAAACCCCGATACGTTTACTCCCGGGTCAGGCCGGAGCTGGTAAAGGAGATAATTGTTGGGGTTATCAACCAGAATATGCCGAGAAAAAGGCTCCTGGGCAAGGTGTTTGAGGATGAAGTGCTGATCACGGGGGAAAAGGTGAAAATGGATGATCGCTCAGGGGACCGCTCCTTGGCAGAAAACCCTTTTTATCTTCCCCAGGTAAAGGTTGCCACCAGAAACTGTGGTTACATTGATCCCGGCAGTATCGCCGAGTATGTGGCAAGAGGTGGGTATCTGGCGCTGCAGAAGGCACTCGCGCAGACTCCCGAGGAGATAATCCAGGAGGTTCTGGAGTCCGGGCTCAGAGGGCGTGGCGGCGGCGGTTTTCCGACCGGGAAGAAGTGGGATTTTGCCAGGAAGAGCCCCGGAGGTGTCAAATATGTCATCTGCAACGCCGATGAAGGAGATCCCGGAGCTTATATGGACAGAAGCATCCTTGAAGGCGATCCTCATACCGTCCTGGAGGGAATGACCATAGGCGGCTATGCCATCGGTGCCCATACAGGCATCATTTACTGCCGGGCGGAATATCCGCTGGCAGTGGCGACACTGCGGGAGGCCATCAAGCAGGCCGAGGAGAATGGCTTCTTGGGTGATGACATCTTTGGGTCCGGCTTCAGCTTCCGGATCGAGATCGTGGAGGGCCGGGGAGCCTTTGTCTGTGGCGAAGAAACCGCCCTCATCGCCTCCATTGAGGGAAAGATGGGGGAACCATCCCCGAGGCCGCCATTCCCGGCGGAGAGAGGACTCTGGGGAAAACCAACCAACATCAACAATGTTGAGACCTGGGCAAACATACCCCCTATCATCATGAAGGGAGGCAAATGGTTTGCCGGGATGGGGACGGAAAACAGTAAAGGCACCAAGGTATTTGCCCTGGTCGGAGACATCAAGAACAACGGTCTGGTGGAAGTCCCGATGGGAACAACCCTCCGCCAGATCATCTATGATATCGGCGGGGGTACCGGAGTATTCGACTTCAAAGCCGTTCAAACCGGTGGCCCCTCGGGAGGGTGTATCCCGGCCAGCCTGATCGATCTCCCGGTTGACTACGAGGAACTTACCAAGGCCGGTGCAATCATGGGTTCCGGTGGGATGGTGGTTATGAATGAGCACGCCTGCATGGTAGACGTCGCCCGTTTCTTTATCACCTTTACCCAGGATGAGTCTTGCGGTAAGTGCCTCCCATGCCGGGAAGGTACCAGACAGATGCTGGAACTGCTTAACAAGATCTGTGCAGGCAAGGCGGAGATGCCGGATTTGGAACTGCTGGAGAACCTGGCCCTGGCCATTAAGGACGCCGCCCTGTGTGGGCTGGGACAGACGGCACCGAGCCCTGTCCTGAGCACTCTGAAATACTTCCGGGAAGAGTATGAGGCACACATCAGGGAGAAATTCTGCCCCTCAGGAGTCTGCCGGGAACTTTTTGAGCTCACCATAGCTGAAGAGGCATGCCGCGGCTGCGGCCGGTGCGCCGAGGTATGCCCCCAGCAGGCGATCACGGGTCAGAGGAAACAACCATACAGGCTGGATCAGGATAGGTGCATACGGTGCCGGGCGTGTCTGAATACCTGCCGCCACAAAGCGATCAAAGTAGTTCCTCCCAGGAGGTGAAGTTGATCATGAATCTGACGATAGACGGGAAGACCGTTCCTGTGATAGATGAAACCACAGTTTTGGAAGTTGCTCAGCGGGAGGGGATCTGGATTCCGACCTTTTGCCACCATCCCGGCTTGCCTCCTTACGGAGCCTGCCGCCTCTGTGTAGTGGAGGTTAAAGCCGGTGGTCGGCCGGGCCTGGCAGCTTCCTGTACCCTCCCGGTAGCTGATGGGCTGGTGATCGAAACAAACTCCCCTCGAGTTCAGCGAAGCCGCAGGATTCTTCTGCAGTTACTCCTGGCAGTAACCCCCGGCTCTGCTGTCGTAAAAGAACTGGCAGAGAAGATGGGGGTCAACACAACTCCTTTTGAAATAAATGAACAGGAGAACCACTGTGCACTCTGTGGTCTCTGTGTGCGTGTTTGCAATCAGGTTGGTGCCCATGCCATCGGCTTTGCCTTCCGGGGTACCCGCCGCAGGGTGACACCCCCCTTTGGGAAGCCGGCAGCGGACTGCGTGGGCTGTCGCGCCTGTGCCAGCGTCTGCCCCACCGGCGATGTGAAATTCACGGAGAAAGGGGATCGCCTTTTTGGGGAGAACTGGGGGGCCGACCTCTCCCTTGCCAGGTGCTCCTCATGCGGCCGCCTGTTTACGACCGAGTACCTTTTTAACCATGTCAAGACCAAGCTGGGTCCTGATTACTCTGCAGCAAAGCTTTGTCCAACTTGCAGGAGAAGGTCTACGGCAAACGTCATGACAGGCAGTTACCTGGGTAAAGTAAGATAAAAGTACAGAATAACATTACACAATAAGGCGATTATATTATACGGCATGGCGTTAAGCCTAACGCGATTTCGTAAGCAACTGCCGCATTTGCGGTAATCCCTTGCTTGATTATCCATCAAGATGAGTTCCATGCGCCATAACTCGTGGGTAAAAGATGGACTTTTACAGCAGAATCAGGAAAAAGCATTGAAAAATATTAATGCCGGATTTTCGTAATTTCTTCCGAAAATACGCAATGTTTTCCGAAAAGATGTTAAAGTTAATGCAAATAAAATCAGAGATGGTGTTGGAATGTTGGAACATTGCGCTGCATCCTTGCAGCGGAGTCGGCTACTTCCCCCGCACTCAATGGCACTTTCTCTGTAAAGAGATAATAATGGCCGGTTCCGAAGGAGCGTTAAAGGGGAGAATTTCCTTTGAGTGCGGGGTCAGTTCGGCTGCCGTTAGCTGCTCCCCGTTAAGGGCGAGTAACAACCCAGCACTCACTGCTGCTTCGTGAGCTTAAGAGGGGAACCGGGCAGGCACGAATCAGAGTGCTGCCCGGTAGATCTCTGCAATTTGCTCTACCGTAGCATCCCGCGGGTTCGTAATCAGGGAGACATCCTCCGCCGCCACCCGGCTGAGCTCCCAGATGTGTTCTTCCTGAAGCCCGAATTCTGAAAGATGCCGTTTAGCACCGATATCGCTGCAAAGGCGCTCCACCGCTTCAATCGCTTTTTCCGCGGCTTCTCGTGTGCTCAGCCCTTCGACTTTCTCTCCCATTGCCTGTGCAATTTCGGCGTAGCGTTCCGTACAGGCAATCAGGTTAAAGCGCATCACATGGGGCAGAAGAATGGCGTTTGCTTCCCCGTGCGGGAGATTCAAAAGCCCTCCCAGCGGGTGGGCCATCGCGTGAACAGCACCCAAAATGGCATTTGACATTGCAATCCCTGCCAGGAGACTTGCCATCGCCATCGAGATCTTGGCTTCCATGTTGGTGCGGGAAGCCACCGAAGCCCTGAGGGATGAACTGATCATCTGGATGGCACGGTATGCCAGAACGTCTGTAATCGGCGTGGCGGCCACCGAAACGTACGCCTCAATGGCGTGGGTGAGGGCATCCATGCCTGTATTTGCAGTGAGGACGGCATCGATCGTGCTCAAGAGCAAGGGGTCGATGATCGCGATATCAGGGACAAGTGATTTCGAGCCAATCGTCATCTTCACCTTTCTTTTGCTGTCGACAACGATGGTAAACTGTGTTACTTCTCCTCCTGCCCCTGCGGTTGTTGCGACGCAGATCAGGGGAGGTAGGGGTTTTTCAATTTTATCTACTCCTTCGTAATCTTGAATCTTGCCTCCATTTGTCGCCAGGATTGCTACCGCCTTCGCTGCATCGATGGCACTCCCGCCTCCTAAACCGATAATGGCGTCGCACCCGCCCTCCAGGTAAAGCTCTTTGCCGTGCTCCACTTCGTAGTCCTTGGGGTTGGGCGTGGGTTCTGTCCAAACCTGATATTCGAGGCCTACGTCTTTTAAGTGCTGGACTGCCTGATCAATCCAGCCTGCCCGGGCAACGCCTTCGTCGCTGACCATAAAAACCTTTGTTGCTCCCAACCGCCGGGCGCTTTCCCCGATGAGCCGGAGCGTTCCTTTCCCGAAAATAATTTCTGGAACCATAAATTTAAATATTTGCATTTGATTACCTCCAGATCTCCAGAGAGGATATTTTTTAGCAGCGCTTTTCCTTGTTAAGATAGCGGAGCACGCGGGGGGTTGTCCGAAACCACTCCGCCGCCTGGGGGTAGCTTCCACTTGCTTCTTTGAGGGCACGGTTAATGAGGTGTCGTGTACTCCGTGCAACAGCTTTCTTTAATTCTTCTAGGAAATAGGGAAGTTCGAACCCCGCCATAAAATCCACCTGCTCTGCAAAATTCTCAAGGTATGCCGCGATTTCGGCAAGCCACTGCTGTTCAACCGAGCGGGTTTTCTCCTGGCTTTCCGCGGAATTTTTTTGTGTATCTTCCGAAATCTTGGTACTCTTCGAAACCTTTGCGGGCAGTTGCTCTCTTAATACTACAGGGCCGTCGCAGATCGCTGCAACCTGGGCCATGACATTGGCGAGTTCCCGGATGTTGCCTGGCCAGTCGTAGTTTGTAAGCGCCTCAATTACCTCGGTGGTCAGGCGGGGAGCCTCACCCGCCTGGTAGTGCTGCCTCAGAAAGTGTTCTGCAAGCAGGCTGATGTCCTCGCGTCTGTCCCGGAGCGGAGGAAGGCTTAAAGTTACCACATCCAGCCTGTAGAACAGGTCCTCCCGAAACCTCTTCTGTTCTACCAACTCTTCCAGGGGCGCATTTGTGGCTGCGATCACTCTGGTATTGACGCGGATCGGTTTTTCTCCTCCGACGCGCAGAATTTCTCCGGTTTCCAGCACCCGCAGCAATTTCACCTGAATTGCCGGGCTTGCTTCCCCGATTTCATCAAGAAAAAGCGTGCCTTGGTGGGCCAGTTCAAAGATCCCTTTATGCTGTCCGGTAGCACCGGTGAAGGCTCCTTTTTCATGGCCGAACAATTCGTTTTCCAGGAGACTTTCCGGTAAAGCTCCGCAGTTGACGGCAAGGAAGGGCTGCCCGGCACGGGGGCTTACAGCGTGGATGTAACGCGCAAGCAATTCTTTGCCTGTCCCTGTTTCCCCTCGAATGAGAAGGGTAATGTTTTTTTGCGCCAGCTTCTCGGCAATCATCAAAAGGTGCTGCATTTTTTCACTTCTGCCTGTCACGAGGCCAATTTTCTCTAAAACCTCTTTTCGCCTGCTGAGATCCTCCTCAAGCGGTTCTCCTTGAGCCAGCGCCCGGGCGAGGGCACGGTCGATTACCACTTCAAGGGCGTCCAGATCGTCAAAAGGCTTCTCCAGATAGTCAAAAGCTCCTAGTTGGATTGCTTCTACCGCTGATTTTACTGTTGCGTAGCCTGTCATGACCAGGACTTCACACATGGGATGCTGCTCCTTTATTTCCCGCAGCAGGGTCAGGCCGTTGGTGTCAGGCAGTTTAAGATCAAGCAAGACAAGGTGGAAGGGCCTCTGGAAGGCTTTTCTTGCCTCCCGCCCGTTCTGGGCAACTACGACTTCTTCAACCTTGGCCTCGAGAAAAAACTTGAAAAAATTGCACATTTCCAATTCGTCATCTACCACTAAAACTTTTGCTTGCATTTTTCACTCACCTGTCAGATAATCAGGTTCCTTCCTTAAAGAAATTGTTCAGGAATCCTTTGCCTCCCTGCCAACCTCTTCCTTTTCACTGTTCTGGTAGGGAGGAAGGTAGACACTAAAGGTGCTCCCTTTCCCGGGTTCGCTTTCTACGCTGATGGTTCCGCCGTGCGACTGGACGATTCCGAGGCTGACGGAAAGCCCGAGCCCGGTGCCTTTTCCCACCCCTTTGCTTGTAAAGAAGGGATCAAAAATTTGGGTCAAATTTTCCCGCGGAATCCCCTTGCCTGTGTCGGAGATCTTAATAAAAACCTGATTTCGTTCCGGATCATACCCCGTCTTTATCCCGATCAGGCGTGGCCGCTTCTCCCCATGGCCATCGAAGGCCTGCTTGGCATTGAGGAGGAGGTTTACCACAACCTGTTCGAGCTGCTGGGCGTTCCCCGCAATCTGGGGAATCTTTGGATCCAAATCCACATCTATCTGGATGTTGTCGGTTTCGATCTGGTAGGAGACGAGCTTCAGGGCCTCGCGGACCACATCGTTGACCAAAAGGGGATAGAAAACATACTGCTCCTGGCGGGAGAAGGTAAGCAATCCCTGGACGATCTGCTTGCAGCGCAGGCCACAGGTTTTGATATCTTCCAGGAGCTTTCGTTTTTGGTCATTTTCCGCATAGTTGCGCATTAAAAGCTGGACATCGCCAAGAATCACGGCAAGGGGGGTGTTCAGCTCGTGGGCAACCCCGGCTGCCATCTCCCCCAGGGCGGCAAGTCGGGCAGCCTGCAGCAGTTGGGCCTGCATTTTGAGCCTTTCCGTGACATCCTTGATGTAGAGGACGGCCCAGAGATCTCCTTCTTCATGCAAGGCAGGCTCCTGAAAAGCGGGATAGGCGTAAAATTCCATCACCCTGCCGTCTTCCAGGAGGCGCTGGGAGTGTGCCGTTTCTTTGGTCTCGAGGGTTTTCGAGAGAGCGCACTCCGGGCAGGGTTCGGATGCGTGGCAGATCACCTCACAGCACTTTTTTCCCAGAATTTCTTCTTCGGAGAGGCCGGA
>CADDZD010000066.1 GCA_902812385.1 Clostridia bacterium | reverse complement strand
CTCCCAGAGCACTTTTAGTAGAAGTTGGAGCCCATACAAACAGCCGGTATGCAGCCCAGCGGGGTATTGCTCTTTTTGCGGAAGCGCTACCTAAAGTGCTGGGTGTGACGGGAGTCAGCCCAAAGGTTCCGATTCCCAAGTCAAACCGAGGCGATTGGACTGCGCTTGTCTGGGGTGTGCTGATCGTAGGAGGGGCAATCGCCGGTTATTTATTGATCAACTCAGGCGGTTGGAGGGGAGCCTGGGAGCAGATCCGTGGTTTCTTCCAGGGAGAATTCCTCGATATAAACAGAAGGAGGGGGAACAGGTAAACGGTTTGTCTTATAATTAAGTTTTTGGTGGCCTGGCAGCGGGAGTGCTAGCCAGGCTATTTATGCTAGAAATGGATTATGGGTAATGCCCTACCAAAAATTTATGTAAATGGAGTTGTCAGACGTTAAGCCATGGAGATCAAGGTAATTTATCACTGTTATGGCGGTTCTCATTCATCGGTAACGGCCGCAGGTATCCACCTGGGGCTGTTACCCCGTGATCGTGCGGCCAGTGCGCAAGAACTCCTGCAAATACCTCATTTTGATACCTTTGAAGAGATTGTTCACGGTCATTTTCGTTATGCCGGCAGAAATCGGCCCAACGTAGCGATATATGTCCTCGGGAAAAAAACGCTGGGGAGAAGTGTTAGCCTTCTCTTAGAGAAAGTCGCAGAAATTTCAGGATGCAGCGATCGGGTATATCCGGTCGATACCACAGGGCCGATTAACCCTTTTATGGTCCTGGGAGGCTTTTTATCCAGGCGACTCCGTCTGGTGGGAATCGGCAGGCCGCTAGTGGTCTTGGGCACGCGGCTTGCGTATCGGAAACTCTCCGAACTCGTCGATCAGGTTGAAAAGGTCCTCCGGGAAAGGCAAGAAGCGGGAACATCAACCTTTAGCCCCCGCCGTATGGTTTTTTACATATGCTCCAATGTTTTCCGGTTAACCCTGCTGGTGGCCGGTTTCCACTTGAACCCTGACTTGAGTAAGGATGCAGGGTTAAAATGGGCAATAGAACAAAAATTTGCCGGAGAGGTTGGGGAGATCTCCCTGGTTGGTCACGATGGGGGGTATGATGTCTACATGGTAGGAGCCGGGGATGAGCCTGATATAGTTGCACGTATCCTAAGAGAATATCGCGGTTTAATAGGCATTCCACAGTCTAACTGGTTTGTGGTAGAAGCGCCTGCTGCATGTGAAATGCCTTATTTCCTATTGGCAAAAATTTTTAAACTATTTCATTTAGGGAAGGGTTTATACTTCTGCGAGAGGAGGGCTTTTCGTAACTTGCTTGATTTTTGCAGGCGAGAAGCATACCGTATCAAAATGTGTCTAATAGAGGGAATCCTTGACTAATGATTATCCCTAAAGGATAATGTTAGAAAAACGGAGCGAAGCCATGAAAGTAATGGAAAGGGCGGGCATACCCATCATCGGGGTAAAACCCGGTTCAATTGCAGATAGAATGAGAATACGTCCCGGGGATTGCCTGATGACGGTGAACGGTATTGTACCCCGGGATCTCCTGGAATACCACTATCTGACAACAGCAG
The DNA here is from genome assembly GCA_902812385.1 of Clostridia bacterium. Classification (GTDB taxonomy): domain Bacteria; phylum Bacillota; class DSM-12270; order Thermacetogeniales; family Thermacetogeniaceae; genus DULK01. The sequence continues at coordinate 12,592 of CADDZD010000066.1, read as the reverse complement.
GAAAGGTGTGGCTGAAAGTCCGGCACCAGGACGGGAAGATTGAAAGCATCTGGATCCAAAAAGACGATGATACAGATTTGGGCCTTGTATTTAAAACTGATTGTTTTGATGGCATTATACACTGTCGTAATAAATGCATTTTTTGTTTTATCGATCAGCTTCCCCCTGATCTCCGCATGTCGCTCTATGAAAAAGATGACGACTACCGGCTTTCTTTTCTCCACGGCAACTTTATCACCCTGACAAACATAACCTCCTCAGATATGCGCCGGATTTTGACCTTTCACCTCAGCCCCCTTTACCTTTCCGTGCATACCACCAAGCCGGCGCTAAGAGGAAAAATGTTGGGAAGAAGAGAGCCCATGCCGGTACTGGAAAAAATAGCCGAACTGGCCGGGGGCGGTATTACCATGCACATTCAAATAGTCTTGTGCCCCGGCTGGAATGACGGAGATGTGCTGATTCGGACGATCCAAGACCTCTCCCGGTTTTGGCCACAGGTTGCATCTATTGGGATTGTTCCGGTAGGCTTAACAAAATTTCGAGAGGGTCTTCCTTTTTTAAGAAACTTCACCAAGGCTGAATGCCGGTCTTTAATCAGAAAAATCAGCCGCAAACAGAAAGCGTTCAGACTCCGTTACAAAAGTTCCTTTGTATACCTGGCTGACGAGTTTTACCTGCGGGGGGAGTGGCCTTTACCACCGCGCTCGGTATACGACGGCTTCCCCCAGCTGGAAAACGGGATCGGGTTTGGCCGGCTTTTTTATGACGAATTTCGTAAAATGCTGCCTTTGCTACCAGAACGCTTGGTTTCTCCGCGTTCTTTCGTAATCGGTACCGGGGCAGCGGGAGCCAGGGTGCTGGAGCCTGTGATAGCAAGGTTGAATCTGATAAAAAATGTAAGATTAAAATTGATCTCCATCCCGAACATTTTTTTCGGCCCTCGAATTAGCGTCACCGGCTTGCTTACCGGTAGGGACCTGCTTTGGGGCCTGCGGGGAGTAAAGGGTGAGGATGTGCTGCTGCCAAATGTTTTGTTGCGCCAGGGGACATCCCTCTTGCTGGACGGCATGACATTAGACCAGGTCTCTTCCCGTTCAGGCTGCAGGATTCATGTTATAGAACCTACGGCAAGCGCACTGGTGGAAGCTGTCTTGGGAAGGCGTGGGAGATCAAAACCAATCAGGAGGTAGAGGCATGGGAAAACCGATGGTAGCCATTGTCGGCCGCCCCAATGTCGGCAAATCGACCTTGTTTAACCGGCTGGTTGGTGGACGCAAGGCAATTGTTGCAGATGTACCAGGGGTGACCCGTGACCGCATTTATCACGATGTGGAGTGGAACGGAAGGATTTTTACCCTAATTGATACCGGCGGACTTTTTTTAGAGGATTCAGAATTTCGTGAAGAGGTACACGAGCAGGTGAGTAAAGCGATTGCAGAGGCTGCCGTGATAATTTTTGTGGTGGATGGACAGGTGGGACCGGTTCCGGAAGATGAAGAAGTAGCGCGCATGTTATTGAAAATGCGCAAAAAAACGATTCTGGCGGTGAATAAAGTTGATGATTTCAAAAACAAACAGGTGATCTATGATTTTCTCGGGCTGGGTTTGGGAGAGCCCCTTCCCTTTTCGGCCATTCACGGTCTTAACATCGACGAACTCCTGGACAGGGTTATATCTTTAGTACCGGAGGAAACTTGCTGCGAAGAAGAGAAGGGGATACGCATTGCCGTTGTGGGAAGGCCGAATGTGGGCAAGTCTTCTCTTGTCAATGCGCTGCTAAGGGAAAGGCGCCTCATAGTCAGCGACGTTGCGGGCACGACCCGTGACGCCATTGACACCGTTTTAAAGAAGGACGGGCAGAGCTACATTCTGGTAGATACTTCCGGAATACGCAGAAAGAGCCGGGTATCTCAGGATGTTGAATATTACAGCGTACAGCGTTCACTCAGAGCAATTGATCGGGCGGATATTGTTCTTTTCATCCTTGATTCAACCCAGGGCGTGGTGGAACAGGATACGAAAATTGGCGGTTATATTGAAGAAGCCGGTAAAGGGCTTATAATAGTAATTAACAAGTGGGATTTGATAAATAAGGACGAACATACAAGAAAAAAGTATGACCAGATGATCAGAGAGAGACTGGATTTTCTGGGGTATGCTCCCCTTCTTTATGTTTCTGCTTTGACCGGGCAGGGGATAGACAGGATTCTGCAACTGGTTGACCATGTGTACGGTGAACAGACCAAGCGGATCACCACCGGCAGCCTCAACAGCTGGCTTACGGAAACAATTTATTTAAACCCTCCTCCGGCAGTAAAAGGGCAGGATGTAAAGTTTTATTACGCTGTACAGGGTGGTGAAAAACCTCCGGTATTTGTTTTCTTTGTTAATTCGCCAGAGTTGTTGCATTTTTCGTATAAGCGCTATCTGGAGAACCAACTCAGGAAGGCCTACGGCTTCGAAGGAACACCAATCAGATTGGCTTTCCGGCCCAGACGCTGAAACAGGAGGAAAGATTAAGAGATGAAATTTATCTTGCTGATCATTGCTTCTTACCTGATCGGTGCCATCCCTTGCGGTTACCTGGTTGGAAGGTTGCACGGCGTTGATATCCGCAACAAAGGGAGCGGTAACATTGGTACTACTAACGTTTTTCGCATTTTGGGACCAAAACCGGGATTAATCGTTTTTGTTTGTGATGTGATCAAGGGGCTGATTCCGGTCCTGATTGCCAAATCGCTTGGTGGTCCAGGCTGGGGGGTGGCGGCAGGGCTCGCTGCGGTTATCGGTCACAACTGGTCGATCTTCCTTGGCTTCCGGGGTGGCCGGGGGGTTGCGACCGGCGCGGGAGTTCTGGTGGCTTTAATGCCCAAGGTGGTCCTAATTGCCTTCGGGATATGGGTGGTTGTGGTGTTGATTTCCCGTTATGTATCTTTGGGTTCGATTATTGCAGCCTTGTCCGTTCCTGTTATTGCATTAATTTACCGTGTCCCGGGGATCTATTATATCTTTGCCATACCCGCTCCGCTTTTTATTATTTACCGCCATATCCAAAACATAGACCGGATACGAAAGGGCACGGAATCACGTTTGCGTATCTGGTAAAGGGGGAGCTATGGGGGAAGGAATTGCAGTTCTGGGGGCAGGGAGCTGGGGTACTGCGCTGGCAGTTCTGCTGGCCACAAAGGGAAAAAGGGTTAAACTCTGGGCACGATCGCCGGAGTTCGCCGATTTGCTTGTTGCAACAAGAGAGAACAAAAAATATTTGCCTGGCGTTGTTCTCTCCGATTCGATCGAGATTACCTCCGACATATCACTGGCTTTACGTAATCCCGGCGTTGTTGTTTTAGCCGTACCCTCTCAGAGTATCAGAGAACTGGTAGGACTGATAAAGCCATTTCTGAGATCCGACACTCTCTTAGTTAATACTGCCAAAGGCCTGGAAAGGACAACCTGCCTGCGCATGTCTCAGGTTATCTGCGAGGAGTTGCCGGAATATGTGGACAGGCTGGCCGTTCTTTCGGGGCCGAGTCATGCCGAAGAGGTTGGAAGAGAAATGCCCACTGCAGTGGTTGTGGCATCTCAATCCACAGAAGTCGCCGAGTATATCCAGGATGTTTTCATGGCTCCCCATTTCCGTGTTTATACCAACTCCGATCTGGTTGGAGTCGAGTTCGGAGGAGCCTTAAAAAACATTATTGCTCTGGGCGCCGGGATTGCAGAGGGTTTGGGTTTTGGGGATAACACCAAGGCAGCCTTGATTACCCGGGGCCTAACAGAAATTACCCGCCTGGGAGTTGCTCTCGGGGCAAATCCATTGACGTTTCTTGGGCTGACCGGGGTCGGAGACCTGGTGGTTACTGCAACCAGTAAGCACAGCAGGAACAGGCGGGCAGGATATCTTTTAGGACAGGGTTTGTCCCTGGAAGAAACTCTTGCAAGGGTAGGAATGGTTGTTGAAGGCGTAGAAACGACTAAAGCGGCAAAGCTTCTCAGCCTTCATTATGGAATTGAGATGCCGATTACGGAGCAGATGTACGCGGTATTATTTGAGGGCATGGAGCCAAAGACGGCTGTTTCCAATCTCATGATGAGAACCAGACGCCATGAAGTAGAGGAGGTTTTTGTCTCCGTTTTAGGCGAGAAATAGAGGTTCTCCTCTTAATAGCTGCCAAAAGGATTTCTTCAATTTTAGGGGCGGGCGACAACTAATAGTACCTTAGATTGTCATTTATGCTCTATCGGCTTCCATATAGGGAGCCGATTTTTTGATGTTGTCATATGGTAATAAAAGTAAATTATGTTCATATAAATATATCAATTGGGAAATTACAGTGCAAATTTGAGTTCTTAATTTTGGAAAATGGCATGAAGAGGGACCATCCTGCATAAAAAACATTAGGGAGGGGGTTGCCCATGGAAAATATTAGTATCTTCCGTGATATTGCAGAGCGGACCGGTGGGGACGTTTACGTGGGTGTCGTGGGACCGGTTCGGACCGGAAAGTCAACCTTTATCAAGCGCTTTATGGAGCTTATGGTTTTACCCAATATTGAGAATCCTGTGGATCGCGAAAGGGCTAGAGACGAGCTGCCGCAAAGTGGTGCGGGAAGAATGATCATGACCGTTGAGCCAAAGTTTATTCCCCAGGAGGCAGTAGAGATATCTGTCAAAAACGGATTAAAAATGAAGGTGCGCATGGTAGACTGCGTGGGTTATACCATCGAAGGAGCATTAGGATACGAAGAAGAGAGTGGCCCACGCATGGTGATGACGCCCTGGTTCGAAGAGGCAATTCCTTTTCAAGATGCCGCGGAAATAGGAACCCGCAAGGTTATAACCGATCATTCGACAATAGGAATCGTTGTTTTAACTGACGGCTCGATCACAGAAATACCCAGAGAAAACTATTTAGAAGCAGAAGAAAGGGTTGTTGGGGAATTAAAGGAATTGGGCAAGCCGTTTCTCGTGATTTTAAACACGGTTGTTCCTGATGCCCCGGAAACAAACGATCTGGTGCGCGGACTTGAAGAAAAATACGGTGTGCCGGTACTTCCCATCAACTGTGCCGACATGGCGCATGATGATGTTATCAACATTCTTCAAGAGGCCCTCTATGAATTCCCTGTACAGGAGGTTAATGTAAACCTTCCGAAGTGGGTTGAAGAACTGGAGCAAACCCACTGGCTGCGTATGGACTTCGAGCGGGCAATTCAGGAAGCTGTGCGGAGCGTCAACAGGCTGCGGGATATCGACCAGGCTGTGGAGCAGATCAGTGAAAACGAATTTGTTTCCACGGCTTCACTGGAGGACATGAACCTGGGAACGGGGGTTGCGGTGATCGATGTGAAAGCCCAGGAAGGCCTGTTCCACAAGGTGCTGGAAGAGGTAAGCGGGCTGACAATTACCGGCGATCATGATATTCTTCGCTTAATGCGGGATCTGAGCAAGGCAAAGTACAATTACGAGAAGGTGGCCCCGGCTTTGGAAGAGGTTCGTGAACTCGGGTACGGGGTGGTTGCGCCAAGCCTGGAAGAGATGATCCTTGAGGAACCCGAACTGATCAGACAGGGAAACCGGTTTGGTGTGCGTTTGAAGGCAAGTGCGCCGTCGCTCCATATCATCAGAGCAGATATTACAACAGAAATTACACCAATTATCGGGACTGAGAAGCAATGCGAAGAGCTGGTCCGGTATATGCTGGAGGAGTTTGAGGATGATCCCCAAAAGATCTGGCAGAGAGATATCTTCGGGAAATCCCTCCATGAACTGGTGAGGGAAGGCATCCAGAACAAACTGCATCGCATGCCGGAAAATGCCCAAACCAAACTTCAGGAAACCGTGCAGCGCATTGTCAATGAAGGTAGTGGAGGCCTTATCTGTATCATTATCTAAGGTCGACAAAATCGTAATACCAACTGGTGTGAAGGAGTAAAAGGTCTTCCTCCGGTAAAAGCCGTGTTTTTCTGACGCCATGATTGAGCCCCTCCTTATTTTCTTGTCAAAAGTCCGTCGGTCGGTATGACCGATTTTTTGTTTAATAATGGACTACCGAGCAAATCGAAGAAAGAACGAAAACTGAATTTAAAACAGGAGAAAAGCAGGATATGACCGTTATTGTCTCGAATAATCTAAAGATATATAAATTAAAGAAATGTTATTTTATTCGGAGTTGGGAGAGATGTTGATGGATGATGTCGTGAGCATAGGACTGCTCGGAGCCGGTACGGTAGGGTCCGGTGTAATCAAGTTGCTGCAAGAAAATGCTCCTCAGATCACACAGCGTCTAGGGAAAAAGGTTGTCATCAAAAAGGTTCTTGAGCGGCATCCCGAAAAACCATGTCTTTTAGGAATCTCTCCGGATATGGTAACAGACCGTTTTGAAGATATTTTAGATGACCCCGATATCCAATTGGTTGTCGAGGTGTTGGGCGGGATTGAACCGACGCGGCAATACCTCTTGGAGGCACTGCGCCGCGGAAAGCATGTGGTTACTGCAAATAAAGACGTGGTGGCGGCTTATGGCAAAGAGCTTTTTGAAGCCGCCGAGGCGGGAAAGGCTGAATTTTACTTCGAGGCCAGCGTAGGGGGCGGGATTCCGGTAATTCGCATTTTAAAAGAGAGTCTGGCAGCGAATAAAATCCAGGAAGTTATTGGTATTGTCAACGGAACCACGAACTATATCCTGACCCGTATGAGCGAGGAAGGAGCTGATTTTGCCACAGTGCTTCGGGCCGCCCAGTCGGCGGGGTACGCTGAGGCAGATCCCACCTCCGATATCGAAGGATTAGATGCCGCTCGAAAAATTTCCATTCTGGCGTCAATAGCATTTAATACCAGGGTGACACCAGATAATGTTTTTATTGAGGGAATTTCTAGAATTACTCCGGAAGATATTAATTATGCCCGTGAGTTCGGATATGTGGTGAAGCTGCTGGCGATCGCCAGAGATCTAAATGACGAAATCGAGGTCCGGGTGCATCCGGCCTTTTTACCCCATAGCCACCCTCTTGCATCAGTACGGGGAGTCTTTAATGCCATTTATATCAAGGGAAATGCAGTGGGGGAAACCATGTTTTACGGTCAAGGTGCGGGCCAGATGCCGACTGCAAGCGCTGTGGTCGGGGATGTCATGGAAGTGATCCGCAACATGAAGAGCGACAGCGCCCGTCGTTTTGCCTGCACCTGTTTTCTTGACAAAAAAATTCGTCCTAAAGGGGAAATACGGACAAAATATTACGTTAGACTTATCGTCAAGGATAAACCGGGTGTAATGGCCAGCATCGCCGGAGTTTTTGGTAATCACCAGGTAAGCCTGGCCTCGGTTATCCAGAAAAGAACGCTGGAAATTGACGGCCAGATGATGATGGCTGAAATCGTTGTCATTACCCATGAGGTCAAGGAGCAGGACATTCAGGATGCTCTGGCAGTGATTAGAGGCCTTTCCATTGTTCATTCTGTGGAAAACATTATCCGGGTGGAAGGAGGAGGAAAGGGTTGATCTGGCACGGGGTAATAGAAAGATACCGTTCCTTTTTACCTGTTAATGAAAAGACTCCTGTCGTTACCCTGCTTGAGGGTAACACCGTTTTGTTGCCGGCTCCTGCCCTTTCCCGCCAATTCAATATAAACATCTATCTGAAGTTTGAGGGGCAAAACCCGACCGGTTCTTTTAAGGACCGGGGAATGACGGTTGCCGTGAGCAAAGCCCTGGAAGATGGCTCACGGGCGGTGATGTGTGCCTCAACGGGGAACACGTCGGCATCTGCAGCCGCTTATGCGGCACGGGCGGGTATTAAATGTGTGGTGCTGGTACCGGACGGGTATGTAGCCCTGGGAAAACTGGCACAGGCCCTGATCTACGGAGCCAAGGTTATCGCCATCAAGGGGAATTTTGACGCCGCTTTATGGCTTGTGCGCAAGATTACCCAGGAGCACCCCCTGACCCTTGTCAACTCCCTGAATCCCTACAGGATAGAGGGGCAGAAAACTGCGGCCTTTGAAGTGTGCGACCAGTTAGGCTTTGTTCCCGATTACCTGGCTTTACCGGTAGGCAACGCGGGCAACATCACCGCCTACTGGAAGGGTTTTAAGGAGTACGCTACCTCAGGGGTGGTGGACAGAACGCCTAAAATGGTCGGTTTTCAGGCGGCAGGCGCAGCGCCCATCGTGCGCGGAGAGGTTGTTCCCGAGCCCCGCACTGTAGCAACGGCGATCAGGATCGGCAATCCTGCCAGCTGGCAGAAGGCCCTCAATGCCCTCCAGGAATCAGAAGGTCGAATTGACACTGTGACAGATGAAGAGATAATCGACGCTTATCAGACTGTTGCCCGTTTAGAGGGGCTATTCGTGGAGCCTGCTTCTGCCGCTGCTTTGGCAGGCGTTATGAAGCTGGCCAGGGAGGGCTATTTCCCCCGGTCCTGTCATGTGGTCTGTGTTATGACCGGCCATGGCCTGAAAGACCCGGACACGACCCTCAAGACCTGCCAGTTACAGCCAACGGTGGTGCAGGCAACCGAAGAAGCGGTGCTTGATCTACTGGGGAATATTTCTGTGCTCTAGAAGGATAAGGTGAATTAAATATGTGGAGAAGGGTTGCTGTCAGGGTACCGGCCACAACCGCAAATTTGGGACCCGGTTTTGATGCCCTGGGAATGGCGTTAAAACTGTATAATACGGTGGAGTTGGAGGAAACGGGTGGTTCCGGTTTCCATATAGAGGTAACCGGTGAAGGTGAGGATTTTTTACCCCGAAACGCCGATAACCTGGTTGCCCGCACCATTGAACAACTGTTTCGCAGGGTAAATTCCAGTTTGCAGGGTTGGAAAGTGCGGCTGGATAATAAAATACCGCTTCAGCGCGGTTTGGGGAGCAGTGCAGCTGCCATTGTGGGAGGGCTGCTTGCCGCTAACGCCGTTGCCGGAAGCCCTTTCTCCCGGGAGGAACTGTTGGCCCAGGCAATCGAAATTGAAGGTCACCCCGATAACGTGGCAGCCGCATTATTAGGTGGAATTGTGGCGGTTGCCGAACAGGAGGGCGAATATTATTATACAAACTTTACTCCACCCCAAGAACTGGTAATTTATGCGGTGATACCGAACTTTACACTTTCCACAAAAGCTGCCCGGAGCGTTCTTCCTGAGCTTGTTCCCATGAAGGATGTGGTATTTAATCTGGGCAGGGTGGCTTTGTTAACCTCTATACTGAAAGAGGGTAATTGGGATTTGTTGAAGGTTGCGCTCAAGGATCGCATTCATCAACCCTACAGATCCAGGCTTATTCCCGGAATGACAGAAGCGTTTGAAGCTGCTGAACAAGCCGGGGCCTATGGCGCGGTGCTGAGTGGGGCAGGGCCTACTCTGATTGCCTTTGGGCCTCCCGGTTTGGAAATCGGGGAGGCGATGGGCCGTGTCTTGAGGGCCTACGGTATTGAGACGGAAATCAGAAAGCTTGAACCGAGTTCGCAAGGAGCTTATATAATAGAGTAAAATATTACTGTTGGAGGAGGCTTTTGAGTGCGGATTGTAGTACAAAAATACGGAGGGACATCGGTAGCCAATCCTGAGTTGATAAAAAATGTTGCTCGCAGGGTGGTCCGTACCAGAGAAGAAGGAAGTCAGGTGGTTGTGGTTGTTTCAGCAATGGGACACACCACCGACCAATTGCTGGAACTGGCTCAGGCGATCACCTCTCATCCGCCCGAGAGGGAGATCGATATGCTCCTTGCAACCGGTGAGCAGGTCTCTATAGCCTTAATGGCAATGGCAATCAATGAGTTGGGTTATCCCGTGGTCTCCTTTACCGGGGCACAGGCTGGTATCACCACAGACCGCAACCATACGAAGGCTCTGATTAAGAAGGTGGATCCCAAACGGGTCCGACAGGCCCTTGAGGAAGGGAAAATTGTGGTAGTCGCGGGTTTTCAAGGTGCCACCGATGATGACGAGATTGCCACATTGGGAAGAGGAGGCTCGGACACGACGGCGGTTGCCCTGGCAGCGGCTCTTAAGGCAGATATATGCGAGATTTACACCGATGTCGACGGGGTTTTTACCGGTGATCCCCGCGTTGTCCCTACCGCTCAGAAACTCGACTTTATCTCTTACGACGAAATGCTGGAATTGGCAAGTCTGGGGGCTGTGGTCTTACAGCCCCGCTCGGTGGAATTTGCGAAACAATTTTCCGTTCCTCTTCATGTCAGATCCAGTTTTAATGACCATGAGGGGACGCGGGTAGGGGAGGTTTCCTGGATGGAAAAAAGCAGACTGGTAAGCGGCGTTGCGCATGACCTGAATGTTGCCAAAATCGGACTTTTTGACGTTCCGGACCGTCCGGGTATTGCGAAACATATATTTAAAAAACTGGCAGCAGAGAACATCAACGTCGATATGATCATCCAGAGCTGGATGCACAACGGTAAAAATGATATCGTGTTTACGGTTACAAGGGATGACCTTCCGAAGGCCCTGCCTGTGGTCGAAATAGTGGTGAAGGAGATCGGGGCCTCAGGAATGGATTACAATGACTGCGTCGCCAAGGTATCCATCGTCGGGGCAGGGATGGTCACCAATCCGGGTGTGGCTGCAGCGATGTTTGAGGCATTAGCCGACGAGGATATAAATATAGAGATGATCAGCACCTCTGAGATCAAGGTGTCCTGTGTAATTCGAGAGGATCAGGCGGTCAAAGCGGTCAACGCTATCCACGCGAAATTTTTTGAGGAAAATAAGGATTCCTAAAGGGTGTCTGCCGCATAAAAAGATAACATAGCCTTGACTTTATAGGGCAAAGCACATAAAATAAAGTAAGTGATGTTCAGGGTGTAGCTCAGCTTGGTAGAGCGCTAGCTTGGGGTGCTAGAGGTCGCGGGTTCAAGTCCCGCCACTCTGACCATGTTTTGTAATTGAGGCGGGGTAACCCCCCGTCTTTTTTGCAAGTAAAACCATGTTCGGAGAGATTTAAGTGGCTTATAAGGTGCTGCATGTGGTTCGTCCCGCACAGGGAGGTATAAAAAGACACCTGGAGGTTCTTTTTTCAGGCCTTAGCCGGGAAAGGTATCTCCTTTATCTGGCGGCACCTCCTGATTCCGAGCTATTTACCTCGCTTCGTCCTTTTGCTCAAAAGGTTTTCCCTGTTTCTATCGGGGAGGGATGGCATCCTTCCAGAGATTGGAACATTATCCTGCACCTCAGAAGAATTATTCGGGACGAAAAAATCGATCTGGTACATACCCACGGGGTCAGGGCAGGAATTTTGGGGCAAATGGCCGCCCTTGCAGCCGGGAATCCCCCTGTTGTTGCGACAATTCACAACTCTCAAAAACCAAGGGAGCGTTTTTTTATTTTTTTTCGTCTAGTACAGGGTTTTCTTAACAGAATTGCCGCCAACCACATCATAACGGTGTCAAAGGCGCTAAAGGACGAAGTCCGCAGCTACCAATGGACCCCGGCCCATAAAATAACAGTAATTTACAACGGGATCAACCCAGATGATTATAAGTGCCAGCCTTTACTCCCTTTTTCCGCCCTGGGCTTGACCGGGGGCTTGCCCGTGGTGGGCACCGTTGCACGTCTGGAACCTAAAAAAGGAATCAGGTATTTGATCGAGGCAGTTCCTTGGATTGAACGCCAGTATGGTCCGGTTAATTGCGTGATCATCGGAGATGGTCCGGAAAGGAATGCTTTAGAAGAACTGGTTAGACGAATGAAACTAACCGAAAGGATCAAGTTTCTCGGTTTCCAAAAAGATATACCGCGACTCATTCAGCTCTTTGATGTTGTTGCAGTTCCCTCAATCCAGGAAGGCCTATCCATCTTCTGCCTTGAAGCCCTGGCAAGCGCCCGTCCGGTGGTTGCCAGTGCTGTTGGCGGCATTCCGGAGATTATCAAAGACGGCCGGACGGGCATCCTGGTACCCCCTGCAGACCCCGAGGCACTGGCGCATGGAGTTCTCACTTTACTCAGGGATCGGGAACTTGCACAAAAACTGGCGACCGAGGGGCGACAACTTGTTTCCAGGGAATTTTCTCAATACCAGATGCTGCGTAAGACAGAAGAAATTTATAAAAAGGTTTTAAGTGGCACTTGTGGCGGAGGAGATGCGTGATCACCATGATGAAGCGATGGCAGGCCCGCCTTGTTGTTCTCTTGGCCGTAATGGTGAGTTTTAGTGTGTTATGGGTACCCCGTTTTGCGTCGGCGAAGGATAACCACGACCGGCGGCATGTGGTTTTCGTGGTGTGCGATTATTTGCAGCTGGAGGATCTGGACGCGGCGGAACTCAAAAACCTTCGCAGTTTTTTCAATAAAGCAGGGGTGGCTCTCCTGAACACGAATACTGCGGGGTCTCGTACCCGTCCCAACGCCGCTGCAACGGTCAGTGCCGGCAGCGTAGCCTTGGGAACCGTCCAGGAAACCCTTGCCTTCGGGCCGAAGGAAAGCTATCTAGGAGAAGACCCTTTGGCCCTTTTTCAGGCGAGGACCGGCTACCGTTTAGATCAGGGAAACCTTGTGGTTTTAGACCTTCCCTTCATACTGCGGGCGAATGAGACAGAAAAGGTGAAAGCAAGACCTGGTGCTTTAGGTGAATC
>CADDZD010000065.1 GCA_902812385.1 Clostridia bacterium | reverse complement strand
CACATCGATCATCCCTCTTTCCTCCTGTTGCCAAAGGATTGTTCTCCTTCAGCATAACAGGAAATTTGATCCTGGTGGTCAACTTTTCGCTGATCATCTGGTCAACTTTTAAAGTAACAAATACAGTGGGGACCTTATTCCGCCAGGGAACGTTTCAATCCCTCGTAGGTAGGCTGAAAACCTTGTATTTTTTGATGACGTGCGCCAAAAACAAAAGTTTCAATCCCTCGTAGGTAGGCTGAAAACGGAAACCACCTCTCCCGAGATGAATATTTATACAACGTTTCAATCCCTCGTAGGTAGGCTGAAAACGACTCTATTCTTTTCCAGTGCTGAGTTAGCGTAGTTGTTTCAATCCCTCGTAGGTAGGCTGAAAACGGTGTTTCTGCAGTTTCTGCGCGGATTGTGCCCGTGTTTCAATCCCTCGTAGGTAGGCTGAAAACTAATGTCTACCGCACCGCCGCTGGCGATAATTGTGTGCGGTTTCAATCCCTCGTAGGTAGGCTGAAAACCGAGGACGTGCCGGATGAGTTTATTCGCAAGGTGTTGTTTCAATCCCTCGTAGGTAGGCTGAAAACTGGCCGGGACGGAGGACGCCCGGGGTTTCAAATAGGTTTCAATCCCTCGTAGGTAGGCTGAAAACGTCAAAAAGGAAGCCGGCCGTGAACGCAGATGGATGGTTTCAATCCCTCGTAGGTAGGCTGAAAACTCCGGTCTCCAGTCCGTCTCTGCATTTCATCTCAAAGTTTCAATCCCTCGTAGGTAGGCTGAAAACTCTATCAATTCGCTGGCCTGTGCTTTGGTCAAATCTTGTTTCAATCCCTCGTAGGTAGGCTGAAAACCGTAACGCTGAACTGTGGGCATGAGGTTGAAATTATAGTTTCAATCCCTCGTAGGTAGGCTGAAAACTTTAATACTGCACTGTAATAAGACAGAACTTCAGGATGTTTCAATCCCTCGTAGGTAGGCTGAAAACGCTACTTCGAGGGAGAAGAAGAGGAGGAATACAACAGTTTCAATCCCTCGTAGGTAGGCTGAAAACCTTTATCTGCAGTGAGTGCAACCACCCCAGTTTTGGAGTTTCAATCCCTCGTAGGTAGGCTGAAAACTATTTTATCAGTAAGTGTTTGAATTTCCTTTTTAAGTTTCAATCCCTCGTAGGTAGGCTGAAAACTGGTATCGAAGTTGGAAGCGAATCTCTTGCGCTGCCCCGTTTCAATCCCTCGTAGGTAGGCTGAAAACGCTCTTTTGAAATTAGTCAGCCGGGAGGTGGTTAAAAAGTTTCAATCCCTCGTAGGTAGGCTGAAAACAATGTGTGCGTCTGGCGGGCATTCTGAGGTACGAATGTTTCAATCCCTCGTAGGTAGGCTGAAAACGAATCTTGTACTTGACCCTGTTTATCATTTCCTGTATGTTTCAATCCCTCGTAGGTAGGCTGAAAACTAAATTCACCGGTCTCATCCGTTTTTAGCTCATCTTGTTTCAATCCCTCGTAGGTAGGCTGAAAACATTAACATTGAAGATTCCTGTAAATACTTTTCCAGTGTTTCAATCCCTCGTAGGTAGGCTGAAAACCATCAACGGCAGCTCGCTTGAGATAAGACTGAAGGAGTTTCAATCCCTCGTAGGTAGGCTGAAAACTTTTTAATCTGATCAAGGGTCAATTCCGATACACCGGTTTCAATCCCTCGTAGGTAGGCTGAAAACCGCTCTTCTACTCCGGAGCCGGAAACACTCTTTCCCGTTTCAATCCCTCGTAGGTAGGCTGAAAACCGCAGTATGCCGGTAATTACGCCAACCTGTACCAGCGTTTCAATCCCTCGTAGGTAGGCTGAAAACGTATAGCTAAAGTCTTGAGAAATATTGAAATTAAGGTTTCAATCCCTCGTAGGTAGGCTGAAAACGCTGACCTCAGAGATAGTGGACAGGCTGAAGAAGTAGGTTTCAATCCCTCGTAGGTAGGCTGAAAACCGCCGGGTGAAATAGCATGATTAACTTTGTGATACCGTTTCAATCCCTCGTAGGTAGGCTGAAAACCAGAAGCTCCCTGGTTAATAGCATCTGCATAAGCCTGTTTCAATCCCTCGTAGGTAGGCTGAAAACACGAACGTACCATTTCACAACCACCATGTCTTGAGAGTTTCAATCCCTCGTAGGTAGGCTGAAAACGGTTTTGCCTTCACTCCCGGCAGGGGCGAAGAGGAGGGTTTCAATCCCTCGTAGGTAGGCTGAAAACGCACTCTTCCCCGCCCAGGCGCGCAATGCTTCAATAGTTTCAATCCCTCGTAGGTAGGCTGAAAACATTTTTTTCTTCTTCCGGCATAGACAGGCTAAGTTGGTTTCAATCCCTCGTAGGTAGGCTGAAAACAATTAACCTCGCAATCGCCTTCAACTTTTCAAGCAGGTTTCAATCCCTCGTAGGTAGGCTGAAAACCGTGTGGCCACACATCTTCATATGACGCTTGCCATAGTTTCAATCCCTCGTAGGTAGGCTGAAAACGGTCATTTAAAACTCCTCCTTTTCTCCGCCTTGTGGGTTTCAATCCCTCGTAGGTAGGCTGAAAACGATTTGTTCTGGATTATCCCTACCAAAAACTACTTAATCGTTTCAATCCCTCGTAGGTAGGCTGAAAACTTGCCCTTACCACGACAGGCTGCAGAAGGACATGAAGTTTCAATCCCTCGTAGGTAGGCTGAAAACCAAATACGGGCAAAGCTGAATGACCGGAACTGAATTCGTTTCAATCCCTCGTAGGTAGGCTGAAAACGACCAGATGACCTCATGGGTATTGTCATAGATAGAGTTTCAATCCCTCGTAGGTAGGCTGAAAACGCAAACGCCCAGGTCTTTCAAAACCTTCATTACAACAGTTTCAATCCCTCGTAGGTAGGCTGAAAACTGTAAGACCGGGGAGTTTAACGGGAGCGTCCATTCGTTTCAATCCCTCGTAGGTAGGCTGAAAACAGATACCTAGAAAGAGTCGCCCGATTTATTCCTAAGGTTTCAATCCCTCGTAGGTAGGCTGAAAACCAAATTGCATGGCCGCCGAGGATACGCCCTTCTGGAGCGTTTCAATCCCTCGTAGGTAGGCTGAAAACAGCGATTAAGGAAGCAGAAAAAGAGTCAGGAAAAGGCGTTTCAATCCCTCGTAGGTAGGCTGAAAACTCCGTTTAGTGGACAAGGAAAGCCAAATTATGATTGAGTTTCAATCCCTCGTAGGTAGGCTGAAAACTTTGGCCTGTGCCTGATACTCCGGCCGGGCCGCCGCGTTTCAATCCCTCGTAGGTAGGCTGAAAACCGTCCAGCCGCCTTTCCAGTCATTCTGCACTTATTGTTTCAATCCCTCGTAGGTAGGCTGAAAACAATTGCCCTGTAACCGCCATGCTGTTTGTACCAAGTGGTTTCAATCCCTCGTAGGTAGGCTGAAAACCCATTTTGGTCGCATAGATTAAGGATTCCTCTTCCCACTGTGCGCTACCTTATCCTTGCATCTCGTCGGACCGAAAGCCATCCTTGCCGCACTGGGTGCGGGTTTTGTCCCCCGGCAGGGTGTCGTCGATCTCCGGACTTTTTTGCATTATTGGACATCGACGACAAAATTCCTGCCGGCGGAGGGCAAAAACCTACGAAGGCAGGTTGCCGCTCAGAAGAACCAGCTTTCGCCGCCCTTCTGGATGCCCATAAGTTCTCTTCTGGTGTACTTTTCGTTTCCCAAAATATAAAAAAGCACGGAATCCTCCTTGGTGTCGATAACTCGGGCAAGGTCGCTTCGCAGGGCGCGAAAAGTGGCTTCGGTAAGCTCACCCTCAAGCACCGAGTTCTGCACCCAGGTAAGATACCGGCGGGCGGTTTTCAGCACTTTGCCCACTCGGGATACGTTAACGTCGTAGACGAGAATAACGTACATATGCTACCACCGGCTAACGAAGGGTTCATAGGGCTGTTCGCCCATAAGGTGCTTTTCCACCTTATAAAGCTCCAGGCGCAGGAGGCTCTGGTAGCTGACGTTGCGTCTGAGACGTCGATGGTGGAAAGTAGTCTGAAGCTTTTCTTCCAGTTCTTGAACGTAGAGGCGCCGGCCCCGTTCTTTCAGGAGATAGGCGCCGCCGTGGCGTTCGAAGTCCTCAAGCCCTACCATTTTCTTCCCAACGAGGCTAAAAAGCACGCGGTCGGCGAGGATGGGTTTGAAGATTTCCGCCACATCAAGGTTGAGGGTGAAGCGCCGGAAATTGGTGGCGTGCAGGTAGCCGATCCTGGGGTCGAGATGCGTCTTGTAGATTTCTGTAAGGACCTTGGCGTAGACCAGGGAGTTGCCGAAGCTTATAAGGGCGTTCAAGGGGTCGGCAGGAGGGCGCTTGCTCCGACCGGTGATGGTAAACGGCGATCCCTCCAGGATGGTGTTAAAGCTCTCGTAATAGTAGCCACGGACGTTCCCCTCAACAGCCATCAACTCTTCCACGCTGCTGCAGGCAGGCAGGCTTTCCTCTGCTAGACGGGTAATCGGTTCGACATAATGGGTCAGTTCTTTGCCCCGGTTCTGGTAGTAGCGCAAAACTTGCAAGATGTTGGCCAGCGCGCCGTCCACGAACCTCCTGGCCAGCTCCAGGCGTCTTGCGGGGTCGAGGTAGTGCTCCGCCTGCCGCAGAATTACGTACCCGGAGTTGTAATGCTCCCGCGGGTAGAAGCTTCCCACGTAGTTTCCGTAGTAGCCGAAAAAGTGGAGGATAACCTCGTTCTCCTCCATAAACTCGAGCAGCTTCTTGTTCAGGTCAACTTCGCCAAAAACAAAGATATCCCGCAGACTCACGACCGGAAAGTACTTTGTTCCCTCGTCGCTCTCTACGCAGATGGTATTGTCTTTGCGCCGGAGCCGTCCGCTCGCAAAGAGATACAGCGTTTTTTGCACGGTTTCAGCCTCCTTATGCCGCCTTTCTAAGCCCAGCAAAATTCGGCGTACGCACATTTGCCGCAAAAACGAATTTTCTCCGGCGGAGGGGCCTGATCCCGGCAGATCAGCGCGAGAATGCGGATCTTCAAGTTTTCCACCTGCCGCGAGAGGTTCTCATCAAGAATCAGGCGTTCTCGCCGGCGCTCTTCGGGAAAAAGCAATTCGCCCTCAGCTTCGATCCCCATCTCCTGCAGTTCGTACAGATAAAAAGCAAGCTGCATCCGCGCAGCTTCCAGGGCGCGCGACGATTTCTTGACCTCCGCCACCACCAAGTTCTGCCCGCCCCGGCAGATGAGGTCGAGGGACAGATGGCCGAGATGGACCTCTTTGCGTTCACGGCTGTAACTCTGGCTCTGAATGAGCCGGCCGATCTGGAGGTAGACATGGTCCTCGTCGGGACAGATCTGCCGGGACATAAGCCAGGCTTTCCTTTGACACACCACATACGCGTGGACAAGACTTCCTACAATCGGCGGTACAGGAATAGCTTCCTCCAACGAAAGGGACCTTTGACCCTGGGTTTCCATCTGTTTACCCTCCGTTTGCATTCGTCAGGCGTCCTTTTGAGAATATCGTTTTATCCAAAACCAGGGCTTAGCGGACATTTTGGACTGCTCCCCCCTTTAAGCCAATCTCTTTCTTCACCAGATCTCCATACCTCCAGGCGTCTCTTCTTTGCCCGGAAGGGATAAACCAACTTCTTCGCTATATGGGAGCACCGTGATGTAACACTCTAAATCCGCCAAAGGAGAGAACCATTCGGCATACGCTACGAGCCAATAAATCGGTACCGGGACCAGCAACTCAACAAGACGCCAACGCTCGTTCCTCTCGATAAAGGCAAAGGCCTCGTCCCGAAGCGCTTCGGGCAAAACCTCAACGGAAATATGCCCGCGGCGAGTGGTGAATTTTGCCCGCATCTCCTCGTCCGAAAGGTTTATGGTGTAACAGCCTAACACCTTTTGCACCTCGGCCAACGTGCCGCGTCCTTCTTCGATTTCTCGCTGGTAGGAAGGTCGGGGCACCGTTTCGTCGTAGAGGTAATGGGTGGCTTCTGCCCAATCGCGATCAGTTGGCTTCTCCGGCAGAGCCTCTAAAATGTTCCAACTGCGACTCAGGATCTCGCCGCCGTATATCTTTTCCGACCCCGGGCCCCATTCCTGGAAGATAAATACCTGCGCAGGAGGCTGGGCGCCTCTCCGATTCACCCGCCCCATACGCTGTACCAAAGCGTCCACAGGAGCTACTTCGGTGAAGAGAAGGTCGTAAGAGATATCCAGACTGACTTCGACGATTTGAGTAGCCACAAGAATGGTACCCGGCTCCGACCGGGCAAGTTGGTCTTCCTTCCGCTGGCGGTCGCGAAAGGCGAAACGGGAATGAAGCAAACGAACCCGTTCACCACCTTGCTCCCGAAGCGCCTGGTAGAGATATTGGGCATGGCCTACTGTGTTCGCGATAACTAAAACGGTTTTTCCTTCTCTGGCGTAAGATAGAATTTCATCTAACGCCCCGGCTAAAGACCCGCAACACAGATAAAGGCAATGGCGCCGGCGCTCCCAAAGTGGAGCTTCTGCCTCTACAAGAGCCCTTTCACCAAAAAGGTCGAGCAATGCTCCTGGCAGCGTCGCGCTCGCCAGCGCTAAACGCGCTGGTGGCTCTTGCGCCAAGGCTTCCAGAAGAAGACCCAATGTGTACGGCTCGTAACTATGGATCTCGTCCAACACAACGGTTGCCCTGCGCGCAAGAGCTAACCGTTCCTCCCAATGCCGCCCGTGCAGATGGGCCAACAGATACTGGTCAAGCGTCGCCACCACCACTGGTTTGGCGAATATCGAAGCGAAAAGGCGAAAGTCAAGGGGGGCCTCCTCCACTTCCTTGCGTAAGACGTATCCTGCCTTGCCGTGGGCTAAGCCGACGTTTTCCGCGCCGTAAATCTCGCGCAGGCGACGCCACATGGCATTAACGGTCGCTTGCGTTGGTAGCAAATAGAGAAGGCGCTCCGTGTTACCTGCCCAAAGGAGTAAAGCCTCCGTCTTACCCGTGCCCGTAGGCGCCCGGAGCCAAAGCCTTGCTCCCGGCTGATCGCCCACCCTTTTTTGAAAATCCCGGAGCCGGAGACCTTGCTGCCTGATAAACGTGGTGATAGCTTCTTTCCCGTTGCGCAGAAAAAGGCTCTCGATTCTCTGCTGCCCGGCAGACACCAGCCAATCAGCAAGATGGAGAATCGCCTTCACATCCGCAAAATCCTTTACCGGAAGCTTCTGGAAAATCCCGCGCAAGCTTTGTGTTTTCGCTCCGAAAGGCAACGCCGCATCCAACAACGCCGCAGGGGAGTCGCGCCGAGGATAGAATACCAGACAATCCTGCACCGAAGGCAGGCCCTCTAATCCCTGTTCTCTCAGGTATTCCAAAAGGATCTGAAGAAAAGCAGGTAGTTCGGGATGGTAATCCGGGAACCCGTAGTCCTTGTAAACCTCCGGCCCGAGCGGCGAATGGTGGCTAACCACAGCCGCTGCGGCCAGAGGCGGCAAAGCTAACCCGCGCAACTCCGCAGTGAGCACAAAGGGCAGAGAAGCCAAGGCGTGGGGATAGGCCTTACCCCTCTGCCCCCGAACGTGCTTCTGAAAACTCTGCGTAGCCTTGCCAAGGTCGTGAAGGGCGCACGCCAGCACCACCCGCTTCTCCAACTCCGGTGAAAGGCCCAAGCGCCGGGCCAACAGGCGACCTTGCTCAGTCACCTCCCTTAGATGGACAAGGAGAGGGACGTCTGGTTTGGCGAGGAGGGAAGATTCACCCACGTAAAGCTCCTCCCTTCCAAAGCTTCGAAGGTAAAAACCGGCTCCCGCCCCGGAAGCTCGATCTCTAAGTCAAGCGAAAGAAACGTAAGGGGCACCGATGCCACCGGTTGGCGCAGCCCTTTCTCGTCCAGGACAAAACCTAGGGGCAGAATTTCCACCACTGGAGGCTGGAAGCGAACCGCCGGGCATAAGGACAAACGGAAATGAAGCTGCCGGAAGTCGCCAGGAATGATGGTTCCTCGAAAGCGAGCCATTCCTGGCACCGCCTCTGCGAGGCCGATCTCTTCAATGGTCATTAGTTCATCCTCCCGCCCTAAAGAGAGAGGATACACGGGATCGGCAAAGGCCGCCCGCAAATCCTCCAGCAACTTTCGCGGACCGCCGTAGATCAGCACGTATCGAACGAAGAAGAGCAGTTCGCGGAAATACGGCGAGCGGTCTGTGATTCTGTTGTTCTTTATCTTCATTACCGTCCACATATCCCGCGCCATGCCCGGCTTTTGCAGGGCAAGCACGGAAAGGTAAAGCTCCCTAACAGCGCTGTTTTTATCCCAAAGTTCCCGGTCAGAAAGACCTAAAGCCGCTCCCGCCAAACCGAGAAGCGTAGTAGGAGGCGGTAAAAGTAGCGTCCGTTGGTAGTTGTGATCAAGCGGCCGGCGAAAAGAGGCTACCTGCGCCGCAACCTTTAACCAGAGGACGTCCACGACTTTACCGCATCCTCCTTAGCCCGGGATAATGCCTCGTGAACTGTGAGTACCGGACCATAAGCCTGAAGCCGTTCCCGAACTTCAGCCTCATTGCCCAAAAACCCCGGCTCCAGCCCGAACAGCGTATACTCCCGGTATCCTTGGAACTTCTCCAGGGCGTTCACCAACGGCGCTGGGTTAAGGTTAAAAGAACCGTCCTCGTAGCGTACATCCAAAGCTTCCAAGAAGACAGGATGCTTGACCTTTAGCCGTGCGTACGCAAGAAAACGCGGCGAAAGGTCGCTGAGCATGCGGGCCGTGCGCCCCCCGCCCCAGAGGATGCCCAGTGCATCGAAAAGGGCCTGGAGCCGCCGCATTCGCTCCGCCTCGGTAAGGACGAGAAACCGACGACCGTTTTGCTCGACTTTCGCCGTCCCTTCGGGAGCTTCTGTTACATTTCCTGTCTCTAAATCGCCGAATACGCCCACCCGATCTAATTCTACCAGCAGGCCACCCTTGAATAGATTCGCATACAGTTCCGTCTCGAACATATTGCCCCCGGCTTCCATCGCCTGTCCGAAGCGCTCGAAGGAGCGGGTGCCCAGGTCACGGTCGCCCTGGAAGCGAAAAAGCCCAACCGATGCTGAAACCCGCACGGGAGAAGTTCGCCGCCGGCCACCAGAAGGATCCAGGTAGCCGAAAAGATCCTCGTCCGCGAACTCCCAGGGGCGGACGGGCGGCGTAACCTCTTGGCCGCTCACCTGAGCGAAAGGCTCTGACAAAGGGAAGCCCAACTCCTCCAGCCGGTCGCGCAGCATCCTTCGGAGAGCTTGTCCAGATACGTAGGGAACTGAACTGCCGTCGGGGAGGGTAACCTTCTTTGTCACCACCACGTTGCCTTCCGTATGCGAAGCATTAACGTTGCCTGCCGAAATCTTCATCAAATAGCCAATAGCAATGGCTTTACTTGCATGATGGCCGTTCATGCTGCACTTCCTCCTTGCTCAGTGGGAATTGTGCCTTTCTCAGCACGGAGATAATTGTTCATGGCATAAATGGAGAGTAATGTCTTGACCCTCACCCAGGAGCTGCCAGCGACGCGCTCTCCCTGCCCTATCTCCAGCAGCTTTTCGGGAACAGTCAGCTCAAGCCGGAATTGAATGTCATTCAAGACACGCAAGAATTCCTCGAGGTTCTTAGCATTCCGCAGCCCATAGAGGAGCCCCATCTCATTTTTTTCGTGGGCCGCAGTCCCGAGGCTGTGGCCAAAGCCCCCCAGCACCCTTAGCAGATTCTCATCCACATTCAATACCTCCTTGGCATAATGGTCTAATACAGGTTCCGTCCCCCAGGACAGAGGGAACGGATTCTTCTCTTTGGCCCGGGCGTCAAACAGAAAGGCCTCCACGTAGGGTAAGGGATCACTAAATTCCAGCACGGCCCAGGCTATCTTTTCCCGCCACAAAGTGTTGTACTGGTTCCCCTCCCTCGTCTGAAACTGGCGGAAGACATTCGTCAGAGTACGCTGCGGGTTGTCGCCCCCCAATGCCTTTATCCAGGCTTCGTAAAGGCGATAAAGCGCGTGGAGATGGGAAAACTCGCGGAAGACTTGCATGTTAAATGCCTGTCCTGGCTTTCCCGTAATTGCATACAGGGTGAGAGGAGCTGGAGGCAAAGAATCCTCCGCCCCCAGAAGGGAGGCCAGCAATTTTCTTCCTTCTTCAGAAAGGTGTTCCGAGCGCCGCACGTGGGAAAAGAGTTCCAGCAGCAAACCTAAAGTTGTCTCGTGCAGGTAAGGGCCGGAGAAAGGAAGCCCAATATTGCCCCCTCTGCTTTCTCTTAATAAGCTTAAAGGGTGCAATACTTCCCGCCGGAGACGGGTTATTTCGTCTAAATCGCTGTGGAAGAGGAAGAAATGCAGCGCGTCCCTTCCTTGGGCCACCCAAAGCCAGTTTAGATATCCTGCTGCCCCTGCCACGGCGCATCGTGGACATAAATTGATACCCCGTTTTCCCTTGGAATAAAAATTGCCGAATTTCCCAGGATCGACAATAAAAGGGAACATCCACATTTTGGCATCAGTAACAGGAGCAAGGTCCCCGCAAACATCGCAGTATTTCTGATTTTTGCTGAACCGGAGGCCCAGCTCGAAGCAAGGAGGGTGAGTGGGATACTCTTTGCCGCTGAACTTCTTTTTAGGCGCGTTGCCTGAAACCTTGATAAAAAGATTGGTAGGGTAAACCCAATTTACCTTCTCATACTCCCTCAATTCCCCTGTATTCTCGTCGAGGTATTCGCCTACGTTGCCCGTCTTCTGCAATAGACGCTGCTGGACCTCTTCCAGGATTTTATCAACCGGATAGGTTCCTTCACCCACCAAATCGCACAAAGCTACCAAACCGTTGTCTACCCAGAAATTCCCTGTAGGATGCTCCAGGTCGAGTTGGACCTGAATGTTAGGCTGCTTCTGGGAAGCATTCTTGCGAACCATTTACACACCTCCTCGGCGATGGCTAAGCCACAAGATAACCATTTCGCACTGCTTCACCACACTCGGCGATCGAAAATCTCCGCCTCACCCATTACCGGTAAGAAATTGGTCAGGCCAGCATTGGATCAGTCTTTAAGCCATTGTTCAACCCGCTTGCGCCATTCAGCGCTTGCATGAGGTTCCTTATTCCAGAGTTTTTGTTTATGTAGCCATTGCCGTAGCATCTCGGCGCACTCACGGCGCCCCGCGAGATCATTCATTTTTTCAATATGCCTGACGATCTGGGGGACACGACTTACATCCCCTGGTCCGCGTAAGGCCATAATTGATCTGTGAACGGTTTCCGCGGATACGGTGGGAGAAGGCACTCCTTTTCTTCCCTCCGGGCTAGGTGAAACCTCACCAGAAGTTGCTGATGGCTCTGCATCTCCGGTTAAACAGCCGAAAGCAGACGGATCGGGCAACACGGGGCGATTCCTGTACTCATTTTCAGGCTGAATTCTCATGTAACGGGTGTTGGGGCGGTTCTCATCCTTCAAAAATAGGTCGCTATTGGGCACAGGCGGATAGCCGGGCCACTCCATCATCTTTAGCAACATAGCGATGCGTTTCATTTCGTATAAATGCCTGCAAGGCTTGTTCGGATTGAGCAGACCCAGCACATGTTCTTCAAACTTGCGAGTGAGCCGTTGCAAAGGAGCGCGATCGGACAGTGACTGCCCCGGGCCGCATATTCCTGTCTGCCAATTATCTCCGTCGAACAGAGAAGCATAACGTTTAGCGCGGTCGGTAAGATGGAGGATAGCCTCCAACTTTACCGCACCCATGCCCAAAGGTTTGCCCATGCCGAGTTGATGGCAGTACTCCTTGTTCGGGTCACCCAACGGGTGCAATACCCAGCAAAGGGCACCCAGCTCACGGTCGGAGAGGTTTTCAAAACAAATCCGGAACTTAAACTTGACGCCGGGCTTAATGGGCTTGAACTGGGTATGTTGAGTGCTATCCTCTCGAACCTGTCCGCCTTCTAACCATTGAGGGTCGTTTTCCTGGATGCCGCTTATTTCTGGTTCCCCTTGCAGCCAGTAGCGTTTGTGCCCGCGAATGACCGTTTCTTCGGGTGTTTTGCTGTCGTAATGTTTAAGCTCGTTCTTTTTCTCGCTCGTCTGAACGAGATAATGCTGAAAAGCCGTTGGTTTGGGCGAGGCGAGAATCCTGGGGATAATGGGATCGTTCGACAGCCAGATGTCGGTTTGGCCTTCCACGAGCACAGCATCAGTCACAAATACGCGACCGGCATAGGCGCGCCTTTTATCGCCCTGTTTTGGTATTTCCTGGATAATGCCGCCCTGCTTCATATCATCCAGTTCTTCACGCCTGCGGACAAAGCCAAAAAGCGCCTCAGCGTAGTCAATATCCTCCGGCCTATGCAATTCTTCAGGAACAAAATCGAGCGGTGTGACAGTCCTTTTCCTTTCCTCGTCAAAGGCCGGTACCCTGAAGTTAGGACAGTGTCCGAAAAAGAAAATCTCCTCCCCAGTCTCGGTGTAGAAAATTGGGTGCCCTTCTACCAGACATCCCATCTTTTCATCGAAAGGTGGCTCAGTCTGAAATGGGGTTAATGCATCTAGATAGTCTTCCACTGCCTGCCTGTTGATCTTGATAAGTTTTGCGTTATCATCCGCCTCTAAAACCAGCGCGTGTCTCTTACGGGGGGACGTAGCGTTTGCGCCACCGGTTTCAAGCATATTACCGGAGCATACAAGAACGCCCCGGTGCGAATACCCAGCATTAAGCGGACCAATATCGGTCACCACAACGAACTTACCGCGCTTACCTTTACGGACCTCCACGTTAAAACTGACAGGGTGATACTGTGGTCTATACTTAGGTGAGCTAAAACGAACAAACCCGGGAATAGCACCGTCTGGAATATGATCCTCTTTTACCTTAAGGTAAGCCCCTTTCTCTGGCCACCTCATATTTGACGGTTTCTTTGCCGGTTTGATGTACCATTCGTCGCCTTTTTTGATTAAGTAGCCAGCCTGTACGTTAACGCCAAATTTACCCATAATCCGTCTGTAAGGATCGCCAAGAGGATCGTCTTTCGCTGCTGCTACTGCACGATAATAGATCTTAAGAGAATCGGTCACCCACTGCACTTTGCCGTAACTGACAATCTCCAGCAGGCTGCGGAGCATGCCGCGCAGGCTGCTGCCTGGAATGACCGGTTGACCCGGATCACGCATGTAGAAGAAGTGCGGGGTGTTTTTTACCTGCTGGCGAAATGGTGCATCTCTATCCTCACCGCGTTCTTGCCGCAAAAATTCTTCCAGGGTAAAAGGGCAACGGATGTAAAGCGGTGATTTGGTTGTCAGTGTAACGTCGAAATACCCTGTATATTTATCCGGTTCATATCGGTCATGGTCCGGAAGATCATTCGCACTGTTGACCGCTGTCACGACAACCTCCGGCAGGGGCACGAAATTGTAAGGAGCGCTGGCAGTGCGGTTGGGACCGGGATTGCGGTGTTTGGGCAGATTTAAAATAACTCTCTTGCTCATTTCACTCCCTCCATTCTTAGGTCTAGCAACCGGCTGGCGACAATGCGCGCAAAGCCGCCCTCATCTTCTTTGATGTAATGCCTTACCCAAAGACGCAAGGGACGGCTCTCTTCTTTAAACTTTCCTTTCACTTCAAGGGGCACGGCATGGCGCAATCCTTGAAGGCCATCGGTCATTAGGGTAAAGCCGTTAGAAAGGGGTTCTGCATGAGTTCCCCAGAGGATTTGATATTCATCGATTGCTTCCCGCCAAACTGGAGTCTCCTCTTCTTTCGCCTCACGTATCAGACGGGCGTGCCACTGGTCATCCCCGTCGCGCCACAGCAGGAGTTCGGCGTGAGGGGCAAATAGTCGCACCTGCTGCAATGTCTCTCTTCGCAAAGGCGGCGAAACCTCCAGGGGAATGGTGTCTGACGTAACGAGTTCCCCTTGGTCCACCGTGCCCCAAATCACCCCATCATCAGCGTGGGCCAGGAGCCATTTAAGGCCGTACTGGGTGGTTTGCCTCTGTAACCATTTTTTAATATCGTTGTTGATTCCGTCAGTGGCTACGGGGGCGACTACGGCAGGATACAATTTAATCTCCCGTTTCATACCACCCCTCCTCGTAAGATAGTTTTTGTAACCGTTAATCGTCCAACCTCTAAACGAAGCCCAACAAGGATCAAAATCGCTCTTTGACAACTGGAAATTGAGTATTCACTTTTGGCGGAGTTCCAGGCAAAA
>CADDZD010000064.1 GCA_902812385.1 Clostridia bacterium | reverse complement strand
CACTATGTGGCGAATATCTAACACGAGACCTCACACTCCTTTTTGGGGTGTTATTTTGGGCGCGAGGTCTCTCTTCTTTTTCAAGCGGCTGATCCCCTTCTAATACCTACTTAAATTTTACACGGCCCATTTCAAGCTGCAGGCTTAGCCAGGAGAGTACGGGGCGGCGGCTCCTGGTAGGGCTGGAGTATCCAGCTCAGGCGGCCGCCAGCAAGGGACTCCAGCTCCGCCCGTATCGCATCAAGAACCTCATCTGTGTGCAGGCCTGGCACCACCGTAGTCCGCAGATAGCCGCACTGCCTTTCGGCCAGCAGCGCAACCGAGCGGGCAATAAGCTCCGGCCTGTCCCAGCCGGCCAGCCCGTACATGTCCAGCGGCACCTTGTAGTCCATAGCCACCTCATCGACCAGACCCAGGTCGAGCAGCTTGCGCAATTCGTCCGGGAAGGAGCCGTTGATATCCAGCCTAACCTTCAGGTCTCTCTGTTTGACCAACAGTAGGAGATTGGAGAGCTCACGGTGGAGGGGCGGCTCGCCGCCGCTCACCACCACGCCGTCATAAAGGCCCAGGCTCTCTAAAGCCTGAGTCATTCTCAATTCCAACTCCCAACCCACCGGCACCCGACCTTTGGGAAACCACGGGCGGTGTTGGGCCGGGAGCTCGCAGGGTACTGGAAGACGCCCATGTGCCTCCCAGAACCCCTGCCCACTGTCTTGCTGCAAAGACCATCATCTTTCACCTCCGTAACCAAATAGAAAGGGCGCCGCATCCACTACGGCGCCCAGCTAAACAGGCATGGATTACATAGTATACTGTTCAAGCCAAAGGACAACATCATCCATTGTGAGCCTGCCGGCGGCTACAGCCTCCATGAATTCCACCACAGCATGATTCGAGGCAGCCAGCCTTAACCCATTCTTTCTAAGTACTACAACCGCGGCCACAAAGGCCGTGCGCTTATTCCCATCTAGGAAGGGATGGTTCCTTGCTAGCCCGTATAAAAGAGCAGCCACCTTGGCGAGAACCCCGGGATAGAGGTCTTCGCCGCCAAAGGTGGCCAGCGGGTTCATGACTGCGCTATGGAGGAGGCCACGGTCGCGGACACCATGCGTACCGCCGGTAGCCTTAATTACCTCTACATGGATCTGCTCCACAGCCCGAGGAGACAGCCACTTCATCTAGAGGCCAGCTCCTCGAGAGCCGGCCGGTACTGTTCGATAATCTCCCGAGCCAGCTGGAGCTCCTGCCTAACCTCGAGCCGTTGGGCCAGCATATCAAGCACCTGCTTCAATTCAGCAGGCGGGAGCTTAAGGAGCTCCTCCACAAGGACTTCACGGGTCATAAAGACCACCTCCTACAGGTATTATAGCACCTTTCTAAGCAAGAGCGACAGAGTGCAGGCTGCGGGCATAGACAGTAGCCGCAATGGTTACCGCCGCAGCCTGTTTCCGCATCCAGATCCGGACAGCCTGACCGGCCTGGAAACCAGCCAGCGGGCCCAGAGAACAGCCAGACGGGCACGCAGGTAAAGGACCTAGGCCTTCAGGGCAGCCCGGCAGACGGCCGAGCGGGCAATCTGGCTGTCAAGCTCAGCCAGCCGGGTCAGAGGGTTAGCAGCCGCCTGATTCCCTTTGCGGGCAGCAAAGAACGCCCGCACGCGAGCCACCAGGCTGCCAACCGCATGGCAGACAGCACTGAACAAACTCCTCAGCATACTCAGCACCTCCATTCTCCACCTCAGCATCTCAACTCGCCTCAACTCGCACCGTCGTCGCTATTACCTCCCGTCCCATGCCCGGTCACATGGCAATGGCAGCGCTCCCCTTAGCGGGCGACCAGATAGAGCGTCATCGGCGGCAAGGCTATGTATTCCGTTCGGCCGCCAGTCCCTCTCTACCTGGCGCGGCTCGGTGCAGCGGTGTCGGCTCGCCAGGCCCACCGGAACTTCCCCGGTATATTACAGCCCGCTACAAGGCCACGGGTTGGGCACTCGACGCACCAAACCGGGGTGGGTATCAAACGGCTTGGTTGGCGTCGTGCTAGGGTCCTGGACCCTCCGGGGGGTTGCCTTGCAAAAATCACCTTTAGGCCCACTGCTTATCTCGGCATCCCCTGTGCTGATATGTCACTCAAGCTATCGGGAGATGTGCCAAAATCCCCGTTAGGACGTCCTATCCTGCATGGATGTCGGCGCGCTGCCCTCCAAAAAGTTACCTCTATATCCATGTATGACGCTATGCCTTGGCACAGCGCTGGACGGAGGAATCTGGCAAAGGATGTCGAATCATTCCAGCAGGACCAGGTATGGAGGTTAGCAAATGTGGATTTCTGGGACTTCTGGGATGAAGACAATATAGACGCCAAACGGGAGATGGAAGAAATCCTGCGAGAGCTAGACAGCGACGAAGTATGGGTTTATTACCAGGGCGAGGACTATGAGGATATCCGGCCTGAGGACTACGACCTGTACGACCTGCGTGATGGACGGCGCGTACAACTGCCGGAAGGGACTAATAAGATCGTCGGTCCAGGGGAGACGGTAGAGGAGTGGGAGAGGGAGGGGCTGCTCGACGAGCTGCGGGCGGCTATGGATGGAGACTGTTGGTCTTCTGATATGGCTACGCGCCGCATATCTGGGACGGGAGGACATGAGGGTGTGGACTGGTATTACGACGACTCCGGTTACCACAGTTACGTGTTGTTAAACGGAACCTTAGAGGATCGCCAGCGTGTAATGGGTTTCCTGATGGCCGCCGGGTTGCAGGTACGGCAGGTAGGGCCGAGTAGGCGCCCGGCGGACAACGGGCAGCAGTACCGCTGGTACATACGCGTTTTGGATGAGAACGGGGAACACCCCAAGCCTGAGAGGATAGAGGTAGTCCTGGCCAGTCTGAGCGCGGCGACCGAGCCCACAGCCCGGCCTGAAACATATATCAGGAAGATAGAGGCCTACAGGGAAGAAATAAGCAGGTTGCGGGCGGCCCTGAATGCGAAGGAAAGCCAACTTCAGGCCGCCGTTGTGCGTGAAGAGCATGTTAGGCGCATGTATGAGGGTTTGCAGGACATCCATAGGCGAATGCTGAAGGATCTAGAAGAAAGCAGAAAGAGGATGGCTTCTTTGGAAGCGGAGCTCTGTCGGTTCCGTGAGGTGGGGTTGGAACCGGAAGACGCTGAAAGGCTCCGGCAGGATTACGAATACCTACTCCGCGAGAAGGAGGCGGCAGAGGAGAAGCTGGCGGAGAAGGAGAAGGAGTTGAGTCAGTGGATAGAGAGCTTCGATTCAGAAATGAAGAGGTGGGAACGTGAAAACACCAGCCTCCAGGTAGAAAACGCCGAGCTGCGGGAACGTGTAGAGAGGCTGTCCGAGGGAAGGACCAACCTTGGTGGCCGGCTCGGGGAGGCGCCGGTTACAAGGGAAAGTAAGAGAAAAGGCAAGTTGGTCAAGGAGTTGTTCTGCCAGGTGATCCAGAAGCTGCTGCCTAATCTCTGTTTCTTGAGAGGATCCTTGGACGAGCTGTGGTATGAGGTGCCCAATCTGCCCAGGGCAGTGGAGGAATTGGCTAAACTCAGCCGGGGCGAGCTTAAGGGCGATCTGATTGATCGTGCGGCAGGCTCCACGAGGTGGTGGGAAACCCATCTTCAGAACCACTGGCGGATATACTTCAAGAAGTGCCAGGACGGGCATTATAAAGTGCTCGTTTCCCACAAAGGCAATCAGGAAGAAGACATTGAGTGGCTCAAAACCATGGACTGTTGATGGCGGGCACTGGAGGGTGGAGGAGGCAGGAATAGTGGTCGCCGGGAGCAGGTGACTATTTTAGTTTGTCATGGAGGTGAGTGGTCGCACCTGTATCCTCTGCATGGCCGCAGGAGGAGTTTGGCAGCCGGTGTCGAATAGTCTTCGTGGAGGTGAGGGTTATGGTTTTTGACGATGACTACTTGCTGGAGGGTGAAGAGAAGGAGCTTCTACGCGAACTCAACAGTTACGATACATGGACTTACTATCAAGGCGAAGATTATGACGAATTGCGCAGGGAGGATTATGGATTGCTGGAGAGCGGCGGATGGTGGGATGAAGAGCCGACTTACATGGGAGTACCGATAAGGCCGCGGGACTGGGATGAGGATCCTGTATTGAGGGAACTTTATAATATGATGGATAAACTACCAGACGAAGTAGAAAGGTCAGACGAATAAATGCTCCATCCCGCTCAGGGCAAACCTGTCGAAAGGCAGGGACGCAAAGCCACGGGCCTGCGGCTTTAAAGCCATGGCGGCCGGGTTGCCGGGAGGTGAGCCAAGGAAGAGACAGTTAAGGGCGACCCGTGGCAGGTCGCCCTTTGTGCTGGTTTAGCCTATATCGCACAGGAAGGAGAGGAGCATGCTCGGAGGGATTTTGCTGGGCGCCGGTGGCGCGGTGGCCGGCGTGTTATGGCTGCGCTGGCGCCTGTGGAGGGCGCTTGAATCTGAACTCAGCCGGGTTATCGTCACCAAAGACAAGCTCAAAGAGCTGGCCGGCGACTCGTGGTATCGCCTGGTCGAACCGGCGGCCGTGGCTGGAATGACGACGTACGACGTCGTCCATCACCTGGCCATGATGGATGATCGGGTCCTGGAAGCCATGGACTTCTCCAGCAAGCTGGACCTGGATACCTTTAACCGGCTTGACGCGTATGTCCACGACCATTTCTTCTCCGGCGGCGCTGCTTCGATTGCCGGCAACATAGAGAGGCTGCAGGGGTATACGGCCGAGCAGATAGCGGCGGCCCACCTGGCCGCCCAGGGCCACGTGGTGGAGTTTCCCGACACCCCTAACCAGGAAGGATGGGACCTGCTGGTGGACGGGCACCCCATGCAGGTCAAGTGCGTCATGGATCCCAGCCTCATTCAGGAACATCTGGAACGTTATCATAACATCCCGGTCCTCGTTAACGCGGAAATGGGCCACCATTTCGCCGACAACGGCCACGTTATCGTCGACAAGGACCTGATCCACTCCCAGGTCGCGGATCACGTACATAACACCGTCCATGCCGTGCACGGGATTCACGCAATGCCCTTCCATGTGCCCGTAATTACGCTGGCACTGTCCACGGTGAGAGAGGGAATTCGACTCCTTGAGGGCCGTATTAACATCTTTGAAGCCTGCGGGAACGTCTTTACAGATGTGGCTTTTGTGGGCGGTGGCGGTTGGCTCGGGGGCAAGGTGGGCCTGGCCCTGGGTGGCGCAGTGTTAGGACCGGTTGGGGCAGCCATTGGGGGCGTCCTCGGGGCTGTGGCCGGCGCGATTCTCGGCCGGAAAGCGGCAAACAGCGTGCGGGCTGCCTCCCTGGAGGAGGCCAAGATGCACGTGAATAAAGCAGTTTATGAGGCAGTCCAGCTGGTGCCGGAAGCGATAGAGGACAGGATCGCGGCCCTTGAAGGCAGGATAGCATCAGTCAAACGCCGCCTGAAGATCCACTTCCTGAGCTGGCTCTGGCCGTCACGCCGCTACCTCCTGTTCCGGGAAATCAAGAGCAGGGTAGAGGATAAGATAGGTAAACTGCGCGAGAAAGCCGCCTGGGTGGCTGAAGCGGAGAAGGCTTATTACGATTATTCGCAGTGGCAGAATGGCCTGTACAAGCCGGGGTTCGAGGTTTGCAAGTGGGCTATCGAGGAGGGGCGGTTTAATCATCCCCGTCTCCTTGAGGCCCTGAATAAGGTTAACGCCTGCTCCCAGCGGGTCGCCGAGGAGGCCTGGAAGCTGGGGCTGATTGCGTCCCCTCCGGGACAGGGCGCCTCCAGGCTTCAGGAACGGTATGCAGTTAAAGGCGCGAAGTAATAGAAGCGGCAAGTAAGTAGAGCCACCGCCAGTTTGACGGTGGCTCTACCTGTGTGTAGGACTACCATTTGAATCCATACTTCTTACCCAAACGCTCCATAACGGCGTCCATAGTAGAGGCGAAGATGAGATATACTGATACGCCTGAGAAGAAGCAAAGGAAAGGTATAAGGAAATCAGCGAAGGGGGATTTGGAGACATGGATATAGCTGTCAATCCAAGCGTACACACCAAACTTGGCCATTGCCCAGATGCTGACGGCGATAATGACCGGCCCCAACACCACCATTCTGAACAGGTAGAGCAGCCATAGGAGGCCACCTAGGAGTAGCCCCCTGTGGTCAAACAGCATGCCCAGGATAATCATGCCGACAAAGACCGCCACAAAGAACAGCAGAGCTTCCATGCCTATCACCACCATGTATTCCCGTCAAAGAGCTTTATTGATCCCTCGCCGCTCTCCAGGTAGAGAGTGTTGGTGGGCTGGTCGTAGCGCCAGCTGTAGTGGTGGCCGGTGAGTGCGTAGACCGCCTGCAGGACGGCGTCTATGTCGGCGTGCTTCTGCACCACGCCATCCTGTTTGCTGGCCCGCACGTCGATGTAGTACGTATAAGCGGTGCGGTCGTTTCGCAGGGGCACTGACGCGGTGTCGCTGCCGGTCCAGACCATATCGTTTTCCAGCAGACTAATGCCCAGCAGGTAGACCACCGGGTCATGGGCACGTAGAGTCTTTATGGTAGGGGTCGAGCTCGCCGTTGATGCCGTAGAGGGTCTGACGGTTCTTATCGAAGATGACCTTGAAGGTGTTACCGGCCGCCTGGAAGGCGTCCTGCAACTGGGTCCTGGGTATCACGTGGCTGAAGTCCACGGCCTTCAGGGCGCCGTCGCGGGTAACGAAGTAGATGGTCCTTAGATGGTCCTGCTTTCTTCGTCCACCTGCCAGTCGGCGGTAACGTCGATCCAGGGCATGCTGATGCCATTGGGTCCGCCCAGGTCCTGGTAGTAGCGGTCGGCATACAGCCGCCAGACAACGCCCCTGGGTTTTCCCGTCAGCCCGTCCTCGCTACCGCGGCCGAGGAAGAAGGTGCCCAGTGTATTGGTCGTCCGCGGCATGGTGGGGGAGTAGAGGGCGCCCGGTATGATGGCGCGGCGGTTGCTGGAGGGCATATCGTTGCCCGGCATTAGTTTGAGTTGCTCGTAGCATTCGCTGTACTGTGAAGGCATCAGCGCAATTACGCAGGAGTTCTATGGCTGCAGTATGGCGCAGGGAATAGGGTGGTCTTCCACGCCGGCCCGGTCGCTATACTGTTTAAATCGCTTGCACCACCACCAGGAACTCAGCGGGTTGCCGTATTCACTGGCAAACAAGGGAGTCTTTTCACTCCACCACTTTGGCCTTGCCTTCATCAGCTGGCGCAGGGCATCAGCCGTCAGGGGCGATATGGGCAGCGTTCTGCCAGTCCGGGTCTTGGCCACGCCAGGCCGTACATAAACCTCCCTTGCCTCAAGGTTGACATCGTTGGGTAACATCTGGCACATCTCGCCCGGCCTGATGCCGGTGTCAACCTGTAAAAGAAGCATGCAATAATCCCGCAGGCCGACGTATGTCTTCCTATTCGGCTGCTTTAAGAGCTTCTGGATGTCTTCCGGGGGAACATGCCGAATATTCCCCTCATCCTTAGCCTTCTTAATCCCGGCGGCAGGATTCTCTGGGAGATAGCCGCTGGCGACGCACCAGTTAAAGAAGGCTTTCAGGTTGTTTAACCTGATGTTCCTTGTGCCTGGAGCCACAGGTTCGGCAAGATAGGTGAGCAGGGAGCGGCGCAAGGCTTCATAATCTTCCAGGCCTACAGGGAACCGTAAAAAGAACCAGGTAATGTGACATTCGTAATCGTCCAGTGTACGCCGGGCCATACCTTCAGCCCGCTTCAGCAGGATAAACTCGGACAGCAGGTCCTGCCAGCCGGTACGCTTCGTGGGCGGGCGTCTGTTAGTGGTACCCCTTCTAGGCATAAAAATCAGGCCTCCCAAGAACCAGCGGATTCTTTTGGGTCCTTCGGAGGCCGGAAACGTTGATTTATCTGGGTTGGCAGGGGTGGCAGGGCTCGAACCCGCAACCAACGGATTTGGAGTCCGCTACTCTACCAATTGAGCTACACCCCTGCGTTTTTCCACTTTTCAGTGTATAATTATAACGAAAAAAAATGAATGTGTCAAAGCATCATTTTGAAGACATACGAATAGTTAAGGAATCAGGAACTGCACTTTTAAAATACTGAGGTGAACTTACAGTGGTAATGAAACCACGGAAAGTTGCTGTGTTGCTGGGAGGCCGTTCTTCAGAACGAGAGATCTCCATCAAGACAGGCAAACAGATCTCTAAAGCCCTTGCCGATAACGGATATTTAGTTCGG
Source organism: Clostridia bacterium (assembly GCA_902812385.1). Taxonomy (GTDB): domain Bacteria; phylum Bacillota; class DSM-12270; order Thermacetogeniales; family Thermacetogeniaceae; genus DULK01. The sequence goes on along the minus strand of CADDZD010000064.1, from coordinate 5,979 downwards.
GAAATTGACCCGGCTTTAAATTTAGTACGAGATCTCGAGGAGTTTCATCCTGATGTAGTCTTTATCGCTCTTCACGGCAGGTACGGTGAAGACGGGATAATCCAGGGTTTGCTTGAAATGCTGGGCTTTCCCTATACGGGTTCAGGTGTCCTTGCAAGTGCCCTGGCCATGGATAAGGTGATGACGAAGAAAGTCCTGATCTACGAGGGAATTGAAACTCCACCCTTTCATGTTTTTACTGAAGAAGAATTGAGAAACACGGATTTGAAACAGGCAGCCGCCAGTGCGATTTATAAACTGGGATTCCCGGTGGTTGTGAAACCTGCCCGCCAGGGGTCTACGATTGGTATTTCCGTGGCTCGAAATGAGATAGACCTGGAGAAGGCTATCCATGATGCGCTGCAGTATGACGACACGATTTTAGCTGAAAAGTTTATTGAGGGTGTCGAGGTAACGGCATCGGTTCTTGGGACCACAGAGCCTCAGTTACTACCATTAATTGAAATTGTTTCGGAAACCGGATTTTACGATTACACGGCAAAATACAGCAAAGGTTTAAGTCACCATATCATCCCTGCCCGAATTTCCCCACAGGTTGCTCAAAAGGTTGAAGCAATGGCTTTAAAAACCTTTAAAGCACTTAACTGCAGGCAGTTTGCACGGGTTGATTTTATGGTCAGCGCCGATGATGTTCCTTATGTATTGGAGGCAAATACAATTCCAGGGATGACCGAGACCAGCCTGTTCCCGGATGCCGCAAAAGCAGCGGGAATTTCCTTTACAGAGCTGGTATCGATGCTTGTTGATGAGGCATGGGCTCTTGCTAATGCTGAAAACGAGACGAAAGCATGACGGAGAGATGAATGGGTGAAGAAGGTTCCGCTATGGGCCCGCTTGCTGGCATGTTTGCTGCTGATAATTCTGCTCAGTGTCTTCGGAATTAAATATCTCGAGGGTTACTCCTTTCTCGATGCCTTATGGTTTACCGTTGTTTCCCTTACGGCGGTCGGCTACGGGGACATTGTTCCTGTGACGCCAGCCGGAAAGATATTTACAATGATCTTTACATTGTTCGGGATAGGGTTTGTCTTATATGTGTTTGGCACCGGATTTGCAGTTATTGTGGAGGGAAGGTTGAGTGAGGTTTTGGGGAGGCAGAGTATGCAGAGGAAAATCTCTAAACTTGATAACCACATTATTATCTGTGGGGCTGGTAGGGTTGGACGACAGGTAGTCGAGCGGTTTCAGCACGATAAAATTCCATTTGTGGTAATAGAAAATGACGAAAGTGTTGTCCGGGAGATGCGGGAACAAGGTATTCTTGTTTTGGAGGGGGATGCCACAGCGGACAGCACTTTGATCGAGGCAGGAATTCACAGGGCCCGCGGTCTTATAGCGACATTGCCGTCCGATGCGGATAATGTTTTTATCACCTTAACCTGCAAGGAGTTAAACCCGGGGATCAAAGTGGCCGCCAGGGCAAGCAGGGAGGATTCCGAAAGCAAGTTAATGCGAGCCGGTGCCGACAAGGTGATTGCGCCCGAAGCCATTGGGGGGAGGCGGCTGGCGATCTCTATTTTAAAGCCGGCCACGGTCGAATTTGTGGATACGATCCTCCATGATCACAGAACTGAAATAGAAATTGAAGAAATAGTGGTTTTAAGCGAGTCCCCCCTTGTGAACAAATCGATTCGAGAGTCACGGATACTGGATAAAACAGGCACATTGATTATTGCCATCAAACGGGAAGATGAGTTTATCGGGGTGCCGCGCGCCGATGAGGAGATCAGGGCCAACGATCTTTTAATTGCCATCGGAACGGGTGAGCAGTTAACGAAACTGGAAGCATATGCAGGCGGAAATGCGGTCAAAGAGGTGTAAAAAATGCAGGATTGCCGGGTATTGAGGACAAAGCTGTACACTATTGACGGAAGGGGGTATAAGGCGTATCAGGAGATCCTGGGTGTTTACGACTTCGGAAAATTCCATCTTTATATCGATCATGTACAGGGGGACCCCTTCGCAGCTCCTTCGAAGGTGAGGGTCAGGATAGCCCAGAGGGAGGCAGCCTTTCCACCTAACCTTTACCAGACCAGGGCCAGAAAGATTGCCCTGAATGACTATCTTGCCAGGTGTTTCGCACAGGCGGTTGGCAGATTCTCCTCTGGTGTTCGGGGTACGGGGAAAAGCGGCTTGATAGCTATTGACTCCGGTAAGCAGGTGATCCTCGAGCGAAGCGCAGTGGTCATCAACGAGGATTACGTGGAAGCGCGTTTCGTTTGCGGTCTCCCTGCCAGGGGCCGCACCATTATGGGTAAGGCAGCCGAAAAAATGTTCTTTCAGGAAATCCCTGCCATTGTAGAAAACAGTCTTTTTCATATTGCAATTAACCGCAAGGAACTCAATGAGTATGTCACTCTTATGGAGGACCAGGAATATATCAGGGATTCCCTTAGTAAGCGTTCTCTCGTTGCGTTTATCGCCAACGGTTCCATCCTGCCGCGCCGGAGCGGTATCAGTGACCAGCCATTGACTGGAGCAAATGTCATTCCTTTTCAATGCCCCCCTGATCTTGAAGTGAGCTTTGACGTGCCAAACCACGGGACCATTAAAGGAATGGGAATACCGCAAGGTGTGACGTTGATCGTGGGAGGGGGGTACCACGGCAAATCCACGCTGCTTAGGGCGGTTGAAAGAGGAATTTATAATCACATCCCGGGAGATGGCAGGGAATGGGTAATCACAATCAGGGATGCTGTGAAAATTCGAGCAGAGGACGGGAGAAGGGTTGAAAAGGTTGACATCAGTCCTTTCATTAATAATCTTCCCTTTAACCAGGACACCCGTCGTTTTTCCACAGAAAATGCCAGCGGCAGTACGTCCCAGGCCGCTAACATCATTGAAGCGCTCGAAGTCGGATGTAAATTGCTTCTTATCGACGAGGACACCAGTGCTACCAATTTCATGATCAGGGATGTGCGGATGCAGGCCCTTGTTTCAAAAGAAAAGGAACCGATTACCCCGTTTCTGGATAAGGTACGCCAGTTGTGGAAAGATTTCGGCGTATCCAGCATTATTGTGGTGGGAGGGTCAGGAGACTATCTGGATGTGGCGGATCACGTTATCATGATGGACGAGTATAGGCCGCGCAATGTCACAGCCCAGGCAAGGACCATAACACAGAAGTATCAGTTGCGAAGGATTCCTGAAGGGGGAGATGAATTCGGAGAGATCAGGCCGCGCATTCCCTTGCCGCAAAGCTTCGACCCCCAGCGGGGACGAAAAGTAAAGGTTGGGGCAAAGGGTTTGGATACTGTTCAATTCGGTCATTACCGGATAGAACTTGATCACGTGGAGCAGCTTGTAGATGTCAGCCAGACCCGCGCCATTGCCGACATTATCTTTTATGCCTGGAAAAGGTATTTTGATGGCCACCGGACCCTTGCGGAGGTAATAGACAGCGTAGAGCGAGATTTGGATAAATATGGGCTCGATATTATTGCTCCTTTCAAAGATGAAAAAGTAGGGGATTACGCCAGGCCGCGCAGATACGAGATTGCGGCTGCCATCAACAGGCTGCGCAGCCTCGAGGTTAAGTCATAAAGGGGGCAGCAGAATGGACCGCAGGAAAAGAATCGTTTGTTTAGGTGACAGTCTCACTTACGGTTACCCTTACGGGCCCAGGTATTCCTGGGTTTGTTACGCTGCCCGTAAAAGCGGTCTCAATTTTCTCAATTTGGTGAACGCCGGGGTAAACGGGGATACCGTCGAGGATATGGCGAGAAGGTTTCAAAGGGATGTGCTCGACAGGCATCCGGTTGCCGTAGTGATACTTGGCGGCACCAATGATGCCTTCTGCAGCGAGGTTACCATTGCCCAAACGGTTTACTACCTGGAAGAAATGATCAAAGCTGCTGTTGATAATAATATCCAACCGGTTATAGGCCTTCCTCTTCCTGTAGATGATCCCTTGGTATCCGAAAAGCTTAAACGGATCTGCTCGGCCTACCGGGATACCGCCGGACGGTTCGAACTAGCAATAATAGATTTTGCTACACCATTTATAGATCCTAAGTCAGGCGCTCCGAGTGATAATCTATATGTAGACGGAGTTCACCCTAACAAGGCCGGTTATGAAGCAATGGGTGAAACCGCCGTCCAATTTTTTAGGGATCATTTTTTCCAGAGATAATCCGGGTTTGCATTGATGAAGGCTGTTAGAAGCCTGTTCCTGACACCGGGAAACTTATGTTCAAGGTAAGCCACTAACTCCTTCATTTCTTCCCGCTTAGTATGGTGATTGGCAGGACAAGGGTTTTGAACAACGGGGAACTGAAAGGTTTGAACGAAGTGCTCGATCGTCTTCTCCCTAACGTAGATTAACGGCCGGATCAACGTGATCTCCCGCCGTGACAGGTAGCTGACCGGCTGGAAAGTTTTGATCCGTCGTTCGTAAAAAAGGCATAAAAAGAATGTCTCAATGGCATCGTCAAGGTGGTGTGCAAGAGCTACCTTGTTACACCCCAACTGTTTGGCGGCGGAGTGCAAGGCACCGTTGCGCATCTTGCTGCAAAGAGAACAGGGGTTGGGTTCCTGGCGATATTCAAACACAATCGGCCCGATCTGGGTATGAACACATGACCAGGTAATACCCTTCTCACGGCAGAAATCTCGGATGGGGTCGAGGGATGCTCCAAACCCCAGGTCAACGGTTACTCCCACGATTTCAAATTTAACAGGTGAAAATTCCCTTATTTCTGATAAAACAGTGAGCAGGGTGAGGCTGTCCTTACCGCCGGAAAGGCCGGCGGCAATTCTGTCTCCCTCCTGTATCATGTTATAGTGGGTGATGGCTTTTCCAACAGGTTTCCATAACGAGTCATGATAGCGTTTTTTCGGCAAAAAGATTACCTCCACTTTTTTGTGCTTAATTATTATAGCGGAGGACCCCTAGCAAAATCTAGCCCAACGATAAAGCGCTTTTAACTTACCCACAGGTATTTCGCAAGGCGAATGGTATGTCGACTAATATATGTCTTACTCAAAGAGGTGATAGACATCTCCAAATTTATCGAGTTATAATGTTCAAAGAAGGAATCGAGGATGTTTAACATTGTGCTTTACGAGCCCGATATTCCACAAAATACGGGTAATATAGCCCGGCTTTGTGCTGCGACCGGGTGCAATTTGCACCTTATTGGGCCCCTTGGTTTTTCCCTCCAGGATCGCTTTCTTAAAAGGGCAGGCCTTGATTACTGGGATCTTGTAAGGATATCTTACTATGATTCGTTCCAGGAGCTGCGTAATAAATATCCGGAAGCAACTTACTACTATATATCGACCAAAGGAAAAAATAACTATACAAGCGTTGATTTTAAAAAAGGCGACTTTATTGTTTTTGGAAGCGAAACCAGGGGACTTCCGGGAGAGCTTTTGGAAAAGAATCAAGAGTTTTGTCTTCGTATTCCCATGGTTCCTGCAGCAAGGTGTTTAAATTTATCTAACGCGGTGGCCATTGTTGTCTACGAAGCACTTCGTAAACAAAAGTTTAGTGGTTTAAGCTGATCTATATGGAGGGAAATATTTTGGGGAATAGTGGCCAGTTGCCTCGCAAATTTTGGGAAGAACTACTCCAGTTGTATGATGAGTTTATTAAACTCGGTAAAACGGACGAGCGGACTCTGGAAATGCTTGAGAAAGCAAATTTACTGAGGGAAGGCACGATAATGGGTAAAGAGATACTGGAGACCTTTCCCCACCTTGATTTCAAAGATGTTGACGCCTTTGTAAAGCGGGGGATGAGGGAAAGAATTGTGGAGGAACTGCGTAAAGCGCCTGAATGATTTTCTTTGCACTTGACAGCGGGGCTCTTGCAAGATAATATTAGGGAAGGTAATGGGCGTGTAGCTCAGTTGGGAGAGCGCTAGAATCGCACTCTAGAGGCCAGGGGTTCGAATCCCCTCACGTCCACCAAAAGAG
>CADDZD010000063.1 GCA_902812385.1 Clostridia bacterium | reverse complement strand
AAGAGTTTGGGGTTGATTCCTGAAAGCAGCGTCAGCAATGACGATCACGATAGAAGGTCCGATCAACATGATGTTGTGGCTTGAACCAGGCTGTCTACGTTTTTACAGAAAGAATGGGACTTGACCCCTAACCCCGATGAAAAGGGGACTGAAAGGGTTGGCTTCGCCTTCTCCGCTTTCGGGTCGGCAACAGTTGCACTCCTAACCCCGATGAAAAGGGGACTGAAAGCGCCTTGAAGGTATTCCATGCATGCGATGCTATAGCTCGTTGCACTCCTAACCCCGATGAAAAGGGGACTGAAAGCGGAGGTTGAAGAAGTGGCCAGGCAGCTGATTAAGTTGCACTCCTAACCCCGATGAAAAGGGGACTGAAAGTCCGGACGGCGCTTGAGAAAGTCCACGAAATCCTTTTGTTGCACTCCTAACCCCGATGAAAAGGGGACTGAAAGATTATCAGGTAATCGTTTTCCAGATATCATTTGTGGTTGCACTCCTAACCCCGACTGGTCATCGAGGCCCTGAATATGGCTGTCACCAACCGCCGTCCAGGCCGGGGGCTGATCATCCACTCCGACCGCGGCAGCCAGTATGCAAGCTTCGATTATCAGCAACTGCTCCGGGAACATGGATTCATCTGCTCCATGAGTCGCAAGGGCGATTGCTGGGACAACTCTCCCATGGAGAGCTTCTTCAAAACATTGAAGACGGAACTGGTGTACCATCGCCACTATAAAAGCCGGTCAGAAGCAAAACTGGAAACTTCGAATACATCGAGGTTTTTTACAATCGTTTCAGGTAGCATTCAGCCCTTGGTTATGAGAGTCCTGAAGAATTCGAGAAAAACTAAGAGAACCAGATAAAAGTTGCTTAAGTTGGTGTCCAATTAACCGGGGGAAGTCCAAGAGGACTGAAAGTCTTACTAAACCCATAGCCGTCCGCTCGACTGGGTAGTTGCACTCCTAACCCCGATGAAAAGGGGACTGAAAGACATCCTTGACAGTAAGGCATTCATCCTCATGAAACAATGTTGCACTCCTAACCATGATGAAAAGGGAATGAAAGTACAAAACGACCGTCAGTCAGTAACGGTCGGTAATAACACACGTCTTTGGATTCTACGCCAACAGGGATTGAAGCCCACCATAATCCGCTTAGGCAAGGAGCACTCCCGCCCGTTTATGGAAGGAGCGCGGCGTCGATTTCATTCCCACCAGGCCGTTGTAACTCATTTCCGGTGACGTGTTCTGGGACGAGAAGCGCCGCTGCTGGTGCTACAGCAGGCGGATGTTCCCAATGAAATTCAGCGACCCCTCCATTTACGGCATCGCCGTTGAAGGGGTCCCGAAAAACCTGAAGAAAAATACCCGCTAAACGGGTGTTTTTACGCTAAACCTGCCGCCTGTTCCGTTCGCCCTTTCAAAGTTGATTGTAAATACTTAAGCAAATCTACCGTCCTAAGCGGTTTTTGCCCTTTCAACCTCCACAGCACCGGTAATTTCTGTAGTTCGTCCCATGCCTTAAATTTGCTAAAACCTACGATTTCGACGCCAACCACTTCATCCTTACCCGCACCACGGAAAATACACAACAAACCATCTCTCGGATCAGGTTCCCACTCCGGCCGGGCGGGTTCAGCCCAAAGAACCAGGACGTCCGTTTTGTCGCTGTATTCGATGCTGGCATCAATTATTTGCTCCATAAAACTTTCGCACCCCTCTTTAACTGGCGTATCTTTTTCTCGTCAACCACATGTGCCGTTTTCACGGTCTTGTCCAGCGAAAGAACGGCATATGTGTAAGTCTTTTTGCCATCTTCTTCCCATTCAGAAATCAGGATTTCAAAGCCGGGAATCTTGGACTCAACAACCTCTACAACGGAAGTCAAGATTTTTTCTATGCGCTCCGGACGGCGCCAGATCCGTGGATCGACGATAAGGTGATAAAGATCGTCCATCGTCACTATAACTTCGATACCACGGGGATCCACCACCGGTTCCTGCAACCTGGATTCCCAAAAACTTTTTGCCGTAGCTACAGCTTCCGCCGGCATTTTCCCTTCTTTTATCAAACGCTTGATGCGCTGTTCCGGAACCTCGCCTCCATAAAGCTCACCAACAACCCGTAAGCACCCAGTTCTTTAAAGGTATCTGCAATCGAGGCTTAACTGATGGCCTTTTCTCAATTTTACCAGGTTCTTTGCCTTCTTGCAATTCTTCATCCAGCTTTTTAATTTCCTGATCGAAATCTATGTAGAGCCCATATGCGTGCCGGCACCTCGGGTGAAACAACCCCGCGTCCTTCGCCTCTTGCAGCGTCGGATAGCCGAGCGTCCGCCCTGTCAGGCTCAGCACTTTCCCCTGTTACCGGGCGCATTTCTCGCAGGCCCCGGCGTGCGTGCTCACCTTGACCAGGTCGTGGCCATGCTAGAGCAGCCGGTTCGCCGTGCCCTGCAAGTGCGCCTCCATCGTCGTCGTCCGGCCACCATCTCCGAGTAGGACCGCCTGTTCCACTTGCGGCCAGCGGCGCCCTCGAAACCGGTCACGCCGCGCTCGGCAAGCTGCTCCTTAATACCGACGTTGCACTCCTAGCCCCGATGAAAAGGGGACTGAAAGTCACCTGCTATTTTTCCAGGATAAAGTTCGCTTTTTTTGACAAGAGCAAGAAGAAATTCTGGCAGGCAAATAAAAGCTTTTCCAGCTCGACTTCTTGTTTGCTCAAGTAGCCCAGTAAATCCAGAATGTAGCATAAAACGGATCTTTGACTATCTCTCGGTAGATAATTAATTGTTTCCCTCGCACAGAGGCGAAGCCGAACATATCTTCCTTTGCTAACCTGGTAATCCTCCCCTTTTATTTTCTACCTTGCTTTAGGGATTAGTTTAAGAGTTCGCCATGCGGTGGCTATTTTCCTGTAACTCCTCAAAACTCCTTTAGTTCTATATTAATTACTTTCTTCATCCAGAGGCACTTATACTAGGCTATGTGTTAAGGTTCCAGAAATGGTAACCCCCCTCATAAATTTAGAGGGGGAATACCATATTTTAGTAGCTAGTAAGGCTGCAATTATTTGTTCACTCTAATCCGCCATTCCCCATCGCTTATAGGAATAACCTCCTGCACGTTACAGCATCTGCTTTTGATCACTTCCGGTACATCCTTGGTAGCCGCAGGACAATCGACCAGCAGGTCCATACAGCTGGCCGATGGCAATTTTTCCAAAAGTATTTCGATGGCATATTTAGGATAGGGGCACATCCACCCTCGCAGATCCACCTGGTAGTGGTTGTTGCCGATTTTTGTAGCCTTAAGCTTTTTCATATTTTCCTGCCTCCACCCATAGGATAAACAAATAGAATAGCAGTAAGAAGCCGTAAACAAAGATTAGCGCTCCACCCCAACCCAGGGCTTCGGGTAGGTATACCGGCTTACCATAGAGCCACCCTTGGCCTACCTTCTGGCCGTAAAGATGTACCCAGGCTCCAGAAGTTAACATGGCAGTAAGACAGGCTACCCAGGAGCGGGTATAACCCTCGCCGCTACGTACTAGAATCCCTAGGCCGCACCCCCCCGCAAGAACCATTCCAATCCCAAAGATAAAGCCGCCTACAATATTATGCCAGCCGGCGGGGAAAACCATATGCTGGGGCTGGTAGCCCTGGCCCTTGAGAAGGGCAAAACCTAAGGCGCCAACGGCCATGCTAGCCAAAACCCATTTCATAACCTTCCCATCACGGCTTACCAAGATCTCCCGGAAAGCAGCCACAAAACACAGGCGGGAGCGTTGGATGATTACACCGAAAAGGACGCCGAACAAGAATAGTCCAGCATTTTTAAGCATGCCCAGGCGATGATAAACTATAGCCAGGATGACTATAAGGATGAATACCAAAATGCCGTTTTGGGGCTGTAGAGACACGGAGCGTGGCGGAACAGCTTCTCCTTCCAGGGCCTGAGTAAAATCTACCTTGAGCAGGGCTCTATGTATGTGACCTTGTAAGATTTTCCCTCCCACATAAGCACCTAACAGAAGTCCTATAGCCGCCAAAGGTCCGCTTAAAGAAAAGGCCATGGTAGCCACCCAAAAACCGCCAACATTGCACGGCGGCATCAGTACTGTACCCAAACCCATTAAAATACCGCCAAGGGCCCCAAAAAGATAACCTTGCCCGTCTTCTCGCCGGATTTTAAATTCCCGGGCTAACAAAGAAGCCTCTAGGGCACCGAAGATAATACCTATATCTAGTAAACTGTGCATATCCAAATAAGGGGGCTTTACTGGGTAGGGGATAAAGGGACTTTCCGTCTTGAGCCCTATTAAGTTATAAAGCCAGCTTCCCCACATGGCCATCTGGGGAAATACGCCCAAGGCACGAGCGTATATGAACATAAATAGATTAGTGATGGTCAGGGCAAGGGCACCTGCTCCTAAAGGCCAGGGCTCCTGGAATAACCGCACCCCAACCTCTTTTAGAGATTGCTCTAAATAAACTTTTCTCCCTTTTCTACTCGTATTATCTATAACTGTTTTACTCTCCAAGAAGATTTCCCTCCTTCCCCCATGATATTTCCACTTATTCGCTCTCAGCTTATAAATTCCTGCTATAGTAAATATTCCTTTCTGGAATACTAAGTACCTGCCTCACTTCAAAAACTGTACCCCTTAATACCTATCTACTCAAAAGGGGAAATGCTAATAAGGGATATAGATGGAGATATTCCGCCAGGGCGGCTTTTAGTCTTTTTCTTTACAGGTAAAACTTTGCGGACCCAGGCAGGAAGAAGACGTTTAAGAAAAAAGTTAGGAAGCATAATAGGCAGGTTTTCGCGCAGGAAATAATAGGCCAGGGCTCCTAGCAACAACAGACCCCCGTAACCAACCAGAGGGAAGAGGGTGTCCACCAGGCGGGAAAAACCCAACTGGGCAGCCACCAGGGCTACGACGCTGGCAATAAGGGCCTGAACCTTGCTCAAGGACATTTTTACTTAGGAAGGCAATGAGGCGACAGGGTTTAAGTTCTACTTAATTGTGAATTTCGGAACAAAAGAGGAGTGAAAGCGGAGAAGAAACGGAGGAAATAGGGGTTGAAAGGACTTAGATATAGTTGAAGGGGCCAGGATAATATTGGCAGGAAAATCCTTAATCTATAGCAAAAAGTAAAAAAGCCTTTGATAGGCAGGTGAATTTCTTGGAGGAGGAAAATAGAAAAAGTTAGCGAACTTAGTATCAATTACCTCAAAATGGGGGGGATGTTTTTTGGATAAGCAGCTGGAACTTCTTGAGGAACGCCTGGCAGCAGTAGAACGGGCTATACTCAGGCTCAGCAAGAGCGTCTCCCGGATCGAATCTCAATTAGGCATAAAACCGGACGCAAAAATTCTACCGCAATCACCTGAACCGCCAAATGTTGTACCAGTTGCTCCAATGCCAGTCGAGCCCCCTCCTGCAGATGTACATGCTGAAACCACTCCTGTTGAAGTGTCGTCACGTTCGGCTTGGCTTGACTTGGAGGCGATCAGTGGGAAATGGGCGCTGTGGGCCGGTGTACTCCTGACCCTGCTTGCCCTTGCATTCGGCATTGCTTACGGATGGCGTTATGTTGGTCCCTGGGGCCGCGTTGTCGTGGGTATGATGATGGGCACGATACTGCTCTTCGGAGGCGAATATGCCAGGAGAAGAGCAGCACAGTGGGTGAGCGAGGGCCTGTCAGGCGGTGGACTTGCGCTGTTATACGTGACTTTTTGGGCAATGCATATGAAATACCAGCTTGTTGGTATCGCCCCATCCTTTGTATTAATGGCTCTGGTGACCGCTGCGGGTATTGTTCTCTCGACGAGAAGGAATGCTCTCAGCCTGTGTATCCTCACAGGTCTTGGCGGCTACCTCGTCCCTGTCTTATTAAATCAGGATGGGGGAAGCTCGCAGTATATCTTTTTTCTGTCTTACCTGGCGCTCCTAAACTCAGGTGTGCTGGTTGCTTCTTTTCTCAGGCGGTGGGGCTGGTTATCCATGATCGCCCTTGCATGTTCGACGCTCTTGTTCTGGGGATGGGTCGATCAAGTTTGTGTTTTTCATGTTGCTTTCTATTGGGAAGCGTTTATTTTTGCTTGCCTTTATTTCTGTTTATTTGCCGGCAGTGCTTTCATCAGGGGATGGAAAGGAACCCTGAACAGTGTCGAAGCAAGCCTGGCAGCTTCATCTTCAGCGGTACTGGCCTTAACCGTAATTTTCTTTTTCCACTGGCTTGACGCAACAGCGAACGGTGTCTTTCTGGTGGTATTGGGTGTTGCTTGTCTCGGGGCGGGGGTGGTATCACTGCGGCACCGGCCTGGAGTTGAAATACTGGCCTGGGCCTGGCTTGTCCCCGGACTTGCCTGGTTGCTGCTGGCGGTACCTTTCTTGTGCAGTAAATCAGAAATATGGTGGCCTGTACCTGTAAGCTGGGCAGCAGCGTCCGTTTTGCTCTGCCCCGCGGGCCAGAGGTTCAGTATTACTGTGTTAAGGATCATTTCTCCCTGGGTATGGGGATTCTCTGCACTGGCATCACTGGTAAGCGGTGCATATTACTATGAATCTGAAGCATTAAAAATATCTCCTATCTTTAACTGGGGGTTTGCTGGGTTAGCAGCAAGCATTGCGGCCGGCGCCTTTCTGGCGTGGAGGAGTGCCGGCCACGAAGAGAAGAGTGCGGATTTTCTCGCTGTGTTTACTTTCTTGCTGGCTTCGTATGCAGCTTACTCGGAACCAAGTCATATCTTTTATCATCTTCATTGGTATTACTGGAAGTCTGCCGCTTACCTTTGTACTGCGGTGGGGTGGGGTATTCTGGCTGGGATCTGTTTTTCCCGTACAACTTCCGAACCCGTCAAAACTACAGCTCTGCTGGTGTGGACGGCCGCTTCTGTCTTGACAATATGGAAGGGTACCATATCTGTTCATTCCTTGTGGATTCCGTTCTTTAATCTGCGGACGCTTGCCTATGCAAGTGTGTGTACTTCAGGGGCAGTAATTGCTTTTTTGGCAAAGGAGAAGGCTGAACTCAGAAACACCTTAAGTATAGTATCCTACATAATCGGGCTTTACTGGGCTTCGGCAGAGACATTCGCTGCTTTTGAACGCTGGAGCTTTTTCGGTCCTACGATGTGGCGGGACGCCTTAAATGTCTGTATCTCGTTTTTATGGGTTGCCAGCGCGGTCATCGCGCTTGTCTTTGGAATGGTTCGCCGGTATCCTCCGCTTCGCATCCTGGCCATAGTAATCTTCGGAATGGTTGTAACAAAAGCTTTGCTCTGGGACCTGGGCTTCCTTCCAATAGTACCTCGCGTATTCATGTTCGGCGTGCTCGGTGCGTGCCTCATCTGGGTCGGTTGGCTCTACGGTCGCAGGGAAAAGAAGTGAACTATGCATTATAGAACCACCGCAAGAAAACCCGCCCCCTAAAGGAGGCGGGTCCTGTAAAATACCGTGACTACTTTTTGTCATGATATTTTATTTTCGGGGGAAAAGAAGAAGAGACACCCCAGGTTTTCGCACCAGGCGTCTTCCCTTCCGCTGAAAATGGTTAAGACACACCACTTCCTGTATCGCTCAAAGAATATTATCAACGGGTAAAGCAAATTTATTCCCTGAATTGGATGGATGTCCCAACCTTGCTGCAGGTATGAACCCCGGTCATCTCGCCATTTGTAAAGGGCGATTCCGCAACGGGATATATAAAAGAAACCGGTTCGGAAACAGAAGCAGGAATAGCCTAACTCAACGAGAAATAGAAAATAGAAAGGCAGCAACGCAATTAGGGGGTTTACCTGAATGGGAAAAAGGAGTGTCAAGGTTTTAATTCTGATCTTCGCGGCGGTTGCATTTGTTGCCCTGCTGCTGGCCGGCTGCCGGCAGAAGCAGGGGGACGGGGGGAGCCGTCCGGTTTCGGCTGCTGCCGTTACCATCAGGGACGATTCCGGGGTCGAGCTCACCGTTAAAAACATCCCCAGGCGCATCGTCTCCCTAACTCCAAGCAATACGGAGATTTTGTTCGCCCTCGGCCTGGGGGATCGCGTGGTGGGGGTTACCACCTATTGCGACTACCCTCCCGAAGCGAAGAACAAGCCCAAGATCGGCGATCTCCAGGCGAATGTGGAAAAGATAGTCTCTCTCAAGCCGGACCTGGTTGTGGCCAAGTGGACCATGAACAGGGATGCCGTAGCCTCGCTGCGCAAGCTGAACGTTCCCGTCCTTTGTGTTGAGCCGGAGAGCATAGAGGGGGTTTACCGGGCGATACGGCTGATAGCGAAAGCAACGGCTACCTCCGAAGCGGGTGAGAAAATCGTTGCCGGTATGAAAGCCCAGCTTGAAGAGGTGAAGCAAAAGGTCGCCGCAATCCCGCCGGCGAAACGGCCCCGGGTGTTTATCGAAGTAGGGGATGATCCCCTTTACACCGCCGGAAGCCAGACCTTTATTGATGAGCTGCTGAACCTGGCCGGGGGTGTCAATATCGCCGCGGACATCAAGGGTTACCAGATGTACAGCATAGAAAGGGTGGTGGAGAAGAACCCGGATGTCATCCTGGCGCCCGACAGCTACTACATCGACGTTGAAAAGATTATCCAGAAGCGCCCCGGCTGGAGCAGCATTAAAGCCGTTCGTGATGGGCGCATTATCAACAATTTGGATCCCAATATGATCAACAGGCCGGGTCCCCGCTCGGCGCAGGCCGTGAAGGCCATCGCCAGGGCGCTCTACCCCGAACTCTTCAAGTAGCGGCTGGCCCATGGGCGGAAAATATTATGTCCGGGGATTGTTCCTAACCGTATTGTTACTGGGGGCGCTGCTCCTGACGGTTGCCTGCAGCGTCGCCACCGGCAGCGCGGACATTTCCCCGCTGGCCGCATTAAGGGTGATGGCATCGCACCTCCCCGGCCTTTCCCATCTGGCGGGGGCTCATCAAAACCGGCAGATCGATGTCATTATCATGGAGATCCGCTTCCCCCGGGTGATGCTCGCCTTTTTTGTAGGGGCCGCCCTGGCGGTGGCAGGGGCTGCCCTGCAGGGCCTGCTCCGCAACCCCCTGGCCGAACCTTATACTATCGGCGTTTCCGCCGGCGCTTCGGTAGGAGCGGCGGTCATGATCATCATCTTCCGCCACGGAACCTTCCTGGGGAACGCCGGCCTGCCCCTGGCGGCATTTGTAGGGGCGCTGATCACCGCCCTTGCGGTTTACCGCATTGCCCAGGTGGACGGCTACCTGGCGGTGGAAACCCTGATCCTTTCCGGGGTGATCATGAACTCCTTCATGTCAGCGGTTCTCTCCTACCTGCTGACGGTGGCGGGGCAGAACCTGCAGCAGATCGTCTTCTGGCTGATGGGGAACCTCTCCCTGCGGGGGAGCGAGTACTTCATCTATACCATCCCCTTACTGGTGGTTGGCATTCTGGCCATCTGCCTGTACGGGAGAGACCTCAACCTCCTGACCTTCGGGGATGAAACCGCAGGACAGCTGGGGCTGCCGGTGGAATGGACCAAAGGAATTATTCTCCTGCTCTCGACCCTGATCACCGGGGTGGCGGTGGCCCTGGCCGGGACGGTGGGCTTCGTGGGGCTGATCATCCCCCACCTGGTACGCCTCGTGCTCGGCCCCGACCACCGGGTGCTGGTCCCGGTTTCCGCCATGACCGGGGGAATCTTCCTGATCTGGGCCGACACCCTGGCCCGCACCGTTGTTGCGCCGGTGGAGCTGCCGGTGGGAGTCGTCACAGCCTTTTTAGGAGCGCCATTCTTTGTTTACCTGATGCGGACCAGGAAGAAAAACGGTTATTAAAGCTCTGGAGAGGAATGGAGATGGAAATAATCCTCAAGGTGCACGAAGTGGAATGCCGGTACGGCGCTCACCCGGTTCTTAAAGGAATGAGCATGGAAATTCCCAGGGGGTGTTTCCTGGGGATCATCGGGCCGAACGCCGCTGGCAAGTCCACCCTGCTGAAAACCCTGGCGGCAACCCTGAAGCCGGTCTGCGGGGTTGTTTACTTCCGCAACGAGGACATTGCCAGGATTCCCAGGCGGGATCTGGCCAGGGAGGTAGCGGTTGTTCCCCAGGAGAGTTCCTTCAGTTTTTCCTTTTCCGCCCATGAAGTGGTGCTCATGGGCCGCCACCCCCACCAGGGCCGTTTTTCCAGGGCGACGCTAAGGGACCTGGCAGTGGTGCGCTCCGCTATGGAGGCCACCAACTGCTGGCACCTGCGGGACCGCAGCGTTTTGGAACTGAGCGGCGGTGAGCGGCAGCGGGTGGTGCTGGCTCGCGCCCTGGCCCAGGAACCCGGCGTGATCCTGCTGGACGAGCCCATAGCCCACCTGGATATCTCAGCCCAACTGGAGGTACTGGATGTTTTAAAGGAAATGAACCGGAAGCAGGGATTGACGGTCATCGCCATTTTCCACGACCTGAACCTGGCGGCCCAGTACAGCGAAAGGTTGATACTCCTCCATAGCGGAAAGATCTATGCTGCCGGCGCTCCGGAAGATGTATTAACTGCTGAAAACATCAAGGAAGTATACGGAGCGGAGGTGCTGGTGGTGAGGCATCCTCTAACCGGAACCCCCCAGATTATACCGCTGCCCCGGGTGAATGCCGAACCCGGGAACGGCGCCCGGCCGCGGCTGCACCTGATCTGCGGCGGAGGCACCGGGGCGAGGCTGATGGGGCAGCTGAGCAGGATGGGCTACCCGGTTTCGGCAGGGGTCTTGAATATCAATGACACCGACTGGGAAGCCGCCCGGGCGCTGGGGATACCCGTTGCGGAGGAAAAACCCTTTTCCTCAATCAGCGAGCAGAGCTATGAGGCCAACCTGAAGCTGGCCATGGAGGCCGACGCCGTCTTTCTCCTGGAAACCCCTTTCGGGCAAGGAAACCTCAAGAACCTGCTGGTGCTGGAGCCACTGCTGGAGGCGGGGAAGAGGTGCTACCTGGTGGACCCGGAACATCTGGTGGAACGGGACTACAGCGGAGCGAAGGTGGAAGCCATTGCTGCCAGGCTCCACAGCAAGGGGCTGATCTACCTTTCCGGCCAGGAGGAGGTTTTAAGGGTGGTTGAGGGCTTGAGTGTTGGCGATGGTATCGGGTGCGGGGCGCGGCTTTCATGAGATCCACCCACTTCTCTTATAATCGCAATACGAGATTGTCACCGTTCCAGATCAACCACTCCCCTTTTAGCAAAGGGAAAGCTGTTCCCTACCATAGTAATACATGCCTTTTCCAATTTGATGTGGGCTCCGGGATCTTTTAAATCAACGTAAGAGTTTAATTTTAATACCCGGGTGCATTAAAAGAAGAGGACGTCCATAATGAAGGAAAGAAGGGGTTAATGTAGATGTAACTCCTGGCCAGGTAGTGTGCCACGCGACCTGGCCAGGTGTTCTTTAGAAATATTTCTTGCCGTTCATATACCCCTGCAGGTGGTCGAGGGTCTCCCCGAAGCGCTGGAAGTGGACGACCTCCCGCTCCCGGAGGAACTTCAGAGCGTCCTGCAGGTCCACATCGTCGGTGAGGTTGATCAGGTTCTCGTAGGTTGCCCGGGCCTTCTGCTCCGCCGCCATATCCTCGTGGAGATCGGCGATGGGATCGCCCATGGTGTTGATGTAGGCGGAGGTCCAGGGGACGCCGTTGGAATCGCTGGGGAAGATCCCCTTATCCCAGATGGCGTAGGTGCTTCCCAGATCCGCCCGCCTGATCTCTTCCGGGGTGGCCCCCTTCGTCAGCTTGTAGATCATGGTGGCGATCATTTCCCAGTGGGCGAGTTCTTCGGTGCCGATGTCGGTAAGCACACCCTTTGCCCGCCCCGTTGGCATGCTGTAGCGCTGGGAGAGGTAGCGGATGGCGGCGGATAGCTCCCCGTTCGGCCCCCCGAACTGGGTCAGGATATATTTGGCCATCTTCAGGTCTTTTTTGCCGACACGAACGGGGTATTCAAGCTTCTTTTCGTAGAGCCACATTATTACTCCCTCCCCTCAGTACTCAATTTCCCAGGGCCAGGGTTCCTCAATCCACCGCCAGGGTTCGCGGACGGGGCCTGAATGACCGTAGTTTACGAGGGGGCCCACCTGCTCCTCGTAAGCCCGCCTGACCTCGGCATAGCGAGTGCTGAGTTTGTTGAATGTGCTCAGGGCGGCTTCGTCATCCGGATGCGTATCCAGGTAAAGGTTGAGTTCTATCAGGGCGAACTCCAGTTCCTGGACCTCGCGCAGCAGCTTTAAACCCAGTTGGTCCACAAAACGACACCTCGCATTCGGCGATTTCTACACAAGCTCTCGATGCCGGTAGGGCCAGTAAAGTTCGGGAAAGAGCGTTCCCTTGCGCAGCGCCTCTGAAAGATTGAAGGACTCCCGGAACCTCTGAGGAGGCACGAAGGCCGTTGCCAGCCTGATAAACCTGTCTCCGGGAAAGGACTGAGCCGCGGCTCCTTCACCGGGGCCTTTGGTGTTTTTAATGTCGGGCATTTGACCAGCTCCCTTCATGAGAATAATGGTTGGCTAATTACGGAACGGTCCATGGCGGCAATCCTGTTTTTTCAGTATATGCGGGGGGAAGGTGAGTTGTGCGGGCTTAATTTGCATAATCATGAACCTGCAGTTACAGTTGCAGTTGAAAAAGAAAAGGAGCGGGTTGCCTTACATACAGCACTGTGCCCCTGCAGTTCGATTTTTGCCGGGAACTGCTTCACCGGCGGTTTCTGCCGGTATCGCCCGGTTATGATACTTCTTCTACGAAATCGTTTTTGTAAAGATTCATGTAAAGGTTGTAGTAGAACCCCCGGGCCTGCAGCAACTCTTCGTGGCTGCCCTGCTCGACAATCTCTCCGTTGTTGATCACCACGATCAGGTCTGCATCCCGGATGGTGCTCAGCCGGTGGGCGATCACAAAGGTGGTGCGCCCCTGCATCAGCTTGAGCATCGCCTCCTGGATATGCATTTCGGTGCGGGTATCCACGTTGCTGGTGGCCTCATCCAGGATCAGGATGGCCGGGTCCGCCAGGATGGCCCTGGCAATGGCCAGAAGCTGCCGCTGTCCCTGGCTCAGGTTGGCCCCGCCGTCGGTGATGACGGTGTCGTACCCCTGGGGGAGGCGCAGGATGAAGTGTTCGGCGTTGGCCAGCCGGGCGGCCTCCTCCACTTCGGCGTCGGTGGCGGTCAGGCGGCCGTAGCGGATGTTTTCCCGGACTGTGTCCGAGAAAAGGTAGGTGTCCTGCAGCACGATCCCCAGCCGGGAACGCAGGCTGTTGCGCTGCACCCGGCGGATATCCAGCCCGTCGATGGTGATCAGGCCGCTGTCAATGTCGTAAAACCGGGTCAGCAGGTTGACGATGGTGGTCTTGCCGGCCCCGGTGGGCCCTACCAGGGCGATGGTCTGGCCGGGCTTCACCTCCAGGTTGATGTCCTTCAAAACCGGGGTTCCTTTTTTATAGGAGAAGTTGACGTTGCGGAACTCCACGGCACCGGCGGTGTTCTGCAGCGCCGGCGCGCCGGGGGGATCCTCCGCCTCCGGCTGCTCATCCATGACCTCGAAGACGCGCTCGGCGCCGGCGATGGCCGACTGCAGGAGGTTGAACTGGTTGGCCAGCTCGTTCAAAGGCCTGCCGAACTGCCTGGAGTAGTTGATAAAGCTGGCGATAATCCCCACGGTCACCCCTCCCTTAACTGCCAGCCAGCCCCCGGCCGCGGCAATAATGGCAAGGTTGATGTTGTTGAGCACGTTCATCAGGGGTGGGATGACTCCCGAATAGGCCAGCGCCCTGATCCCCGCCTGCTTCAGCAGGGTGTTGCAGGTGGTGAACTTTTCTATCTGTTTCTGCTCGCGGCCGAAGACCTTGACCACCCTCTGCCCGGAGATGGTCTCTTCGATCAGGCCGTTCAGTTCCCCCAGGAATTTTTGCTGTTCGGTGAAGTGCAGCAGGGTTTTTTGCGATATCTTTCCCGTCAGGAGCAGCATCACCGGGACGGTTGCCAGGCTTAAAAGGGTCATCAGGGGGCTCAACCAGATCATCATGGCCAGAGTACCGGCAAGGGTCAGGATGCTGGACAAGATCTGGATGGTGCTGTTGCTCAGGGTATTGCTGATGTTGTCCACATCGTTGGTGAGCCTGCTCATCAGATCTCCCCGGGGATTGCCGTCGAAAAACCTGAGGGGGAGAACCTGCAGGTGGTTGAACAGGTCTTTTCTGATTTCCCGAACGGTTTCCTGGGCAACCCCGATCATCAGATAAAACTGCAGCCAGGTGCTGAATGCACCGCCCAGGTAAACTGCCAGCATCAGGAGCGAGATGTGCAGCAGGCCGCGGAAATCCCCCGGAATGATGTATCTGTCGATGGCCCTGCCGATCAGGTAGGGGCTTACCAGGTTCAGGGCGGAGCTGGTTAGCACCAGGAGAAGCACTGCCGCCAGTCCCACCCACCGGT
>CADDZD010000062.1 GCA_902812385.1 Clostridia bacterium | reverse complement strand
GGGGTTCGGAAGCGAGGAAGAATACGCTCGAAGGATTAAAGCAGCCGAAGCTGCAGGGCAGCCGCTGAGCGACCCACAGGCAGCGGCGGCGTTCAAGGCGGCTCACCCGGAGCTGTTCACAACTCCAGCGCCCGAGCCGGTATCTTCTTCACCTCCAACCGGGACTGCTCCTGCCGGGCCTCCTACTGGGACACCCCCTCCGGTTGAAACACCTCCGGTTAAAACACCTCCAGCTACGCCTCAACTGCCGGAGTACTTTAACTGGACGCCGCCTATGCCTCCCGCTTTACCTACTACGCCAGCGGCTGGCGCGGTCCCTCCTGTTCAACTGACCGAGGCTCCGAGGATAGAGGTTCCGGCGGCCGAAACACCTGAAGCAGGAGCACCTGCGCTTGGTCCGGAACGGTTGGAGAAAGGGCCTGGCGGTTTCTTTGCGCGTGCTACATCGCCTACCCCTGTTGCTCCTACGGCTGATGAGCTGTCCAGGATATACCGCGAGGTTACTGGCAGGGAACCCGATGAGGCTCTGCAGGAGTTTCTTGCTTCCCGTCAGTTCCAGAGCCTCTTACAGGGGGCCGTTCCAATGTGGATGCAGGCCGATCCGGTATGGCGTTTGTACTTGATGCGCCTAGGGTATCTGCCCACCGAAGGTACTGGCAGACGTTCTGAGGCCATACAAAGGCGGTTGGCCGGAAGGGGTTAACCAATGGCACAACCCGGATTGCTTGAAAAAATAAACAAGCGTTACAACGCCGCCAAGGCTTACCGGCGCAACATCGACAAGGACATTAAGCTCAACCTGTCGTTTTATCTTAACCGGCAATGGGTGACTTACGATCCCAACTTCAACCGAGTGATCGACTTGGCTCCGCCGAAGGGAAAGCCCCGTATAACTGCCAACCTGATCATGCCGGTGGTTCGGATCGAGTACGCCAAGTTGACCAAGAACACTCCTGCCTTTACGGTGGTAGCGACTACGTCCAGCCAGGATGACATAACCAAAGCCAAGGCGTGCAGTCAGTTCCTGGAGTACAAGTGGTCGGTTGACTGCTACGAGGAAGTGTTCGAGGCGGCTTTGCTGTGGGCACTGGTAGCGGGTACAGGGTTTGTCAAGGTCTATTATGACCCTAGTGCCGGGCCAGTGTACAACGGGGAAGCACTTGGGGATGTGACGGTAGATTACTGCTCGCCGCTGGAAATGTTCATCGACCCCTTTGCCCGTTCGCTGGACGAAGCCTCCTGGGTCATCCACGCCAGGGTTCGCCCGGTGGAATACATCGAGGCCAAGTACGGCGTCAAGGTATCTTCCGAACAGGTTGAAAGCCTTGCCGCCATTGGCATTCACGGCGAGTTTAAGACCTCGGTAACCGAGGGGGCTATCCCGGCGGCTTTAGTCAAGGAGTACTGGGAGCGCCCATCGGCGGTGGTTCCAAGAGGGCGCTATGCGGTAGTTTCCGGCAACAAAGTTTTGTATGAGTCCGAAAACCCGTATGCGGATATATGTCCCATTCCTTTTGTGTCTATGGTGCACATCCCGGTTCCCGGAAGGCTTTTCGGGGATTCGGTGGTGACGCACCTGCGGCAGGTGAATGTGGCCTACAACAAGCTAAAAAGCGACATCGTGGAGAGTACTACCAAACTGACCAACCCGCCGCTGTTTGCTCCGGCCAATGCTTTTTTAAAGCCCCCGGAGTTCAGCCCCGGCGAGGTCTGCTACTACAACCCGCTTATTCCGGGCAAGATCGACCAGCTCAAGCTGGAGCCGTTCCCTCCGCATACCATGAACGTCCTGATGCGGCTCATACAGGAGCGGGACGACATATCCGGGGTTAACGAAGTGTCGCGCGGCATCGTGCCTAGGGGAGTTAGGTCTGGGGATGCTCTGGCGCACCTGTCCGAGCAGGATGAAATACGTCTGGCGGTGACTGCCCGCAATTATGAGGCCATGATCGGGAAGGCCATGACTATGGTTTTGTGGCTGGCCAGGGAGTTTTACGACCTGCCCCGAACAATCAGGGTTCTTGGTGAGAACAGCCAGCGGGAGGCGGTGCTGTTCAAGTCGGAGGATATTCCGCCTGATGCCGATGTCCGGGTGGAAGCCGGGTCTACGTTGCCGAAGTCGCAGGCCCGAGAGCAACAGTTTTTGCTCGGCCTGTGGGACCGGCAGATTATTACCGACCCAAGGCTGGTGCTCCGCTTTACCCATTACGGTTCTGCCCAGGAACTGCTCGGTGACATCGAGCTTGATACATCCCAGGCCCAGCGCGAGAACACCCGGATGTCCGAGGGCGAGCAGGTGGTTGTTGAAGATTACCACAACCACATGGTTCATCTGGCGGAGCACAACCGCTACCGCAAGACGGTGGACTTTGAACGGCTTCCTCCTGAAAGGAGGGATCTATTCCGCCAGCACGTCAGCGCTCACCAGCAGTATTTGATGATGCAGGGAGGTGTATTATCCGGTGCCCAACAAACAGGATCGAGACCCAATGGAGCTGATCAGGTCGGCAGGAGCGCCTGATACAGGCGAAACTACAGCAGAGGCTCCACAAGAAAGTGACGTAGCCACCGGGGATGACCCGGTGGTTATGCTTTATGAGCTGTTGCAGAGAGATCCAGGCTTGGCGGCCAAGATGGCCGACTTGATCGAGCATCACTACGGAGGTGGAAACATGGAAGGTTACAGTTTTGCTCCAGAAGTGCCTGCTCCAGCGGCAACTCCGCCAGCGACTTCTGTACCCCCGGCAACTACTCCCCAGCCTGCGGCTTCCCAGCAGGCGCTTCCGCCGGAGCTGCTTGCACGGCTTGACCGGGTGGAGCAGGAGCAGGCGAATATGGCCGTAGAGCGCGAGCTTGCCGATGTCCGCAAGGAATACGAGGCTTTGAAGCAGGACTTCCCTATTCTCCCCGAACTTGCCGATGAAGAACTGCTTCAAATTGCCCTCGACAAGGGCGGCATCCCGCTGAAGGATGCCCTGCTCATATGGGCTGTGGACAAGATGCGGCAGGGAGAAACCCCTGTGGCTGACCGGATTACAGCGCACATGCTTGAGCAGTCCAAGGCCAAGAAGCTCCCCGGAGTTGAGGGCAAAGGTGGTTCGATCCCCAGCGGTGAGGCTCAGCCACCGCAGTCGCTGAAAGAGGCCAGGGCGTTTGCCAAGGACCGGTTGAAGGCATTGTTCGGCGGTGTATCAGGTTAACTTTATTGAGCATTTTTGGGAGGTGCTAAACCAACATGGCAACCAATGTCGCCTACTACGAGAGTATCTTGAAGGAACTCTATGCTCCTGCAATTGCAAAGGAATTCATCCGCAACAAGCCCTTGTTGGAGAAACTTGAGAAGTCTTCCGAGTACGCCGACCTGTCCGGTCGGTACTTCGCTTTACCCCTGGCCCTCCAGGCCAACCAGGGCGTGGGTACTGCCGGAGAGTACGACACCATTACCGCTCCGGTGCAGACGACTACTGCGATGGCCAAGTACTACAGCTTCATCCAGTGGGGCGTGTGCCAGCTCTCCGAGCGGGCTCTGAAGGCTTCGGCCAGCTTTGAGGCGGCCTGGGAGAACCTGAAGGACTTCGAGTTCGCCTCCATCATCGAGATGCTGAGGCAGAATATCAACCGCCAGCTTTACGGCGACGGCACCGGCAAGCTGGCCCAGTGCGGCGCGGCAACTTCTACTACCACCATCCCGGTGAACAGCACCAAGTACCTGTTCGTCAACATGTATGTGGACATCGTTGACGGCACCAACGGCGCCGTCCTTGCCTCTAACCGCCAGGTTACTGCGGTTAATCCCAACACCAGCATCACCATTTCCGGTACTGCCGTGACTACCACGGCCAACCACATTGTGGTGCGCTCCGGTGCCTACAACAAAGAGTGGGATGGCCTGGCGAAGATCGTCAAGGCGACCGGTGCGGTTGGCGGCGTGGACCCGGCTACTCCCGGCTACCAGAACTGGGCCGCTTACCTGGATACCACCGGTGGAGCCGTAGGAATGCCTCTTATTCAGAAGGCTTTCGATGCTATCGAGCTTGTTGGCGGCAAAGTGGATCTTATCAGTGCCGCCTATGGCGTCTATCGGGCCATGGCCAACTACATGGAGTCCATCAAGCGTATCCCTGTGGACGGAACCGTGAAGCTGGCCGGTGGTATGTCCGGTATGACTTGGAACGGTGTTGAGTGTTATAAAGACCAGGACTGCCCGAGCGGTACCGTCTACTTCATCGACTACGACGCTCTCCAGATCGGCCAGATCGGCGAGCCTGGCTGGTTGGATACCGGCGGCACCGAGGGTGGAATCCTGCATTACATTCCCAGGAGCTTCACCTACGAGGCAACGTATTACTGGGATGGTAACTTGATCTGTGTCCACAGAAACCGCCTGGCCGGAATCCAGAACGTCACCGAAGCGTAGGGGGTAATGTGAATGACTGTTAAGGCTATTCCCGATTGTCCTTCTGACCTGTTTGCCAAGTTGCTGGCCCAGTACAACCAGCTTCAGGCAGACGTGGCAGCGCTGAGAACCTGGGCGGCGGGTCACGTGCATACTGAGAACACGGCGGCAACGTACACACAGAACGCAACTACCGCCGCACCCACTTCTGCGCCACCTGTAGTTAACGCGGATACGGTCAGCAAATTGCCGTAGGAGGGACTACGCCTTGCGTATCCCAGTAGAGAGTAATGTTTGTAACATCCCGGAGCGCCTTCGAGAAATCGATCCGGCGCTCCGGGTGTTTTACAACACCGACAAGCAGAAGTACGAAGTGTGGGGCCTCGATATTCGAGGCCCTTATCTTATGGCTTCTTTCCCGGAGCTGGATGCCCGTGTCCTAGCATCGGTCCGCTACGGGTACTTCGTTGCCCGGAGTACCGGTGCTCCTTACAGGCACCTGTTGAGGGAGCAGGCCGAGCAGGACTGGAGAGCGGAAAAGGACAGGATTGCCCGTCTCAAAGACATCGAGGACGGTATCAGGGACGATCTCAAGTTTATGGGAAAGCCGGTGATCCAGGGTGCTTCTTTCTGACCTGATTGCCGCTGTGAGGGATGAAGTACAGGACCAAGGGGCCGTGCGGTGGTCGGACAATACTATTATTCGCTACCTCAATGATGCCCAACTGGATCTGGCGCAGATGTCAAGGCAATTAACCATGTGGAGTGTTGAGGCGCCTTCCGGTACGCTGTCGATTCCTAAGCCGACAGACATATTGATACCAAAGGCATTTTGGTTTGAAGTCTCGACCTGGCGCTATCCGTTGGACATCCGGTATGGGACTCCGCCAGAGTCTGAAGTTGTTACCGGAGATCCGGTGGCTGTCTACCTCATGGGGTCGTACATTTTCTTTTACCCGGTCGTTCAGCAACGGGGAACGCTCTACATTTCCGGCACCCCCCGGCCTAAATATATGTACTCCCCTACAGATGTACCGGATGTGGAGGACGCGGACAGCCTCCTGGTAGCCTATGCCGTGTGGATGTGCCTTCTGTCCGACGGTGACCCGCTGGCGGCTACGAAAGAAGCCTGGTACCGGCAGAAGAAGCTGGAATGGTCTATTCTTGATGCTCAGAAGCACCCCATGCCTGACAGGATTGAGCGTAACTGGTGGTGGTCCTAGTGCCCAGGAAAGCTCAACAAGGAGTGTACGCCACTAAAAAGCTGGCCGCCTTTTCCGGCGGTCTCAATACCGATGATCCTGTTGTCGTGGCCGATGAGGATCTAGTCGAAGCCACCAACATTGAGTATACCAACGAAGCCCGAATCAAGATGCGCCCTGGCATGTCCAAGCGGTTTGCCAGCGATTTCGACTCTAACCCGGTTATTGGCATGTCTCCTTACTACAAGTCTGACGGCACCACCCGCCTTGTAATGGCCGCCGGGACTTCACTCTACGCCGACAAGCCCCATGTGGTATTCAACTATGATGCCCAGGCCGACTGGAAGCAGGCCGGGGTCTACACCAACCTGGACGTTGACTCGGTTCCCGGCGATGTCAGGATGCTGGAAGTCATGGTTGACGGCTTTGAGGATGGCACTTTTAACTGGTGGACCACCCGCGATTCTGGCTGGACTATAGATACTACCGTTTACAAGACTGGCACTCGGTCGGCCAAGGGAACTGGGACCAACCAGAAGATGGTGCGCAACCTTGGGCTTACCACCAGTCAGCTCTATGTCAAGCTGGCCGTGCGCTTCGCTGAGACCAACGCACCCCACTACCCGGTCATCCTGCTGACTCCTTCCGGCGCTCAGGCTCAGGTAGTGGTAGCAGATGCCGATGGCAGTTTTAAATACTTCAGTGGGACGGCCCTGACCACTTTTCCTACCACCAAGACCTACGTTGCAAACACCTGGTACGTGGTGGAGGTGTGGGTCAGGGGCGGGACTTTTTGGGTGAGCATTGACGGTCAGAGCCTCACCACGGCTGGACTTGCTCTCCGTGACACTTCAAACAACGCTGTGACCCAGGTAGCCAAGGTGCAGGTGCAGAACGCCGGGGCGACTGCGGCTACCATGTGGGTGGATGACGTGATCATCGACCCCTTGGCCGCCGTGTTCAGCCGGGCCAGCACCGCTACCAAGCAGGACGGAACTACTGTGGTGGGTGTAAACCAGCCCCGGTTCGAGGACATCAAAAAAACTTACACCGAGGATACCCAGGCCGATTTTCAGGCTGGGACTTTGACCGATGTGGTGGCTACGGCAGCGGGTGACCTTAAACTTGCCCAGGAAGGCGTTGATTGTACTAATACTGCTACCCTGACTGCGGATTTCAACGGAACGCATTCAAACACACAGGCAAGCAACGATGCAGTGACATTATTAAGCAGTGCAGCTCTTACAGTAGAATATCCGAGCACGAACTATGATTCTGATACCGGATTTGGTTCTTCTGAAACCTTTAAAGCCCTTGCGCAAGGTTTTAAAGTTAATATTGCAAATCCGATAGTCAAGATTGGTGTATATATGTATAGAAGAACATTAAGTGGAGGCGGTGTGAGTCTTCGCATTGTTAATGATAACAGTGGGGTTCCTGGTACTACCACATATGCTTCAGTTAATATTCCAGATAGTGCATTTGGATCTTATCCACCTGCTTGGGTTGAGATTACACTTTCAACCCCATGGACACCAACAGTTGGTACTCAATATTGGCTCATAGCCACATACGTTAATTCGGCGGGAAGTTACGCATGGGGCTCGGACGGATCTTCGGCGACATATTCCGGTGGTGCTTTTGCAACCTCCACTGATCGTACTACTTGGACAATTTCTCCTGGTTATGCTGCTATTTTTCGTATTTACCAGACTGCGTATGCTACTTCTGGTACCTATACTCATCCTGCCCTAGATGTTTCTGGCGCAAAAACGGCAGGTAGTGCCACGATTGTTTACAATACGACCCTGCCTACTAATACTACACTTACTGTTGCAGTCAGAACTTCCACCGATGGTGGTGTTACTTGGGGTAATTGGACGCCAGTAAGTAGCGGTGCCACGATTATACCTAAAGGAACAAACCTAACCAATTACCGTGTTCAATGGCAAGCTAACCTATCAACTGCAAACACTAGTGTGACTCCATCGTTAAATGATGTGACGGTGACCGTAGTTAGTGCCTATAAAACCAGTGGTAATCGCACCTCGCCTGCGGTTCCTGTCAGCCTTCCGGGGCAGGCACAGTCCTCACTTATAAGCTGGACTGCCGATGTACCCGCTAATACAGCTTTGAGTGTAGAACTTTCCTGGGATGGCGGTACTACCTGGCTGGCTTGCACCAGCGGACAGGCCCTTCCGGGGATAAGCGGTTTAAATCTCCAGACGGCGAATTTCTTGCTTCGGGAGAGCCTGTCCACGACCGATACGGTGGTTACTCCGGTCCTTCAGTCGCTTACAGTCACTATAGCCAGCAACTTCGGGAAGTGCTTGACCATCCAGGCCACCGATGGCACCAGGGCGGCGGAGATTTTGTCTATCCCGAGACAAGCCCTTACCAACGTTGAGGGGTCGTTCGAGAAACGGATCTCCCTCCTCCGCACTCCGGGAACCACCGAGCAGTACATCTTGGATGGCAACGGCGTTACCAACCGGAGTCTCGTCTGTGTGGTCAGAACCGATGGCAAGGTGGCAGTGCGCTTTGGCAACGGCTCTACCACCTACGAGCTTGTTGGGGCAACTGTCCTCCAACAGGGCCGGTGGTATGCTGTCGGTTTCCGCTGGGGATCTTCGGGTGTGGCCCTGGTTCTTAACGGCGTTCTTGAGGCTTCGACCGCCACCGCTCCCAGCCTGGCGCTAGGGGACATCCTCTACCTAGGCTGTAAAGCGGATGGAACCTGTCAGCTCGACGGCTTTATTGATGATTTCAGGACTTCTTCCCGCGCCAGGACGGATACCGAGTTCCAGGCGGTATATAACAGCAACCTACCCCAGGCGTGGGACATCGATACCCTTTACCTATTGGATTTTGACGGCGATTTTTTAATACCACTCGACCGCCAGGGTGTTTGGGTGTCTCCGGTGCAGAACGCTTCGGCGGCAAAAGACTATGCTTCTTTGGTGGTCACGTGGCAGGGGGAAGTTCCATACAATACCGCTATAGCTTGCCAGGTGAGGACTTCTACCGATGGCGTTAACTGGTCGGCCTGGTACGACCAGGTAAACGGTGCAACCGCAACCGCTCCTGCCAATCCGTATTCACAGATACGGTTCATCCTTCAGGAGCTGAATAACTGGCGGAGCCCCGTCCTGCACATGGCGGCGGTTACTTACGAAGGACAGCCTTCGGTTACGGTGCTGGCTACCGGATTGGGGGTGTCCGAGCGGTACTCTTTCACCCAGCTAATGGACTACTTGATTATCTGCAACATGGCAAACACACCCAAGAAATACGATGGTGCAACCCTACAGGACATTACCAGTGCGCCCAAGGCGGCCCTCGTATGTGCTTACAAGAACCGGGTGTTCATGGCCAAGGACGGAACCAATCGGTCCCGGCTGTGGTTCTCCGGTCTGGCCAACATCGATGACTGGACTTCCGATCAGGCAGGATTTATCGATGTCAATCCTAACGACGGCGATGAGATCATGGCGTTGGTTCCAACTTCGATGACTCTGCTCGTGGTCAAACAACACGCTACTTACTTCCTGCAGGGGTATTCACCGGAAACGTTCCACGTAACTCCTGCTGGTGAAGGCGGAACCATATCGCCTTGGGGAATGATTTGGACTCCTTACGGAGTATTCCGGCTTGATCGTGAGGGTATATGGGTAACCGATTTTCGGAAGCAGACGCTCCTCACCAGGAAGATCCAAAAGCTGTGGGAAAGCCTGAACATGCGGGCTATGGGTGGAGCAGCGCTCTTGTACTACAAGGATAAGCTCTTGGCGGCGGTTCCCAGCGGGGCTTCCAACCGGAACGATACCATCCTAGTTTACGACCTGATCCACAAGGGTTGGTCGGTGTGGTCGGGGTGGTACCCGGCTTGCCTTGTGCCGTTTTGGGAAAGAGGCCATTGGGCAATACTGTTTGGCTCTTCGGCTTCGGGAAACGTTTACGAAATCGGTGGCCCGAATGATGCCGGAACGCCCGTAACTGCAAAGGTAACTACCAGACACCTGCCGCTGGTATCAGAAGAATTCTTGAAGCGGGTGAAGTGGGCAGATGTTTACTTCGGTGGCGGGGGTACTTCAAGCACTGTACAGACACAGTTTGTGGTTGATGGTGTGCAAACTGCGCCTAAGACCTTTACTGTCCCGGCCAATGCCGACAGCGCCCTTTTCCGACTTTTTCCGCCACCCTACGGGAAGACCATAGGACTTCGCTTTGAGTTTTCCGGTCCGGCAGTATTCCAGGGAGCTACGTTTACTTACTTTCCACGGGCGATCCGCCCACAGAGGGTGGTTTAATTGGCATACCTTGATCTACCGCTGTTTCTGGTTCGCTCGGGGGAAATGGCTCAAATATTCCAGGAGATCCAGCTAGCAGTAAACAGGTTGAACAAAGACAATTTCCCTAACAAGGTTGGGGCCGATGACATTTTAAAAGGTGATAGTGCCACAGGGAGAACACTGCTGAAAGACCATTCTACTTCGCTGAGAAAGCTGGAATGGCTGGAGTGGCCGATACCCCTTGTAGTTCCGGTTCAACCAGCGACCACAACCGGGAGCCTTGACTGCGGTGGGTTTTTCCTGTGGGATCCGGTCAAGTTTCCAGGCGGATCCTGGTATCTGGAAGCTGCCATGCAGGTTACTTCGGGCGGTACTGCCACGGCTCAACTCAAAAACGGGGCTACCGTTGTAGGCTCAGTTTCGACGACCAACACTACATGGACCGTAGTTCGCAGTGCCGCCCTTACTATGCCGACTTCCCAGGTGGCCCTCACGGTTACCTTGACCAGCAGTAGTACCAGCTATACGGCATACTTGTGGGCGGCCCGGTTGATATACGTGCCATAGTTAGAAAGGGGTGGCGCAAATGGCTACTGTTGAGCAGATAAAGAAAGCTAAGCCGACTATAATGGTTGATTACAATCCTGGAACTCAGCCGAAGGTGCAACCTCTGCCCAATCTCAAGCCCGGAACTCCGGTTAAGGCGCAACCTTTGGTGGCTACTGCCCAGTCTACTACCGCTACCAAACCCGCTTCAACGTCTACAACGACCGCGAAGGCGCCTTCGGAGCCGTCCTACGCCAAGCACATCCAGGGCTTCGGGAGCCCCGAAGCTTACGCGGCGGCCATCAAGCAGGCCCAGGCCGCTGGGAGGCCCCTTTCCGATCCGGCGGCGGCGGAGGCGTTCAAGAAAGACTACCCGCAACTGTTCGGCGGAGGTTCCCCGGCAGTATCGCAGGCAACAGGGGCTCAAGCAGGAGTGCCCCAGGGCTATGTGCCGGTGAGGTCTACCCTGGAGGGCATGGGTTTAAAGGTAGACATCAGTCCTAGGGGGAACGTGCGGGTAACCAACCCGCAGACCGGGGCTTCATACGAGTGGCAGCCTAAGACCATCGTGCAGGGCAGATCTTACGAGTCCCCAGAGGTTTTGGAACGGATCACATCACAGGTACTGCCTTCTTGGGAGCAGGTGCCTTATTGGACTAAGACCGACTGGCAGTCCTACCAGAAGCAGAT
This sequence comes from Clostridia bacterium, assembly GCA_902812385.1. Taxonomy (GTDB): domain Bacteria; phylum Bacillota; class DSM-12270; order Thermacetogeniales; family Thermacetogeniaceae; genus DULK01. Next base: position 4,055 of record CADDZD010000062.1, on the reverse strand, counting down.
GCAGGACCAGTGGAACCAGTACTACACCAACCAGCAGAACTTGATTAACAACTACATGGGCCAGATCTCGAACTACATGAAGCAGTACAGCGACGCCGGAATAGCCATGCTCCAGCAGTACCAGCAACAGTACAGCCAAGCCCTAGCGCAACTCCAAAGGCTTATGCAACCGGATCCCGAAGTGCCGGAAAGCGTGAAGGTAGCCCTTGACCTCCTGAAGAAACAGACGGATGAGAACATCCAGCAGTTGAACGAGGAGATGAACCGCCGGGGGATTTACCAGTCAACCATTGCAAGCAGGGAGCAACGGAAGCTCCTGGAATCCATGACCGACAGTGAGCGGCAGATACTGGCCGATTGGCTCGACCAGCAACACCAGCGCATGACCCAAGCTGCTCTCGCCTACGCCCAGGCGCAGATGCAGTTTGCTAGGGACTATGCTGGCATGTACGGTCAGGTCTACCAAAAGCCCATCGAGATGGGTATGCAACTCACCAAGGACGTGTACGGGATGCAGAGCGGTTTGGCTCAGCAGCAGTGGCAGTTGCAGAGTGACCTGGCCAAAACCGGATTTGACCTAGCCAGCCAGCTCCGGCAGTGGGCGGCAGGGCAGAAGCAGGCGTGGGAAGTAGAACAGCAAAAGCTGGCGGCGGAACGGGCCAAGCAGGAGCAGGAACTTCAGAAGTGGCAGGTTGAGATGCAGCTTAACCTCGCCAAGCTCCAGGAGCAACAACGGCACAACATCGCTATGGAGCGCCGCCCTGTCGGTGGCGGTGGTTTGACTGCTTATCAGGCGTACCGAATAGGTAAAGAGCAAGCCACAGAGGAACAGGCCAGAGAAGTGCAGAAACAGATAGACACGACCGCCAAAAAGTACGGCATTAGTAGGGCTTCTGCCGCCCTTGTGATTGGGTTGGAGAGCCTAAAAGACGGTGGCGAAGCGGTGGTGCGCGCTGAGGCACTATCCGCATTAAAGAGTGATAAATACTCCGGAGCGGATCAGTCAGAGGTAGACAAGGTTATTAATTCTTGGTTTCCTGAGTCAACCAGCAAATCAACACAAGGCTGGTTGAGCAAAATTGTAAACGGCCTTAGAAACATAAGTGGCAAATTCTCGCTGGCATGGTAAAGGATGGGGGGTGCCGTCTGTGGATTACTACGACTACACAAAAGCTCTACGGAGCTTACGTAAGATTTCCGGTCCGGCTTACTCAGATCCTTACCGGGCGGCCTTAACCGAAATCGGCCACAGCCGGGCACGGCTTTCGGCGGTCGGTGTCACTCCACCGGAAGCGCCGACCCATCCGACCCTCCTTACACGGGCGTTTGATATTATAGATCGGCCCCTTCAGGCAGTAGCCAGTGCGGTGAAGGCGGTGCTTACCCCGGAAAAGGAATCCATCCTGGGCGAAGCCTGGAAGGGTCTGACCGGGAAGACCAAGACCACAGGGGAAGACATCCTCAGAGCCGCCGGACTGCTCCCCGAAAACAAGTATGCTCGGTGGCTTGCTTCTACCGGAGTGGAGGTTTTGCTTGACCCCACCACCTGGTTGACTTTTGGTGTTGGCGGGCTGGCCAGAAAGGCCGCCACAGAAGGCGTGGAAGCTCTTGCCAGGCGCATCATCCCCGAAGTGGCGAAGGAAACCGGGAAAACCATTTCCAGGCAGTCGGCTCTGAGGTTGGCCGAAAACGCCCTCAAGGTGGTTGACAGGGAAAACGCCTTGAAAGAAACCGCCAGACTTGTGGGCAGGAAGGCCTTTGCTACTCCTGGCGAGGCCATCTCCGTCCTCAGAACTAAAATAGCCTCCAAAGAGGTTCCCGAGACCGCAAAAACGCTGATACCCCGCCTGGAGACTCAAGCTGCTCTTCCGGTGGGCAGGCTCGAAACCGCCATCCGGCGTGCCTTGGGGTACGAGGCCGAGACCGGAAAGGTGGTCAGCAGGCTCCCGGCTGTGGAGCGGGCTGCGGCCAAGCAGGAAGCCGCTACTCTCTTAGGGAAACGTATAGAACGGGCATCGAGGATGGCCACCTCCCTTGAAAAGGCGGTGCAGAAAAAGAAGATCCCCCAGGAAGTGGCAGAACCCCTGATAGAGAGGCTCAGGGGCGTCCCCGAAAAGGAAATTACCGTCACCAAGACCAGCATATCTGCAATTCCCCGTGAGCTTCCCCGCTACACAATGGACATCGGTACGTTTATGGGGTTTACGAGGCCGATCGCCAGGGTAGACATCACCGGAACCGTGAACATGCTCCGGGGCATTGCGGCCAAGGCAGGAGGAAAACCTGCCGAGCGTGCATTCGACTGGCTGGGCCGGATATTCATCCGCGATTACGTGCCCAAACAGTACCAGGGTGTGGCCCGGACTCTGTTTGAGGAAGGTAAGCAGATCATAGCCCGTGGCGGTCGTGAGGCCCCAAGCGCCGCCGAACACGTACTGCCCCAGGTGCTTCGGCGCTGGGAACAGGCCGGGTTTTCTCCTGAGATTCGCAGACAGGCTACCTACTACATTGAAGAAGCTCGTGCTCCTGTGACCAGAGCACTCCGCAAGGCCGAGGGCAAGGTAGCCCAAATTCAGGAAGAGCTCGGCGAGCTGATCCGGTCTGGAGCAACGAAAAGGCAGATCGCCGCCAAGAGCCGAAGCCTTGCCAGTTGGGAGAAGAAGGTTGAAAAGTACCAGGAGGACATAAGGAAGTGGCGGCAGGTCGGTTTTGGCGCCGAGGAATATGCTCCCGAAACGGTTAAGGCCGCTCGACTTGCCCAGGAGATATTCCGGGACAGCGCCGACAAGCTGATCGAGCAGGGCATTCCTCTCAGGGTCATCGACAATTACGTTTATCACCTCTACAACGACCCGCCGGAGAAGATCAGGGCCGCCCTTGACCGCTACCGGGCGGGGATGGCGAGAAGGGTTGCCGGAGCAAGGCCGGGCTTTACCCTGGAGAGGTCCATCCCAGACTTGGTGACTGCAAAAGAGCTGGGCCTCCACCCGGTGGAGGACGTGGCGCTGACCACAGCCGTCCATCAGGCGCTGACGGAGCAGGCGGTAGCCCTGCAGAAGATGGGCCGGGACCTGCTGAGACTGGGGCCGGATCTGGTCCGCCCTGTGGCAGATAAGCCTGCCGGTTGGGTTGACCTTACCAGTACCGGGATTCCTATCCTGAGAGGCATAGCGGTACATCCAGAACTTGAACAACCGCTGAAGAGGCTGTACGCCGTTATGCTCAACCCGGATGAGGGTATGAGGGCGCTTGATAACCTGTACTCGAAGTCCATGCGGTTGCTGAAGGCCAGCATGACCTCCTGGAACCCTAGGTTCCATGTGGTAAACCTCGTCGGTAACATTTTCCTGAACTTGATTGACGGGATTACCGACCCCGGAATTTACGAGGATGCTTGGCGCATCCTGACCGGAAAGCTCGAAAAGGTTGCCCTTCCGGGAAGAGAGGTCCCGGCTTCAACGGTGCTGGACTGGTTTTACCGGGAAGGGTTGCCCGGACAAGGCATGTACCGCCAGGTGGCGGCTCCGCAGACCGTTCTCGGCAGGGCAACCACAGAAGCGGCGAGGCTGGGACTGACTCCAAGTGCGCAGAACATCTTGCAGAGGGCGCTTGAGAAACCGGGCCGCTTGGGTGAGGCAACCGACTCTTTTGCGCGGATGGTTAATTTCCTCCACCACCTAAAGCAGGGGTTGTCTCCCTCAGAGGCGGCGGCCAGAACTAGGGCGGTACTCTACGACTACGGGGCTTTGTCTGAGACAGAGCGGAAGCTGTTCCAACACGCTTTAATGCCGTTCTATGCCTGGTTGCGGTTCAACATGCCTGCCATGCTCAAGGTGCTGGCTACTCGACCTGGTATTTACATGGCCTCCCAGCACCTTGTGGAAAGCGGCAAGCTGGCCCATGGCATGAAGGAAGAGAACATACCCACTTGGGTCCGGGACATGATGGCGATACCGATTGGCGTAGATAAGCAGGGACGGTACATCTTCTTCAATCCGTCTTTACCGATAGCGGATCTGGCCCGTATCCATTCCCCCAGCGATTGGGCGGCGGGG
>CADDZD010000061.1 GCA_902812385.1 Clostridia bacterium | reverse complement strand
CCCGGCCTTCCATAGGTCGCTCGCCGGTAGACCCGTCGGGTATTTTCATACTCTGTTGGTGACGCCGGAGGCGGCGTGATCGTCTGCCCTGAAAATACGTTCCGGTTTATCCTTGCGCTTGCTCCCGGACTCCGGTTTAACTCGCCCTAAGACTCATCGGTCTATTTTCATGATTTTTGTCCTTGTTTATATTCCGGGGAATAAGGAAAATATAATTGTGGATATCAGGAGGAACGGTAGTGATCCTTGTTGTGCAGAAAAAGGTTTTATATAGCGGGTGTTGTTGTTGCCGCAATCCTGGCGGCTTTTATTTCGTTCTTTCAGCTGCTGCCGGCCACACCCGGATTGACGGGAACGCAGCCTGCAAAAAAGGCCGCACCTCCAAAGAATCACTCCGAACCGGTGCATTACAGGGATAAAGTCGCCGTTTTGCTGTATCACTGTGTGAGCCCGAGTCAGGGTGGCAGGGGCACCATCACCCTGGACCGCTTTGAGGCGGATCTCCGTGTTTTAATGGAAAACGGCTATCGCTTTATCGCGGTCTCGCAACTTGCGGCTTTCCTCGAGGGAAAGGGAAGTGTCCCTCCTAACGCGGTTGTTCTAACCTTTGATGATGGATACAGGCAGGTTTACGACTGCGTGTTTCCGGTTCTGAAGAAGTACCGCATTCCGGCAACCGTTTTCGTGATCGGCCAGGAAACCGGCACCCATCCTGCCTTCCTCACCTGGGAGGAACTGCGTTGTCTTGAACGGAGCGGGCTGGTGACGGTCGGAGGGCACACCTTCGAACAGCACTACGGTGTCGTGACCCCGGCCCACGATACGAAGCCGGCGACGATTGCACCCAGACGCGACCGGAGAGGGGTTTACGAGACGGAGAGGGAATACGAGGCCAGGATGCTTGCGGACAGCCGCCGCTGCCAGGAAATCATGCTGGCCAGGCTGGGACACATCTCCCCCTACTTCGCCTACCCTTACGGCGCATATACGCCTTCCCTGGTTAGGATCCTGCGGTCGGCCGGTTACCGTTACATGTTCACCGTTCTGGTGGGTACGAACGCAAAAGACCAGGATAAGGCGCGGCTTTACCGGATCGACGCCGGGAAGCCGGAACTTTCCCCCCGGGGCCTGCTCGAAACCCTTGACTACGCCGCATTGAACCCCGACCGTCCCAACGGCCCCCCAGCTTCCTGGTGGCCGGAAGAATGGAAGGAATAGGGGTTAAGTACTCTATTTTTATACATCCTTTGCCCGGCTTAAGGGTTGCTCATGCCCGGCATTCCGCTTTTCGGAAGGCAGAAGCCGGATCCTGCACACCGCGGGATACCGCTATCTGTTCACCGTGATCAAGGGCGTGAACAAAAGAGGGCAGGATTCAGCGCATATTTACAGGATAAATGCCGGATCTCCTGGGTTTCGCCGGAGCGTCTATATGTTACAATAAGGTGTGCGGTGATTGGGGCCGGATTCGCTCCTCGCCCGCCGGCCACCTGGATACGCTCCTGAGAAAAGGTAATTCGCTAGAGCTTTGTCGGCTGGAACAGACGGGCATTCCTCCGGAAGATAGCCCGAAAACCCCATGGACCCCCTTGCCGGAAAAATGGTGATGGGAGCCGTGTTTTCGGGTATAATTTTAGTGAATAACCGGATGCTTCCGGTTGTCCACTTTGACCGAAGGGGGAAAACTCATGACCGGGGGAGAAAACCAGGTTTCTTACAGGATGATTGTTGCCGCCACAGACGGTTCGCCCGCGGCCCTTTATGCGGCTGGCCACGCCGTTGCCCTTGCCGGGCAGAACGGAGCCGCCCTGCGGGCGATTTACGTTGTGAACACCCACATCGCCTTCCACCTTGGAGCCTACCAGCAGCTTGCCCTGGAGACTTTGAAGGAGGAAGGCCACCGGGCGGTGGATGAGATTGTAAAAATGGCGGAAAGCGCGGGTTTGAAGGATGTAAGCGGGGCAGTGCTCTGCGGCAGCCCGCGGCAGGTCATTGTCGACTGGGCAAGGGAACAGGATGCCGACCTGATCGTGGTTGGTTCCCACGGTTATTCACGGCTCACCTATATGTTGATAGGAAGCGTTGCAGAATATGTGGTGCGTCATGCCGGGTGTCCCGTGCTGGTTGTAAGGCCGAAAAAAGCTACATTCTCAAAAGGCGGGGAGAAGAAGGAACAGGCTACAGATGGGTCTGTATGAACTGCGTGTGAAGACGACCTTTGACGCCGCCCACTATCTCCGGCACTACCAGGGCAAATGCAGCCGTCTCCACGGCCATACCTGGACGGTGGAAGTTGCGGTGGCAGGGACGGGGGTTGACAGGAGAGGGATGCTGGTCGACTTTCTCGATCTGAAAGGTATCTTGCGGGAAATAACCGGCCGCTTCGACCACACCCTGTTGAACGAGATTCACCCTTTCAACGGGGAGACTGCAAAAGAAACAAACCCCACTGCGGAAAACCTGGCTCGCCTGATCTTCGAGGAATTGCAGGAAAAGCTCAAAGAGATTGCCCCGGCGGTTCACCCGGTCTCCGTGCAGGTATGGGAATCGGAAAACAGTTCGGTGATTTACCGGCAGGAGGATGGAAGGGAGGAAACCCGGTGAGGCAGATTGTGCTTCTTTCGGGCGGGCTGGACTCGGCGGTCTGCCTGGCCCGGGCGGTCAGGGAAGGGGAGGTCCGGCTGGCCTTGAATTTCTCGTACGGGCAGCGGGCGGAAAGCAGGGAGCGGGAGAGCGCAGAGAAATTGGCGGATTACTACGGCGTTCCCCTGGAGTGCGTGGAACTCCCTTTTTTGAAAAGGCTGACCGGAACAGCGCTGGTCGATGATGAGGTGCCTCTGCCCGAGCCGGGGCCTGCAGACCTGGACAACCCGCAGGTCGCCCGGGAAACCGCGGAACGGGTGTGGGTGCCCAACCGCAACGGCCTGTTTATTAATATAGCCGCCTGCTATGCCGAAAGCCTGGAATGCGATGTTCTTGTGGCCGGCTTCAACGCCGAGGAGGCCCGGACCTTTCCCGACAACAGCCAGGCCTTTGTGGAAGCCGCCAACCGCGCCTTCACCTTTTCAACCCGGCGCAGCGTCCGCCTGGTCAGCTACACCCAGTCGTTGACCAAGCCCGAAATCGCCGGGCTGGGTGCGGAGCTCGGGCTCCCCTTTGAAATGGTCTGGAGCTGTTACCGGGGAGAGGCGTCCATGTGCGGCAGGTGTGAAAGCTGCCGCAGGCTGCAGCGCGCCCTGGCCGCGGCAGGGCTGGGCCCAGTCCTGGCCAAGCTGGGGTGGCGGGATTAATACAGGCAAGAGAGGGGAATCAAAGTGCAGCGCCTTTACCTGGAACAGGAAATAACCTACGACGGAACGCAGCTCTGCTCCCACTTTGCCTACCGAAACTTCGGCATCCTGGGGGATGTGATCCTGGCCTTTCAGGGGCCGTGCCGGGTAGGGTTGGGCGAAATGGTAGACCTGGAGGATGTTCGGGACGGCCTTTTTATCTACAGCCCCTGCATGCTCAGTTTCATCGTGGAGCACTTCGACCCCCACCTGGAATGCGCCGTGCTGAGGCAGCGGCTGCTGGTCGCCCTGGCCGCGGATCTCCTCCGTTCGCTGTCGCCCCAGGCGAAGGAAGGGCTGGTGCGCCGGGGGGATGACCTCTACCTGGGCGACCGGAAGCTGTCCGTTTCCATTGCCACCGTTTCCCCCGTTTCCTCGCTGATCCATTTCGGGATCAATGTTCTTACCGAAGGGACCCCTGTCCCCACCGCCGGACTGGCGGAGCTGGGAGTGGAACCAGTTGGTTTTGCGGAAAGCCTGATGGATGCCTACCTTGAGGAGAGCGCCGGCATCAGGAAGGCCCGCTGCAAGGTGAGGTGGGTGCCCTAGGTGGACGGCTGGGTAGCGGAGGTTTTTTCCGGGATCCAGGGAGAGGGTCCCTGGGTCGGCTGCAGGCACCTCTTTATCAGGCTGGCGGGGTGCAACCTGCGCTGTGCCTACTGCGACACACCGGTGACACAGCAGCGCCTTGCGGCGGGAAGGATCGAGGAAGAAGCCGGGGGGCGGAATTTCGTTTTACTGGAAAATCCGGTTTCCCCGGCACGGTTGGTTGATCTGGTGCGGAAGCTGCAGCCGGCCAGGCACCAGGCGGTGAGCATCACCGGAGGGGAGCCCCTGACCCAGCCGGGTTTCCTGAAGGAATTGCTTCCTTTACTTAAAGAGAAGGGAGCCCGTATCTACCTGGAGACGAACGGCACGTTGCCCGGCGCCTTTGCGGAGGTAAAAGACTTGATTGACATCACCGCTATGGATTTTAAGCTGGCCTCGGCAACAGGGCAGCCGCCTCCCTGGGAGGATCACGCCCGGTTTTTGAGACTGGCGAGGGAGTCCTCCCGCGTGTTTGTGAAGGCGGTGGTTGCTGCCGGGACAACGCCGGGGGAACTGGAGCGGGTCGCCTCCCTGATTGCGACGGTGGACCCGGGGATCACCCTGGTTCTGCAGCCCGTTACCCCGGTAATTGGGGCGCCTGGCCTGCATGCGCCAACTCCCCGGCAGGTCCTGGCCATGCAGGATTTGGTTTCTGAGAGGTTGAAAGACATCCGGGTCATTCCCCAGGTTCATAAACTGATGTGCCAGATGTAATTGTTTCTAAAGGGGGGAAGGGAAATGGTAGTGGGGCTTTGCACTCTGGAACTATATATAGGGGAAGCCGATTCCCTCAAAGATAAACGGCGCGTTCTGAAAAGCATCCTGGATCGGGTGAGGGGCCGGTTTAACGTTTCCATTGCCGAAATCGGGCAGCAGGACCTCTGGCAGCGGGCGACCATCGCCTTCGCCTGCGTAAGCAACGACAGCGGGCACACAAATCAGGTTATCAATAATGTTATCAAATTTATTGAGAAACAGAACCAGGCACAGGTAACGAATTACCGGATTGAGACCTTTTGACCATTTAGGGCGGGACGCAAATCCAAAATTTGATATACTTGATACCTGCAGGAAGGAAAAAGGTGTTTTGTCTCCGAATAAATAATGAATAGATGCAGGGTTGAAAATGCCCGATTTTTGCGGTTTCTGCGTATTTGTTCAATAATGCCCTGTCCTCAATTCAGAAGTCCCGGTCTGAAAATAAGCAGGAAATATGCGGTGTTGTTTCCCTCACAGCTATTGCAACTTTCTCACCAGCTCAGCCGCCAGCTATTACCTTCTCAAGTTTTCCAGGATTAATACTCGGGGTTGATACCGAAAATCCAATATATCAGGTGTCAAAGCAAGGTTAATGCGCCAGGGCTTAACGGGATTCAGCAGGGAGAGAAGCCGTTATGGTTCCCGGTTTTTTTGTCCGCAAAACATTCTCGTTTTTCAGCATTGCCATCCAGGTGCTGTGTATGTTTTTTCTTGGGATATGCATCTTTCTCAGGGTAATCACGAAACCTGCCGATTCCTTTGCCGTGCTTCTTGACATTATCGCCGGTGGTGCCTTTGCACTGCTGGCTATATTTATGGCCCACAGCCTTGTCAGGGCGGTCAAGGCCGAGGCGGAGACAGAGATTAACCGTATCCGCATGCAGGAAACCGCTGCCATGATCGATATGCTGAGGGCCCAGAGGCACGACTTCCTGAACCATCTGCAGGTGATTTACGGCCTGATTCAGATTGGGCGGACCGAGGTGATCAAGGAGTACATCAATCAGGTAAACCAGGAGGTGCGCGAATCCTCAAGGTTGATCACCTCTTTAATCCAGAGGCCGGAGATCGCCGGCCTGATCATGCGCAAGATGGCCGAGGCAGAAGCCGCCGGTATCAAGTTCACCGTGAATCTGAAAACCGATCTGGCCCTGCTGGGAGTGCCTCCCCTGGACTTTTCCAGGATACTCGGAAATCTCCTCGACAATGCCATAAATGCGGTAAATACTGTTCCCCTCGAAGAGAGGATCATCAAGCTGGAAATGGCGGAGGACCACGATTGCTACGAAATCAGGGTTACCAACTACCGCCCCCTGATTCCCGAACCGCATATGGAATCCGTTTTTGAGAAGGGGTTTACCACCAAGGAGGATAGGGGGGAGGGGTTGGGGCTCTTTATCGTAAAGACCCTGGTTGAAAAGCACCGGGGGAAAGTGCGCCTGAGGTGCAGCATTGAATCCGGCACTACCTTCGAACTTCGCTTTCCCAAAGCTGTGATGCGGGAAGTGGTGTAGAGGAGGCATCCTCTCTTCTTATGGTTCCGCCCGGCAGAAGAGACCGTGCTGAAAATAGATCGGTAACAGGTATAAAACCCTCTTTCCTGACATAGGATGCTAGAGAAAATCAATCCATTAAAAGGAAGGAGGGTGAATGGATGTGGGACTTTAACCGCTTGAGAGAACAGGAAAAACAACACCGTGCCCTGCGCCTTCGTCTCCTGCTGCTGGCAATAATGGTTGGGGCCCTGCTGGTTTTCGGCGGATGCAGCCTCTCAGAGCGGCTTCAGTCTTTAAAGGGAAGCCGGGCGCAGGTGCAGCCGGGGGATCTGCCGGAAATGGCGGACGACCTGGAGTCAACGGCGGATCTGCAGGAAATGACTAAAGTGGTGCTTTACTTCAAAGACGGGGATGGTCGCTGGCTCGTCCCGGAACGCCAGGAGATTCCAAAGGTTACCGGCATCGGCCGGGCTGCGCTGGAAGCGCTCTGCCGGGGGCCTGTGAGCAGGGATTTGAAACCAAGTCTTCCGGCCGGAACTGAGGTGCGCGGTGTGAACGTCAAGCCTGACGGCACGTGTGTGGTGGATTTAAACCAGGCGGCCACCAAAATACCGGCTCAGAACTCCAAGGCGGAGGCCCTGGCGGTATCCGCAATTGTGAATACTTTGACGGAATTCCCGACCGTTAAAAAGGTGCAGATACTGATCGAAGGCCAGATCAGGGAGACCCTGGCAGGGCATATACCCATCGACGTGCCGTTGCCCCGCAACATGGCCTTTGTTAAGGAATAACAGGCGACCCTGAAATTGCCACCCAATATTTAAAGGAAATTTGCCAGTTGGTGTCGAAATCACCTGATTATGAAAAATCAAGCATACGTAGCAAAGGGTGGTTTTGATGCCAGAGTACTTGTCGAATAAAGCAGTGAACGGGTGCTCACCATTGGGAAGAAGGCTTTCCGCTTTGGTGGCTCCCTTTATTTTTTTCCTTGCTTTTTCGCTGCTTGCCGGCAGCTTTTTAGCGATCCCCGCACATGCCGCCGCTTTCTCCGACACCAGGGGGCACTGGGCGGAGGCTGCCATCGAACAGGCGTCTGCGGCAGGCTACATCAAGGGCTATCCCGATGGAACCTTCCGCCCCAACCAGGGTGTAACCCGGGCCGAGTTTATAGCGATTCTCAACAGCGCTTTTAGCGTTCCGAAATCCCCGTCCACCCCCCTGCCTTTCAAGGACGTTTCGGCCAAGGACTGGTTTGCGGAAGGCGTCAGGGCGGCAGTGGCTGCGGGTTATGTGGGCGGTTATCCGGACGGTACTTTTCGCCCGCAGCAGAGCGTTACCCGGCAGGAAGCAGCCGCCTTCCTGGCCAGGCTGCTTAAGCTTGAGGGTAATGCAGGTATAAGTTTGAGATTTACCGATGCTTCGCAGATAGACGGCTGGGCGCGCCCGGCCGTGGCGGCGCTGGTGGAAAAGGGAGTGCTGTCCGGGTATCCGGACGGCTCCTTCGGGCCGAAACGGACCATCAGCCGGGCGGAAGCGGCGGTGATTGTGAACAATGCCCGCGGCCTGGGAGGGGACAGGCCTGCTCTTGTCTACCTCCTGGTCACGGGAAAACTGGTTAACATCCGCTCAGGGCCTGGCACCGGTTATGACATCATAGGACAGGTGGAGGAAGGGGATGTCCTCGAGGCGGTAGAAGAAAGTAACGGCTGGTACAGGGTGAGGTTTCAGGGAAAAACCGGCTGGATCGCCGGGTGGCTGGTCGAGGTGCACGAAACGAAACCGCCCGCCCGGGGGGAACCGGGTACGCTGGATGTCCGGTACGGACAGGAGAGCGGCGGGATCGTCGTCACCCTCACCGGAGGCGAGAATACCGACTACAGCTGGGTTGAGTTTTCTAACCCCCAGCGGCTTGTGGTAACGGTCCCGGGTGTGACTGTGGTCCGCACCCCCCTGGAGATCACCGTCAATGAGGCAGGTCTGGAACGGGTGACAACGCGTTTACAAAGCGGCAGCGCCGAGGTCGTCCTCACCTTTGAGGGGGGTGCAGAGCCTGTCTATTACCGGGTTGCAAAAGGGTCTGGCGGTGTGCTGCAGATCACCGTTCCCTACCAGATCAACCGCGTGGAGGCGGAGAACGCCGGGGACGGGGTAGACATCACCCTGGGCGGGACGGCACCGCTGTCTTATAACTCCTTCCGGTTATCCAACCCCTCCCGGCTGGTCTTCGACTTCTCGGGTTTCACCCTGGCGGGCTCGCTGCTGCACTGGCAAAAGCAGTTGAGCCAGGCGGGTTTCACCGAGGCGCGCCTCAGCCAGTACCAGGACGGGATTGTCCGGCTGGTGGTCGAGGTGACGAAGGGGGTTACCTTTACGAAGGAAACGCGGTTGAACGGCAGGGAGATCACCCTTAAGTTCAGGCCTGCATCCCTGACGTCGCGGGTTGTTGTAATCGATCCCGGGCATGGCGGAACGGATCCGGGCGCGGTGGGACCGAGCGGTGTCAGGGAAAAGGACGTCAATCTGGCCATTGCCGGCAAGGTGGCGGAGATCCTGAGACAGCAGGGGGTCAACGCCCTCTTGACCCATGCTGGAGAGGGAGCGGGGCTGGTGGAGCGTGCAGAACTTGCTAACAGCAACGACGCCGAGGTTTTTGTCAGCATTCATTCCAATTCATCAACAAACTCCGGCATGGGAGGGACGGCGACCTATACTTATGCTCCGGCGGGCACGCCCCTCGGACTGCAGCGGGAGTCCCGGCTGCGGCTGGCATCGCTGCTGCAGGAAGAGCTGGTTCGGGCCCTCGGCCTCCGGGATGCGGGTGTTTTCGAAGAAAACTTTTCCGTCCTGCGGAATACGTCAATGCCCGCCGCCCTGGTAGAGGTGGCCTTCCTCAGCAACCCCGCCGAGGAGCAGCTTCTGACCAGCCCCGATTTTCAGAACAGCGCTGCCCAGGCTATTGCCCGGGCGATTGCCAGGTACCTTACCGAGTAGCAGCAGCTGTGGCCACCCGGCCTCAAAGGCATGCATGTAAAAAATGAACCGGCGGTACAGGCCGCCGGTTATATCAGGCCGGGTAGATACTCTGCTTGCTATTTATTCAGTGGTCCCACCGGTAGTACCGTTTTCCGGAAAACCGTATTGAGTACACCGGCGGCCGATGCATACCAGGCGCTCAAGGCGCAGATGATTCCCATGATCCCTCCGGGGACGGAAGAGATGATGCCGAATTCGGCAAGGTCAAGGAGAATGAAGGTGATCTCAAGGGTTGTAAAGACTGTGCATACGGCTACATTGACCCGGAAAGATCCTATCCACATGTAGGTATTAAAGATGGTAAAGGCGACGAGGAAGATTCCGGTCAGCGGGCCGCCCCATTTCACAGGGACGCCACATGCCACAAGTAATGTCATCAGAGCAAGGGACATCCAGAAAGCTCCGTAGGTCGAAAAAGCTGTGGCCCCGAAAACATTGTTTTTCTTAAACTCCTGCATTCCGGCCAGCAACTGAGCGAGTCCACCGTAGAAGAAGGCGAGTCCCAGGAAGGCGTGGCCTTCAAGTATTTTGGCATTGGCTATACTCAGGACGAAGGTTGTCAAGGCGAAGCCCCCCAATCCCAGCGGGCCCGGATCCGCCGTTGCCGCCCCCAGGCTCACTTCCGCCTTAACATTGTTATTATCGCTCATTATCTAACCCCCCTTTGCCAGTTTTACAAATTACCTATCTACCCGGCCTTTTCACAGGGGTTGAGAGCAGATCACCTCCACCAGAGGGAGAAAGAATAGGAAAACAAACAACAGGTAGACTGAGTTGTTGATTCATAAAGGTAAGAAGCCAGCAGAGCCTTGAGACGTGGGGTAGGTTCGCAGGGATGAATAAGAGATGTTTGTTCATTATTATAAGGGGAAATTCGAATCCTGAAAAGAATTTTTTCCACATAATTATGTCCGTCTGCCAATTTTATACCTGTTGTGGTGGGTGTTGTTCGGATAAATTTTTTACACAGTAAGAGCCGGCCTACCCCACGACCCGATTGTTTTGTTTCCTCACGTTTTCGGCGTGATTTTTATGGCTGCGCCCCCGGGGCGGCATTTAAAATTGCTGCCAAATAGTGATATAATCTAAAAGAATTTGCATAGAGTTCTTTAGAACCGCTGAGGAGGCGAACCTTGGAGACTTCCCTCTGGCTTGGCTGGATCCTGATCTTCATCGCCAGGGTTGCCGACATGACCCTGGCAACCCTGCGGACACTTTTTTTGGTGCGGGAGCGCTCCTGGGTGGCGGGTGCCATCGGCTTTGGGGAGGCTCTGATCTACATTGTCGCCCTCAATCTTGTCTTTCGCCACCTGAACAGCGCCTGGAGTTTCTTTTTTTATGCCGGGGGTTTTGCCTGCGGGAACGTTTTGGGTTCCCTGATTGAACAGAAACTGGCGATCGGCTACCTGGTGGTGCAGGTGATACCCAGGCAAGACGCAAACGTCCTGGCCGAAAGGCTCAGGGAAGCCGGCTTCGGCGTTACCGTGTGGGAGGCGGAGGGGCTGGAGGGAAAGCACCGGGTTTTGAATGCCGTTATCAGGCGCAGGGACCGCGACCGCATCTTTTCTGTGGTCAAAGGCATCGACGAAAAAGCCTTTGTCGCTGTGAGCGAGGCCCGTTCGAAAGAGGGCGGGGTTTTTGGTTTGAGCCAGTCAAAATGAATGGAGATGACCAAGCTTGGATGAAATGCAGCCCATTGGAATCTTCGATTCCGGCGTGGGTGGCTTAACCGTAGTACGATTCCTTTTCGCAAACCTTCCTAAGGAGAGAATTATCTATTTCGGGGACACCGCACACATCCCCTACGGGTCGCGGACCCCTCAGGAGATCATCGCCTTTGGAGACGAAATCGTCTCATTTTTAATGCGGTATGGTGTAAAAGCCGTGGTGGCCGCCTGCAACACCAGTTCTTCGGTTTCACTGCCCTACCTGAAGGAAAAATTCAGCGTACCCATTCTGGGCGTGCTCGAGCCCGGCGTCAGGGCGGCACTTAAGGTCACCAGGAACAAGCGGGTGGGGGTGATCGCCACCACCGCTACCGTAAACAGCGGCGCTTACCCCCGTGCCTTTAGGAGGCAGGATTCCGAGGTAGAGGTTTTTACTCAGGCCTGTCCCCTTTTCGTCCCTATTGTCGAGGGGGGGAGGATGGAGTCACCTGAGGCCCGGGAGGCGGCGCGGGAGTACCTTGCCCCCCTGAAAGAGGCGGGGATCGACACCCTGGTTTTCGGCTGTACCCATTACCCCTTCCTGGCTCCGGTGATCCGGGAGGTTCTGGGGCCTGACGTGAGGCTGGTGGACCCCGCCGAGGAAACCGTTAAGGAACTGGCCGTGCTGTTGAAAAAAGACGGCGGCCGGCCCGGGAACAGCCCGGTGGGCAGCAGAGGGCCCCATGCTCCCAGGCACCTCTTTTTCACAAGCGGGTCCGCCGTCTCCTTCTACGATTCGGGTAAAAAATTCCTGGGGGAGTTCCCCTTTACCGTGGAGCAGGTGTCCCTTGACGGACGGAAAGGTAGTTAGATTGCAGGAGTGGAGGTGCCATGCGAGAGCTGAACGTTGAACTGGTTACCGCACAGGTTGCCCGGCTGTGCCAGGAGGCCAACTTCGATCTCCCCCCTGACGTTGAGGCCGCCCTTCAGGAGGTCGGAAAAAGGGAGGAGTCTCCCACCGGCCGCCGGATCCTCGGTGAGCTGTGTGAGAATGCCCGCCTGGCGCGCTCCGACCGGATACCTCTCTGCCAGGATACCGGGCTGGTGCTTGTCTTTGTGGAAATCGGGCAGGAGGTGCGGGTGACCGGTGGAAGCCTCTCTGAGGCCGTCAACCGGGGAGTTGCAAAGGGCTACACCGAAGGCTACCTGAGGAAGTCGGTGGTGGCCGACCCGCTGCGCCGGGTCAATACCGGGGACAACACCCCTGCGGTGATCTACTACGACATTGTACCCGGAGATGCCTTTCGCCTCACCGTCATGCCCAAGGGATTCGGGAGTGAAAACTGCACCGCGCTGGGGATGCTCAAGCCGGCGGACGGACTCGAGGGGGTCAAGCGGTTTATCATCGAGGCCGTAGACCGGGCGGGGCCAAACCCCTGCCCTCCTGTGGTGGTGGGCGTGGGCATCGGGGGCACCGCCGACAAGGCCCTGCTCCTGGCCAAGAGAGCCCTGCTGCGGCCGCTTGGAAGCAGGCACGCCGATCCCTTCATTGCCGGGCTGGAGGGGGAGTTGGAAGAGCAGGTCAACGCCCTCGGCTACGGGCCGGGCGGGCTCGGGGGGAGGATGACCGCCCTTGCCGTCCACATCGAAACCTTTCCCACCCACATCGCCGGGCTTCCTGTAGCGGTAAGCCTCAACTGCCATGCCCTGAGGCACAAAACCTGGGTCTGGGAGGGAGAGAAAAGTGAGTGAAGTGCTACGGCTTGAGGCGCCCTTCTCCGAAGCTGCTGCCCGCAGCCTGGAGGTGGGTCAGAGGGTTCTCCTTTCCGGTGTGATTTACGGTGCCCGGGACCAGGCCCACCGGCGTTTTATCGATGCCCTGGAGCGGGGGGAGGAACTTCCCCTCGATCTGTGCGGCCAGGTGATCTACTATGTGGGGCCGACCCCTGTGCCCCCCGGCAGGGCCTGCGGGTCGGCCGGCCCGACAACCGGCGGGAGAATGGACAGGTATACACCACAGCTTATTGCTTACGGAGTCAGGGGACTGATCGGGAAAGGGAAGCGCAGCCCGGAGGTGGTTGCAGCCCTGAAGGAGCATGGGGCGGTGTACCTGGCGGCAACCGGTGGGGCAGGCGCCCTGCTCGGGCGCCGCATCAGGGAAATGCGCGTGGTAGCCTACCCGGACCTGGGCCCCGAGGCGGTCTACAGGATTGTTGTCGAAGAATTTCCTGTGACCGTTGCCATCGACAGCAGGGGGCAGAACCTCTATGAACTCGGCCCCGCCCGGTACCGGAAGGCGTGATCCCGGCACCCGTAAGGGATATGTATACCGTCTCATCCGGTTTTCGATCTGCTGCGGAAACCGGGCAGTCCCATAAATGGGTGAACCACGCCCCGGTTGTAGCTTGCTAAGGTTAATAAGGCAGCTTTGTGGTAAACTTGGAATAATAATGTTAGGAGATGGTAGTCATGCGCCCGGATGGCAGAAAGCCGGAAGAACTGCGCCCCGTCAGGATAACCCGCAACTACCTGAAGCATCCAGAAGGTTCCGTGTTGATAGAGATGGGGGATACAAAAGTAATCTGTACCGCTAGTATCGAGGACAAGGTGCCCACTTTCCTCAAGGGAGGGGGAAAGGGATGGATCACCGCCGAGTACAGCATGCTGCCCCGCTCCACTCCGGTCCGCACCCCCCGGGATATCGCCCGGCTGCGTCTCAACGGGAGGTCCTGCGAGATCCAGCGCATCATCGGGCGATCCCTGCGGGCGGTGGTCGACCTGGAGAAGCTGGGGGAGCGCACCATCTGGATCGACTGCGACGTTATCCAGGCCGATGGGGGAACCAGGACCGCCTCGATTACGGGTTCCTTTGTCGCTCTGGTCGATGCCCTGCGCAGCCTCCGGCAGCAGGGGGCCCTGGAGGAAATCCCCCTGCGCGACTACGTTGCTGCAGTCAGTGTCGGGAAGGTTGAAGGAGAGCTGCGCCTCGATCTCTGTTTTGCCGAGGATTCTCAGGCGGAAGTGGACATGAACGTGGTGATGACCGGCGGCGGAGAATTCGTGGAAATCCAGGGAACGGCCGAAGGAAAGCCTTTTACCGGCGAGGAACACGAACTTCTTCTGGCTCTGGCATCCGAGGGTATAGATAAATTGATTGCAATCCAAAAGGAATTGCTTGGTGATCTTCATGCACAGGATCGTGATCGCCAGCCGGAATCCGGGGAAGATAGCTGAATTTCGGGAACTGCTCGGCAGTTTACCGGTGGAAATCCTGACGCTGGTCGACTTCCCCCGTATTCCCGAGATCCGGGAAACCGGCTCCAGCTTTCGTGAAAACGCACTGTTAAAGGCGCGCCCGGTTACTGCCGCCACCGGCCTGATCGCCCTGGCGGACGACTCCGGACTGGAGGTGGATTATCTGGGCGGCGCTCCCGGTATTTATTCATCCCGCTATGCCGGTCCTGGGGGTGACGACAACGCCAACAACCGGAAGCTCCTGGCAGCCCTGGAAGGGGTGCCTTTACATAAACGGACCGCCCGCTTCCGCTGCGTCATTGCCATTACCACCCCCCAGGGGAGTGAGTATTTCAGTGAAGGGGTCTGTGAGGGCAGGATAGCCCTGGCGCCGCGGGGAGAGGGTGGATTCGGCTACGATCCTCTTTTTCTTGTACCGTCTCTCGGAAAGACCTTTGCGGAACTCGGCCCGGCGGTTAAAAACCAGATCAGCCATCGGGCCCAGGCGATGCGTGCCGCCAGGGAGATGCTTGCCCATATCCTAAGGGAAGAGGGGGAGGAGAAACGGGATGCGGGTCGGGATTTTGAGTGACTCGCACGGCAACCTGGAACAGGCAAAGAGGGCCGTGTCCGAAATGGGAAAAATCGAGCTACTGATCCATGCCGGTGATTACTATCGCGATGCCCTCTACCTGTCGGATCACTTCGGCCTGGAGGTAAAGGCGGTCGTCGGTAACTGCGACCGCGGGACAAAGGGCCCTCTCGAGGAATTGTTCGAGATAATGGGGCACCGGATCTACCTGACGCACGGCCACCTCTACGGCGTAAAGCACGGATTGCTGAGGCTGCACTACCGCGCCCGGGAAGCCGGAGTGGATATCGTCATCTTCGGTCACACCCACATGGCCGGGCAGGAGAGGGTTGAGGGGATTCTCTTTCTCAACCCGGGAAGTGTGGCCTGGTCGCGCCTTGCGGAAAACGGCAGCTTTGCGGTGCTTGAGTTCGATGGGCCGGAATACACCGTGGCGTTTTTTGAACTGCCCTGAAAATACATCAAGTTTACCCGCCGGTCTACCGCTCGACTCCCGATTCCAGGCCGGACAGGACGACGGCTCGCTTCGGGACAGCTCTGGGATGCTGCGTAACAAGTTGCGAACTGCTTCT
>CADDZD010000060.1 GCA_902812385.1 Clostridia bacterium | reverse complement strand
TAATACAAGCCATCCTTTGACTTATCCCGGGCAGTCTCTTTTATATCTCATGGTATGACACGGCCCGGATCAGTGCCGCCGCCTCGGTAAAAAAAGTACTTCGCCAAGCAAAGTTATCAGGGTACCCCCCCCCCGGCAATATTTACCATTTCCTCTTGCGGAATCCGTAAAAATGCCTCTACCACCCGGGGGTCAAAGTGCCGGCCTGCACATCGCTTTAATTCATCCCTTGCCTCCTGCGGAGTGAATGCCTGCCTGTAAGGCCTGACGGAGGTCATGGCGTCATAGGCATCGGCCACCCGAATAATACGCGCCATAAGCGGGATCTCCTCTCTTGAAAGGCCGGCCGGATAACCTCCGCCCCCATAGTCTTCGTGGTGGTGCCGTACGGCTGCAATGACCGCAGCAGGAAACCGGGCCGGTGCCAGGATCCTGGCTCCTATTTCAGGATGACCCTCTACCTCTTTTCTTTCTTCCGGGGTGAGGGGTCCCGGTTTAAGAAGAATGTCCTCTTGTATGCCAATTTTGCCCAGGTCGTGTAAAAGTCCGGCCAGGTAAACCTGTTCCTCCTCCTCAGCATCAAGTCCCAGCTTTCGGGCACAGGAGCGCGCCCATTTAGCTACCCGGATGGAGTGTCCTCTCGTGTAGATGTCCTTGGCCTCCAAGGCCGCTGCCATGGTCTGTACGTTACTTAGGTAGTATTCTCGCAGGGAGGAGTAAAGACGGGCGTTCTCCAGCGCCAGCCCGGTCTGGCTTGCGATTGTCGCCAGGTAGCCGACCTCCTCTTCCTTCCAGTGATGCGGTGTAGGATGATAAACCGTCAAGGTGCCTAGAATCTTTTTGCCGGTCCGGATAGGCACTGAAGCTACTGCCCGCATCTCGGCCGCATAATAGGGCGGACGCATACCGGGTTCGCTAGCGGTCAGATCTCCCACCATGACAGGTTTTCCCGTCTGAAGAACTTTCTCCACCAGGGTACCCTCCGGCCGCACACGGCCTACCCTGTCCTGTAATTCCGCGCTCAGGCCCAGGCTGGCCTTCAGCACCAGTTCACCCGTTTCCTCGTCAAGTAACCGCAGAAGACACCACTCTACCCTTAACACGTCCCTCACACTGGCCAGGGACGATTCAAGTACCAGGTCTACCTCCAGATGACTCGATAACACCTGCCCTACTTCGATTAGGCGTTCAAGCATCGCTGCCCTTTCTTGAACCTTCCGGAAAAGCCGGGTATTTTCCAGCGCCAGCCCCAACATGGTGCCCAGGGTGGTCAAGAAGACGGCTTCCTCTTCGGTGAAGCGCTGCCCCCCTCGCTTGCCTGCTAAGGTAAGCACCCCCCTTACCTTGCCCCCAGCTGTAAGAGGTATCGCAACTGCCGGTCGCTTTTCTTCGGGCGTGCTTTCTCCGGGACGGCTGTCAAAGTGCGCGGCAACAGCTTCCCGCCTAACAGAAGCTATTATTTCTCCAGCAGGAATGACCCTCAGTTCGCTGCACGGCTCCAGGGTAGCCGCCACCTCAAGAGTTGCCCCACCTGGTTCCGCTTCGCCCAGCATGATCACCGACCCGCTGGTGGCACCCGTCAATTCCAGCACCGACTGAAGTCCCCGCCGGGCAGCTTCGGACACCTGCAGGCTGCCGGAAACAGTTTTGCTGAAATCAAAAAGAGCGCTGAGTTCGTCTACCTTTTTCTGTAGTTCCTGCCTGGTGTACAGCAGCTGGGCCACGGTTTCCGTCACTGCCCGCATCATCTCCGCCGTAGTCCAGAGCCGCTCTTCAGGCCAGAGGTGTACTGTTTTGGCCGCCGCCAAAAGCTCCTCCCGGTCAATGCCGGTTTCCCGGGCGAGCCTGGCCACTTCCTCTTCTGTAAGCGGCTTAAGCGCTACGCTACCGCCCACCAGTACCGCTATCGTTTCTCCCGCTACCCGGAGGGGTACTGCCAGGAGCACCAGTCCGGCATGGCAGGTGCCGAGAACCGATCTCCCTGCGTCTATGGCAGCCCTGGCAGAGGTTATACGTGAAGCCGCGCACCTGGCTCTTCCTTCTGGATTGGCATTAAGCAGGGCGCAGAAAGAGCACAGGTTGGAGACTTTGGTAAGCGAGCGCCCATCCGGGTAGGTGACCAAGGCTGCCAGTCCCACGGCCTGGCTCATGCTGTCTTGCAGTCTTTGTAAGCCGATCTGTTTCAGTTCTTCGTAGTATTGCATTGATTTCCCCCTCTCCTGAGCGGCATACCTCCCGCGAGTAGTGCTCGCCTAAAGGAGGGTTACAGAATGATGGTAAGCGGGTCGCTTTCAGCTTCGCACTGGTACCGGCGTGAAGACCCAGGTCAGTTTCTTAAACGCAACAACATACCCATTCCAAGAATCCGAACTGCCCAACAGGTGTGCTAGGTGGCAGATCCTTCGTGCCGAGCCGGTGCCCCTGGCTTTTCCCAACTCTCTTTAAGGTAAGCTTCGGCATAAGCGAAAAGCTCTTCACCGTCGTTCCCGTTGTCAGGGTAGACCGCGATGCCGTAACTCCAACTGCCGGGAAGGATCTTCTCCAGTTTTTTTATTACCACCTCTGCCCCTTTTTCCCCGGTCAGGGGAAGGACCAGGGCCAGGGTGCTCTTGCTAAGCTCGATAACGGTGTCTATTTCTCTCAAGCAGCGCCGCGTCTGCCTGCCGGCTTCGCTTATCTTTCCCCTGCCGGCATCTCGGGAGCGCGCCAGAACCAAAGCCAGGTTGAGGTTCCCCCTGTTAGCCCGGTTTATTTCGTTCCTGAGCACTTTCTGGAGCAAACCGGCAGGGGTCAACTCTCCCCGGGCACCGGAGCCTATAAGCCCCTCTACACGGCGCACCAGAACCTCAAAGGAGTAGGGCTTACAGAGAAAATCCACCGCTCCAAGCTCTATGGCCCGTTTCACCACCGCCAGGTTGCTGTCAACTGTTACCACCATGACTGGCACATACCTGTAGTCGGGAAGCAGCTTTAGCTTCTCCAGTACAGCAAGACCGTCCATGCCGGGGAGATGAATATCCAGGATCACCAGGTCATAAGGATCCCTTCTCCCCCTGATCCTCATCAACGCCTCCTGGCCGCTGGATGCTTCCTCCACAACGTAGCCCATATCCTCCAGGGCCCTCTTTGAAGAAAACCTGGTAAGAGTCGAATCTTCTACCAGCAGGATACTCTTTTCGACCTGGGCTACCAATTGACTTACTCCCCTCCTAAACTCTTTTCTGCAAGGATAGCTCACAGATATAGATCTTGCCCTTATCCCAGGGGAACAGGGCAAGGGCAGAATCATGTTCTTTAAGCAATCCCATTGCTTCGCTTCTCTTCTATTCTATTTCATTCTAACTAATTCGCCACAGACTGCCAATTTCCTCTAAAATAATCCCGTTTCAAGACACTTTTACCATTACGTATCACTATCCCCGACTCAATCTATCAGCTCCCAGTGTCTGTATATATTGCTCCTCCTGCCACTCCTGTCGGAGAAGAGCGGCTACTTCTGCCGCAAAGACCGGAACATGGCCACCAGCCACTCCCAATGGAGCACAATGTGCACGACCACCAGGCCGACAAAAACCACTGCGAGGAATTTATGGATATCAGACCAGATGGCGCGCGGGAAAATAAATGTTGGTAGAGGATTGAACCACTGCCCACCGCGAAAGCCATAACCTCCGCCATTTCCGGGCAGGATAAACCAGCGAACGAAACCGGATAGGGCCAGACCGGTACCTGTCAGAAAAAGAATGCAATCCAGCCAGAAGTTAAACTCAGCCTTGCGCATCTCTCTCCCCTCTTAGAATTTTGCTATACTTCGTGCCGTCGTTATACCTCGTGCCGTCAACCAGCAGTAAATTTTGCCACGAAAAATGCATTATGGCTAAATTCGCTGGAAACCGTTCGTATCCTCTAAAAAATTTCCGGTTAGAAAAATAGATGCCATATCCTGCAGTGGTTCTACCCCAAAAAAGACTTCATTACTAAGGTGATATTTTCTATAGTGAGGCCGTCTCTTAAAACAGTGGGTTAAGCGGAATGACCGATACCCGGGCTCCGGGCTCCAGCGGTGGGTGCCCTGCGGGGAGGTCGATCAGGGCGTTGGCTTTAACGAAGGACTGAAGCATGCTGGATTTCTGACCGGGCAAAACTGTGACCACTAAACCGTCGTGATTACCGGTGATGTAACCCCAGAGGAAGCGGCGCTGTCCCGTTTTCTTGAAGGAGTTGGCGCAAACGGCCGGCAGGCGGATCGGGTGCGGGTTGAGGCCCTGCAATTTCCTCAAAACAGGAGCCGCCAGGAGCTCGTAGCCCACGGCGCAGGCCGAAGGATTGCCGGAGAGTGAGATCACAACCCTGTTATCCTTTTCAGCCGCGCCGCTGTGGCTTCCGGGTTTGATCTGTACTCCCCAGAATATAAGCCGTGCCTCCAATGCGCGCAGGACCCGGAGAGCCCGGTCGTTGCTCCCGAAGGCGGTTCCCCCAACGGTGATCACCAACTCCGCCTGCCGCAGCATCTTCTCCAGGAGGGGTTCCGGCCCGGCCATGCCGGGGGTGGCAACTGCTACCGCCTCTCCCCCGTCGCGCTTAACCAATGCCGCAAGAAGGGGGCCGTTGCTGTCGCGTACCTGGCCGGGGGCAGCCTTCCCGGCGGGGGGCACCACCTCCTTGCCCAGGTTCAGGATGAGAACCCGGGGGCGGCGGTGCACCTCCACAGCCGCGATCCCAAAGGCAGCCAGAACGGCGATCAGCCCGGGAGTGATCCGGGTGCCGTGCCGGGCGATCTCCGCTCCTGCCCGGAAATCCTCTCCCGCCGCCCTGATATTGTTTCCCCCTCCGCTTTCCTCCCGGAGGACTAAGAATTCTCCTTCCACCCGTACGGCCTCCTGGCGGACTACCTCTTTCGTACCCGGCGGGATGTGGCCCCCGGTCACCACCCCTGCCGCCTCTGCCGGGCCCAGGGTGAAGGAAGGTATCTCCCCCGGCTCCAGGAATTTTTTTATCATAAACCTGGCGCCCTTCACCCCTTTTTCGGGCAAGGCAAAACCGTCCAGCGCCGCCAGGGGATGGGAAGGGAGGTCGTGGGGTGCCCAGATATCTGCAGCAAGCACGCGTCCCATAGCTTCCGGCAAAGGGACGGTCTCCCTCGCAAGGGGTTCAATCCCGTGCAGAAGAGTCTCCTGGGCCTCCTCCAGGGATGGTTGCCTCAACATCTTCTCACCTCCTCCCACCGGGTTTCGCCAACCGGCTGGCTCCCGATCAGCTGCCTCCCGGAAGGTTGATGCGGCATCCCCCCAGGGCACCGGCATCTTCCTCATCATGGGTCACCAGGACCATAGGGATCTGCCCTTCCCGCTGCTTGGAACCACCCTGCCCTCGCCGCGCCGGGTTGCGGCAAATACCGGACCTGCGGCTACCAGGAACTCTTCCCGAAGGAGCAGTTCGGGTAATGGCAGGCGGTGCACTCGGAACATAAGCCGCCGTGCCCCAGGGAGGCGATCTCCTCCCCTGTAATCCGATCTCCGGCGAAAAGCCGCGGCAGGAGAAGGTCGAAGATGGTGATCCGGCTGAACATGACGCAGCCGGGGATTCCGGCCACGGGCACATGCCCCAGGTAGGCGAGCATGAACATGGAGCCGGGCAGCACCGGGGCCCCGTAGGAGACCACTTCGGCCCCCGTTCCCCGGATGCCGGCTGGGGTGACATCATCTGGGTCCACGGACATACCTCCCGTTACCAGAACCAGTTCCGCCCCCTCCCCGATCATCTGGAGGATCTCCCGGGAGATGCAGTTCGGGTCGTCGGGGACGATTACCTGTCCGAGGATCCGGGCCCCGTAGGGAGCGGTTTTCTGCCGGATCACGCGGCAGAAGCCGTCCTGAACGCGCCCCTCGTAAACCTCCGTCCCCGTTGTTACCACCCCTACCCAAAGGGGTCGGAAGGGTTTTACTTCCAGGAGAGGTAAAGGGGTGTGACAGTGTCTTTCCGCCTCCTCCAGAAGATGCCCGGCTATGGCCAGGGGAATCACCCGCACCCCGGCCACCACCTCCCCTTCCGCCACCGGCCGGTGGTTGTGCAGCGTGGCAAAAGAGACCTCTCCCAGGGAATTCAACCTCTGGAGCTGCTTGGCCTGCACCTTCAGCAACCCGTCATGAGTTGCCTTCAGGTTCACCTTCCCCTGGTTGGGCTCACCCCAGCCGATCCCAGGGCCGGCAGCAGCCCCCGCCAGCCGGAGCGCCGCCTCGTCCTCATGCACGAGATCCCCATCCCCCTCCCAGACATAGATGTGGTTCTTTCCCATATCCAGGAGGGCGGGTATGTCCGCCGGGGTGATGACGTGCCCCCGGCGGAAGGCACGGGTCTTTTCCTTTCCGGGAACGATCCGCGTCAGGTCGTGGCCGAGGACCCTGCCCACGGCCTCGGTTACCGGTATTTTCCGCATCTCTTCTGCCCCCCGGCTGCTACCCGGCCAGCTTTTCGATCCTGACGGCACAGACCTTGTACTCCCCGGTCTTGGTGACCGGGTCGTAGGCGTTGCTTGTCAGGACGTTGGTCGGGCTTTCGGCGTAGTGGAATGACATCCAGATGATCCCAGGCGGCACCCGGTCGGTCACCTGGACACGGGTGGTGAGTTCACCGCGACGGGATGATACCTTCACCCGGTCACCGGTGGCCACCCCCAGGCGGGCGGCGTCATCGGGGTTGACTTCGGCATACTCCTCCGACCACATGCTCTTGATGCCGGCGGAATAAGGTGTGGTGACGTTGTAGTGGAAGAGGATCCTCCCCGTGGAAAGGATAAAGGGATAATCCTTATCCGGCATCTCCGCCGGAGGAATGTGCTCGATTCCCTGGAAGAGTCCCTTACCCCGGGTAAAGGAGCCGGCGTGCAGGAAAGGAGTGCCCGGATGGTCGAGAGTCGGGCAGGGCCACTGAATCCCCTCCTTATCAATCCTGCCGTAAGTGATGCCCGCATAGGACGGCGTCAGGGAAGCCATTTCGTTAAAGATTTCTTCCGCACTCCGGTAGTTCATGGGATATCCCATCCGGCTGCTCAAAGCCATGATCGTCTGCCAGTTGGTGCGCCCCGGCAGGGGATCGATGGCCTTGCGGACGCGCTGAACGCGCCGCTCGGTGTTGGTAAAGGTGCCGTCGGTCTCCGCAAAGCTGGCCGCCGGAAGGATAACGTCGGCGTATGCGGCGGTTTCTGTCAGGAAAAGCTCGTGAACCACCAGGAATTCCAGCTTCTCCAGGCCGGATTTGATGTGGTTGGCATTGGGATCGGTCAGCACCGGGTTTTCGCCCAGGATGTACATGGCCTTGATTTTTCCGGCGGTGGCGGCATCAAACATCTCCGGGATCATCAACCCGTTCTCCGCCGGGAGGGAAACCCCCCAGGCATCCTCGAACTTCTGCCGGGCCGCCGGGTCGGTGACCCTCTGGTAGCCGGTGAAGACGTTGGGAAGGGCGCCCATATCGCAGGCCCCCTGCACGTTGTTCTGGCCGCGCAGGGGATTGACACCGGTATGCGGCCGCCCCACATGGCCGGTGAGCATGGCCAGGTTGGCGATGCTCATCACATTGCTGGTGCCGCAGACGTGCTCGGTGATCCCCAGGGTGTAGAAGATCATCGCCTTGTCGGTTTTGGCGTAAAGCCTTGCCACCGTGATGAGATCCTCTACAGGGACTCCCGTGAGTTGAGAGACGTACTCAGGAGTATATCTGCCGACGGTTTCCTTGAGCGCCTCGAAGTTTTCGGTGCGCTCCGCCACAAAATCCTTGTCGTAAAGGTCTTCCTTGATGATAATGTGCATCAGCCCGTTCAGAAGCGGGATGTCGGTGCCGGGCTTCAAGCGCAGCCAGTAATCGGCTTCACCGGCCAGCTCCGTGCGTCTTGGATCGATCACGATCAGTTTCGCCCCGCCCCGTACCGCCTGTTTCATCTTGTAGCCGATCACCGGATGGGCTTCTGTGGTATTGGTTCCTATTAAAAGCAACAGTTCGGCCCCCAGAATCTCGTTGATCGAATTGGTCATCGCACCGCTGCCGAAAGAAGTGGCCAGACCGGCCACCGTGGGCGCGTGTCAGGTACGGGCACAGTGGTCGACATTGTTCGTGCCCATCACCGCCCTGGTAAATTTCTGAACAAGGTAGTTTTCCTCGTTGGTGCACCTGGCGGAACTCAAGGC
The DNA here is from genome assembly GCA_902812385.1 of Clostridia bacterium. Lineage (GTDB taxonomy): Bacteria > Bacillota > DSM-12270 > Thermacetogeniales > Thermacetogeniaceae > DULK01. Next base: position 7,066 of record CADDZD010000060.1, on the reverse strand, counting down.
GGCGAAGGAATCCGGCCCGTATTTTTCCTTGATCTCGCCCAGGCGTGCCGCGATTAGGTCTAGGGCCTCGTCCCAGGTGGCGGGCATGAATTGGCCATCCCGCTTAATAAGCGGTGTGGTGAGGCGTTTGTCGCTGTGCACGAAGTCCCATCCGAAACGCCCTTTGATGCAGAGAGCTCGTCCGTTGACCGGGCCGTCGGGGGTGGAGGCAACTCCCACAACCTTGCCGTCCTTGACGCAGAGGTCGAAATTGCAGCCGGTACCGCAGAAGGGGCAGGTGGTTTTGACTTTCCTCAATTCCCATCTGCGCCCCTTGCCCATCATCTGCTTTTCCGTCAAAGCGCCGGTTGGACAGACGGCCACACAGTTGCCGCAAAAGACACAGTCGGATTCCACATATGAGGTGTCGCCAAAGGGCGCCACCTTGGTGTTAAAGCCGCGGTAGGCGAAATCGAGGATGTCCCTGCAGGTGATTTCGGCGCAGGCCCGGATGCACTTCCCGCACAGGATGCACTTGTTCAGGTCGCGGACAATAAAGGGGTTGCTGTCCTCCATCTCGTAATCGTGTTTCTCTCCGGCAAAGGGGGACTTCGCCACTCCATATTCATAACAGTAGGCAGCCAGCTTGCATTCCCCCAGTTTTTCACAGGTCAGGCAGTCGAGCGGGTGATTGGCCAGCAGAAGTTCCAGGAGGGTTTTCCGGACCTCGATGACGGCGGGCGTATCGGTACGCACTACCATCCCCGGGGCAACGGTGGTGACGCAGGATGCGGGCAGGTTGCGCATCCCCTCAATCTCCACAACGCAGATGCGGCAGGCGCCAACGGCACTGAGCTCCGGGTCGTAGCAGAGCCGGGGAATGTGAATCCCGATGCGTTCTGCGGCTTCAAGCACCGTTATCCCTGACGGGACTTCAACCTCCTTTCCATCGATAGTCAGCTTGACCAGTTCCACTACCATCACTCCTTCTCTTTTTGATGATAATAAAAACCTAAGGCGAACCGCCTTTAACGAACCTTGCTACGGGTAATACCATCCACCCTCCTAGCCGTTCTACCATCAGAGGATGGCACCAACGGTAACGGGTTGTCCGGTTAAAAGAGGACCCGGGTTATCCCTCCCCGGGATCAGGGAGGGATAACCCGATATAAAAAGGTAATGTGGAAAAGTGGCCCCAAAAGCTTTGACACTGTGAACTATAACTATTTCCCCCTCGGGCAAAAAACAAGGACAGGCCCGGGTTGATGAGGGTTCCTGCCCTTAAGACGGTCGCAGCTCCTTTCCAACCACGGGAGGCAAATCCGTTTCCAGACTTACCCTGCAGGTCTTCCACCCTGGAATCTTCTTTAGGCGGATAGACTCGGAGCAAAATTCTTATTTTTAAGCATCAATGGAAAAGGGCCCTGCTGTGAGGAGATCCGGAACTCCTCACAGCAGATGGCAAAAGCATTGATGCTGATCCGCAAGAATATGTACAAATTAAAAATCAAAGAGCCGGGTGCGGAAAATCCGCGCCCGGCCCCAACCTTGCGCTCGTTCTCCTTTCCGCACCGGGAGGCGCATCCGTTTCCAGATACACCCTAACGGTCCGGCTGCCATAGCGTTTCACCGCCACAGGACAGCGGACTCGGAGAAATCATGAAACTAGATTCTTTTTAAATATTGGATATTCTTCATGTTTTAAAAAATTCCTTCTGACCAAATTTTATTTTTTCCGGCATAAGCACCCCTTCAATGTCTCCGTCAATGGCAATCCATACCTCTTGTACCAGCATTTTTTTTTCTTTAAAATTACATTGTCCGCTATTTTTCACGTGAAAGGAGAACAGTAACTGTGACCCCCTTTGTCCAGGTCGTGGGGTTTTCCAATTCCGGGAAAACCACACTGGTAAAAAACCTGATCCCTGCTTTCAAGAAGCGCGGTTTGCGGGTTGCGGCCATTAAACATGCCCCGCATGGGTACGCGATCGACATCCAGGGTAAGGATACCTGGCATTATTATGAAGCCGGAGCAGATAAGGTTATAGTGGTAGGGCCAGAATCAATTACCATACATGAACGTTTCGTCCAGAATCCCGATTTGAACCGGATCTGCAGCCAGATTCATGAGGTGGACCTGATTATTGTGGAGGGTTTTAAAAATCAAAGCGGCCCCAAGATTGAGGTGATAAGAGAAGGACACTCTCCGGAACGATTGTCCCTGGGTGAGGATCTGATTGCGGTGGTCACCGAAACGCCGGTGGAAGGTCCTGTTCCCTGTTTTGCCCCCCAGGAAATAGACTCTTTGGCAGACTTTATCTTAAAGCGTTTATCGGTTCGCAAAGGCTCGCAGTAGAATCCTCCGGCTCGGCCATCTCGCCTGAACCTGGCCGCTCCAGCCGCTTATCCTTAGGGCTGTTTCCTTTATCTCCGGGTATCTGATTAAAATCCAGGCCGTCCCGCATCCGGCGCCTTTACCCCCGGGCGTGATTTCTAAGAGTCGTCTCCGTCACCGCACCTCAAGCACTAATATTTTTCCCGGCTGCGAGGCAAGCTAAAAATGGGGTGATGACAATGCCGGAGAACAAAACACCAAAGAAGAAGGTCAAAAAGAAACCCGGCCCGCACGAGCAGCTCAAGTGGGAAACCGCCCGGGAGCTCGGCCTTGATGATGACCTGGCCAGGGCGGGAGACGAGCTCACCGTGAGGGAAGCAGGGAAAATCGGCGGACACATGGTTAAGAAACTCATCAAAGCGGGCGAACAGGCCCTCGCCCACGAGAACAAGCAAAAGCAGCAGTAAAAAGAAAAGGGAACACTCGCCTCGCTCCGGAGGCGGTTTCCCTTTTTTCTTTTTTATCTTCCGTGTTGCTTTCCTCTGTTGGTGCCGCCGGAGGCGGCGTGGTGGTCTGCCCCCCGGCATCGGACTTGATGCTCTTGATGCGAGCCTTCAACTGTTTTCTTGCACTCAGTTCCATAAAGTTTCCCCCTTTATTATTTATTAATATTTTCTGCTTCAATAAGGAAGTTTTTATGCAGGAATTCCTTTAATCGTGTCGAATGTATCACCCAACTAATATCAGGTTCTCCGAGTCAACCGGCCTGTAGCGCAGGCCTCGCGCCACGGCGGTTGGCCGTTAGGGTGTGCCTGGAAACGGGCACGCCTCCCAGTGCGGAAAGGGGAGCAAGGCGATATCGAGTATCAAGCCGGGCCTGCATTTCCGCAGCCCGGCTTTCTCGTTGAGTTGCACCCCACGCACCCCCGGGAACCATTTTTCGCAAAGGGGGTGAAAGCCGGAATTGAGAGGGCCATAGTTGCCAAAAGCCGGTGAAAAACTCGAGCAAGGAGGACGAAAAATGAAGAAGCCGCTATGTATACTGCTTGCGTTCGCCCTGGCCGCCACCCTGTGGGCCGGAGCAACGGGATGCCGGAGCAAGCCGGTTGCTCAGCAAAGGCAACCGGGGAACACTACCGAAAAGACACAAATTCTGCTGGCAAGCACCATCGGGCCGATTGATGCCGGCATTGTTTCCGCTTTTGAAGAAGAGTTCGAAAAAAAGACGGGAATTCGTGTCCGTCACATCGGTGCAGGCACCGGTGCCGCACTTAAAATAGCTCAAACAGGAGCGGTAGATGTGGTGATGGTCCACGCCAGGGCCCTGGAGGAAAAGTTTATCGCCGAGGGCTACGGCACGAAACGCTACGACCTGATGTGCAATGACTTCGTTATTGTAGGCCCGCCCGATGACCCGGCAGGAATCAAGGGGGAAAAGACGGCAGCGGCGGCTCTTCGCAAAATCGCCCGGTCAAAAGCGCTTTTCATCAGCCGGGGTGACCAGTCCGGTACCAACGTCAAAGAATTGGAACTCTGGCAGGCAGCCGGGATCAAACCTGCCGGGGACTGGTACCGTATTTATGAAAAGGGTGCCGAGGGCAATGTAAAGACACTGCTTTATACCGATGAGCAGAATGCCTATACGGTAATCGACCGTGCAGCTTACCTTATGCTGAAAAATCAGTTGAAGCTCAAAATACTGCTGGAAAAAGATAAGGCGCTCATGAACTATATTTCCATCATCCCGGTCAATCCTGACAAATTCCCCAACGTAAAGTACCGGGAGGCAATGAAATTCGTAAATTGGCTCACCTCTCGGGAAGGCCAGTTGCTGATCAGGGATTTCGGAAAAGCCAAATATGGTGAACCGCTTTTTTATCCGAATTCTCCGGAAGGGTTGAAATTGTCTTGAAACCATAAAGGTTGGTTTGACAATATTTAATAACAGAAAGGGGTTTGCTAAAATTGATTAAGCAAAAGGGTATCAAGAGGCTATCCCTGTTCCTGGTTAACATCCTCATTATCGGGGGGCTCGCTCTGTCGGGGTGCGCCACGCAGAAGGAAAAGGCCCCGGCACAGTCGAAGACCCCGAAGGTCAAGGACGTGATCCTGGCTACGACTACCAGCACCGTGGACACCGGGTTGCTGGATGTGCTGATCCCAAAGTTTGAAGAGAAAACCGGCTACAAGATAAAGACCATCCCCGCAGGCTCCGGCCAGGCCCTGGCCATGGGGGAAAAGGGTGAAGCAGATGTGCTGCTGGTCCACTCCCCGAAAAAAGAAATGCCCCTGGTGAACAGCGGAGTGGCTATTAACCGCAAACTGGTGATGCACAACGATTTCGTGATCGTCGGCCCCGCTGACGACCCCGCAGGGATCAAGGGGCTGAAGTCGAGCGCCGACGCCTTTAAGAAAATCGCCGAGAAAAAAGCCGTCTTTATTTCGCGCGGGGACAATTCCGGAACCCACACCAAGGAACTGGACATCTGGAAGCAGGCGGGCATCACCCCGGAGGGTGCCTGGTACCAGCAGTCCGGGCAGGGGATGGGCCAGACCCTCCTGATGGCCTCCGAGAAGAAGGGGTATACCCTGACCGACCGGGGAACCTTTCTAGCCCAGCAGAAGAACATCAAGCTGGCCATCCTGGTGGAGGGGGACAAGGCACTTCTCAATATCTATCACGTCATGCAGGTAAACCCGCAGAAGTTCTCGAAGGTAAATGCTGACGGCGCCAAAGCCTTTGTGGATTTCATGGTCTCTCCGGAAACCCAGAAGATCATCGCCGACTTCGGGAAGGATAAATACGGCCAGGCCTTATTCGTTCCCGACGCCGGCAAAAGCGAGGATGAAGTAGGAAAATAACAAGGTGGGTTACAGTTGAGTTTCATCGGAACAGGAATCGCAGAAGCATTGAGGATGCTGGTTACGGGAAACAAAGAGGTGCTGGAGATTACCTGGCGTACTTTCCAGGTCTCCGGCACGGCGACGCTGATCAGCGTCCTGATCGGTGTCCCGATCGGGACCTTCCTCGCCCTGAAGGGCTTTTTCGGGCGAAACCTGGTGATCAGCGTGGTGAATTTAGGGATGGGACTTCCCCCGGTGGTGGTGGGACTGGTCACCTGGCTCTGCCTCACCCGCTACGGCCCCCTGGGATTCCTGGGGCTGCTTTACACACCGACGGCGATGGTCGTCGCCCAGGCGATCATCGCCTCCCCCATCGTGGCCGGCTTCACCATCGCCGCCATTCAGTCCATCAACCCGAAGATGCGCCTGCAGATCCTCGCCCTGGGCGCGAACCGGCTGCAGTTTCTCCTCCTCCTGCTGCGGGAGGCCCGCCTCGGCCTCCTGGCCGCGGTGATCGCCGGCTTCGGTGGGGTGATCTCGGAGGTGGGGGCATCCATCATGGTGGGAGGCAACATCAAGGGGTACACCAGGGTGCTCACCACCGCCATCGCCCTGGAGGTCTCCAAGGGGAGCTTCGAGCTGGCCACCGCCCTGAGCATTATCCTGCTCCTGCTTGCCTTTTTGATTACGGCGGTTCTCACATCAATCCAGCAGCACCGGAGGCAGCCCCAATGACGACCAGAGAAGACAATGTCCTGACGGCCGAGGAACTACTGCTCGTCAAAGATCGAAAACAGATTTTCTCCATCGACCGCTTTGCTCTGCGAGAGGGGGAAGTAGTCGCCCTGGTGGGCCCGAACGGGGCGGGTAAAACCAGCCTCCTGCTGACCCTCGCCCTCCTGCAAAAACCGACGGGTGGCAGGCTCCGGTTCAACGGCACCCCCGCTTCCCCGCGCAACCTGCTCTCCCTGCGGCGGCAGATGGCGGTGGTTTTCCAGGAGCCGCTCCTGATGGATACGACGGTGCTGGGAAATGTAATGGCAGGGCTGCGCATCCGGCGGGTTCCGAAAGAGGAAGCCCGGAGGCGGGCCGGAGAGTGGCTGGAGCGCCTGGGGATCTCCCATCTGGCGCAACGCTCCGCCCTCAGGCTTTCAGGCGGAGAGGCACAGCGGGTCAACCTCGCCCGGGCGTTTGCCCTGCAGCCAAAGATTCTCTTCATGGACGAGCCCTTCTCCTCCCTGGACTACCCGACCCGTACCGCCCTCCTGGAGGAGATCGGTGCGATCCTGAGGGAGACGAAGATCACCACGCTGTTCGTCACCCACGACTACACCGAGATCCCCTTCCTTGCCCGGCGCATGGCCGTCATGCTGAACGGAAGATTGATAAAAAGCGGAACCGTTGCCGAGGTGCTGGGGATGGAAGTCGTCCCCACGAGAATCGCCGCACCATGGGAACAGGGTGACCGCAAGTAATCCTTATAAGCAGTCGTTACATCACCTAACAATCGCATACGGCTCCACTGCGTTCCGACCCAAATAACCGGCTGTCACACCTTTTGCGAGTTGAGGGGCGCGGAGGCGAGCGCAAAAGGCACGCCGGCCGATTAGTTCGCATATGCGAAGGGACGTTATCGGAAATAGCCGGGAGGGTTAACAACTGCTCCATAAAATATACCCATATAGCAGCGTTTATAGTATAATGTCTACATGAAGCTCAGTGAGTGGGCAAGAAAACAAGGGATCAACTACAAGACTGCCTGGAAGTGGTATAAAGAAGGGAAGCTGCGTCCCGGCTTATCAAACACCAACCGGCACGATACTGGTCAAGGTCGGCGAAGAAAAGGAAGGAGGAAAGACAGCCATCTATGCGAGAGTATCCAGTGCCGACCAGAGAGCGGACTTAGAC
>CADDZD010000059.1 GCA_902812385.1 Clostridia bacterium | reverse complement strand
CAGCGCCGATGGTACTGGGGTTCACCCCGGGAGAGTAGGTCACCGCCAGAAAATTATTCAGACATCAGACAAGGGGACGGTTCTCCTGTCTAAAATTACGCAGACAAGAGAACCGTCCCCTTGTCTGTTTTTTCGCGATAAGAAGGAATTACGCATCAAATGTATAAATGTAAAGGTTGAGAAAATCAATTGGCGGTGATAGGATTGAGTGGAAAGGCCTTTTTGGTTATAGACATGCTGAACGACTTTGTGCGGGAAGACGGGGCTTTGTATGTCGGTGAAGCCGGACGCCGGATCATACCGGTCATCGCCAAAGGGATCGAGGAAGCGCGGGAAAATAAATGGCCTGTTGTTTATATCTGCGATCAGCACCGCCCCGATGACCGGGAGTTTAACATGTTTCCTCCTCACTGTATTGCAGGCTCGGATGGCGGACGGGTTTGTACGGAGTTGGCGCCTGAATCCGGAGACCTGGTGATCCCCAAGCGGCGCTATAGCGGATTTTATGGCACCGACCTGGATCTCTCCCTGCGGGAGATGGGAATAGAAGAAATAATACTTACGGGCGTGTGTACGAACATTTGTGTTTTATATACCGCCGCCGATGCCCGGATGCGTAACTACAAGGTCTCGGTTATGAAGAACGGGGTTGCCTCTTTCGACCAGACCGCGCACAACTTTGCGCTGCAGGAGATGGAAAAAACACTGGGTGTGACAATAATTTAAAGGAATGGAGGCAGATAATGAAAATCGCAGTAATTGACGGGCAGGGAGGCGGGATTGGCAAGCACATCACGGAGAAGATAAGAAAGGAACTGGGCACAAAGATCGAGATCATTGCCCTTGGAACCAACAGCACTGCCACTTCTTTGATGCTGAAGGGAGGCGCCAATGAAGGGGCCACCGGTGAAAATGCCGTTGTCCAAACCGTAGCGGAGGTAGACGTGATCGTTGGGTCCCTTTCAATTTTAGTCGCCAACTCCATGCTCGGGGAAGTTACTCCGAAAATGGCCGAGGCTATTTGTAACAGCAAGGCAAAAAAAATTTTACTGCCGATAGGAAAAAACCGGGTCGAGATTGTCGGTGTGCAGCAGGAACCGTTGCCCCACATGGTGGATAAGCTCGTACAATTTCTCAAGGATTTAAAGGAGGCGGAGAATAATGTGTGAAGCCAACGCTTACATTTTAAAAAACGGCAAAGAAGAACTCCTGCTGGAAAAGGTGGATCGGGTTTTGCCTCATGAAAAGGGACTCCTGCTTCAGGATATTTTCGGGCGCCAGATGCTTCTCGAGGGGCGCATCAAGGAGCTGGCGTTAGTTGATCACAAGATCATCCTGGAAGAGATTACAAAATAATGATGCAGGAACCCGTTCCTCTATATCGAACTATTAAACAGGAGGTGTAGCTGGCATGTTTGGTTTATTACCTAATATCGGACCATGGGAACTGATAGCGGTTCTTGTTATCGTTTTGATAATTTTCGGCCCCGGCAAATTGCCTGATGTCGGCAAGTCCCTTGGGAAGACCATCAGAGAATTCCGTAAGGCCTCTACAGAAGTTACAGAACAGGTCGAGGCCGCGGTGAAGGAACCGGAAAAAAGCGAGGCAAAATGACAAACTAAAATTATTCCTTGACAGCATAGCAATCGTGTGCTATCTTAACGCTAATAATTAAATACAGGATTTAATCTCTTATCCAGAGCGGTGGAGGGACGGGCCCAATGAAACCCGGCAACCGGTCCTGTGAATTCAGGACGGCGGTGCCAATTCCTGCAGAATGTGGAATTCTGAGAGATAAGAGGGAGTGATGCAGCTTTGCGAAAACCTCTTCTTTCAGAAGGGGTTTAATTTTTTGTTATTTACGGACACAGGACAGGAGAACAGAGGAGGTGCTTTTATGGCAGTCGAAAAGACTTACGAAGAAATCAACGCCAGGATTAGAAAAGGGGAAGCTGTCGTCGTAACTGCCGAAGAGATCATCGGAATCGTGGAGGAAAAAGGTGTGGAAAAGGCGGTGCGTGAGGTCGATGTGGTGACAACTGGTACCTTTGGGACCATGTGTTCCAGCGGCGTCTTCCTTAATTTCGGTCATACCAAGCCGCGCATTAAGATGAACAGGGTTTATCTGAACGGTGTTCCCGCTTACGGTGGTATCGCTGCAGTGGATGCTTATTTGGGGGCTACGGCACTCCCGGAAAGCGACCCGGAGAACCGCGTTTACCCCGGCCGTTTCCTCTACGGGGGCGGGCATGTCATCGAAGACCTGGTTGCAGGCAAACCGGTTAAACTTGAGGCGACCGGTTACGGAACGGATTGCTATCCTCGGCGCCGTATTGAAACCTGGATTACCCTGTCGGATATCAATGACGCCATTCTCTTTAATCCACGCAACGCCTATCAGAATTACTCCGTTGCCGTCAACCTGTCGAATCGCACCATCTATACCTACATGGGGGTGCTCAAACCCAACCTGGGCAACGCCAGTTTCTCAACTTCGGGGCAGCTCAGTCCGCTTCTGAATGACCCCTATTACAAAACCATCGGGGTGGGAACAAGGATCTTTCTCGGCGGGGGTATCGGATATGTGGCGTGGCATGGCACGCAGCACAATCCGTGTGTTCCCAGAGGGGAGAACGGCGTGCCCCTGACAGGTGCAGGCACCCTTGCCCTGATCGGGGATCTCAAGCAGATGAAGCCCGAATGGCTGCGGGGGACCAGCTTCATCGGGTACGGGGCGAGCCTGGCGGTTGGTGTCGGCATTCCGATTCCAATATTAAATGAAGAAATTTTACTTTATACGGCAGTCAAGGATGAGGACCTCTACGCCCCGATCCAGGATTACAGCTCCGATTACCCAAATCGAGAGGCATCAAACCTGGGGAGGGTAAGCTACGCGGAATTGAGGTCGGGGAAGATAACGGTTATGGGCAGGGAGGTGCCGACCACCCCTCTTTCCAGTTACCAGAAGGCGAGAGAGATAGCCGAGATACTGAAAGGATGGATCAAGAGCGGCAGCTTTTTGCTGACTGAACCCGTGCAGCCGCTGCCGTCGGTGGATTCCAGGATTGCTTTAAAAGGCTTAGAAGAAAAGAAAAATAACGGGTAGGAGGCATTTGCTTTGATCGCCAACAAGGTTGTTTTACGCTTCGCTTCGTCCCTGGTGGGACAGCCGATCATCTACCACCTGGTTAAGGAATACGACCTGGTCATCAACATCCTTAAGGCCGATATCAACCCCCATCAGGAGGGCTACGTGGTTTTGGAACTGAGTGGGGATTCCGAAAATTATAACAGAGGGTTAAAATATTTAAGGGATATCGGAGTGGAGATCGAACCTCTGAGCGGAACCATTGCCTGGAACCGTGACCGCTGCCTGCAGTGCGGGGCTTGCACCTCCTTCTGTCCTGTCGGTGCTCTGCAGTTGGCCAGGCCGGAGATGGAAGTGCGCTTTGACGAATCGAAGTGCATTGTCTGCAAAAGCTGTTTGGATGTGTGCATGGCAAGGGCCGTCGAGGTACGGTTTTAAGCGGGCGGACAGGCTATGGAATATATCGAGCGGACCTATCGCAACAGGGTAAACGGGGAGGGGATGGTTTCCTTTCCCGTTTCTCTTAGGGAATCGGATCTGTATATCAGTGTAGACGAGGCCAGCTACACGCCGGAGTTGGAGAGGTTCTCGCTCTCTCTGTTGTATAAGTGCCGCGGGGTGTTAGAACAATACCTTGTCAGGGACCCCGACTTCGGCCGCTCCCTCAAGCCCCATTCCGTTTCCCGCCGCTCACCCCGTATTGTCCGCATGATGGCGGCGGCTGCTGCAAGGGCGGAGGTGGGGCCGATGGCCGCGGTGGCCGGCAGCATTGCGGAGATCGTCGGCCGCGGCCTGCTTCGTTGCGCCAGAGAGGTTATCGTGGAGAATGGGGGAGATATCTTTTTAACAACACTTCGTCCGGTTACGGTCGGTATTTTTGCGGGGCCATCCCCTTTATCTGAAAGGGTAGGCATCAGGGTGTACCCGGGCCAGGGAATTCGCGGTATCTGTACTTCCTCCGGCACTGTGGGGCCTTCCCTGAGCTTTGGCAAGGCTGACGCAGCGGTGGTGTTGAGCACTAATGCCGCTCTGGCAGACGCCGCAGCGACCGCCCTGGGTAACCGGGTACATACCCAGTCGGACATTTCTCCCGCCCTTAATTACATCTGCGGCATCAGGGGGGTGCGGGGGGCACTGGTCATCCAGGGAGATAGGCTGGGAGTGATGGGAGATGTGGAACTGGTTCCTTTGCACAGATAAAAGGGAAATTGCGGTTAAAAAAGAGTTTTGTTAGAATTCTCATGGAGTCTGTGTTTTTGTTGATCAGAATTTTGTGGGTGAGGTGATTCTATGTCCGGTCATTCAAAATGGGCGAACATCAAACACCGTAAAGCAAAGGTTGACGCTCAGCGCGGGCGCATTTTCACAAAGCTGGGGAAAGCTATAATGGCAGCCGCCCGTTCGGGGGGCGGTGACCCGGAGGCGAATCCATCTCTCAGGCTGGCGATAGCCCGGGCCCGGGAAGCGAATATGCCGATGGATAACATCAACCGGTTGATTGCCAGGGCAACCGGTGAAGCCGAAGGGGTAAATTACGAGGAAGTTAACTATGAGGGGTATGCGGCAGGAGGAGTAGCCGTTCTGCTAAAGGCCTTGACCGATAACCGCAACCGTACCACTCCGGAGATACGCCACATCTTTACCAGGAACGGGGGCAGCCTGGGCGAGGCGGGTTGTGTATCCTGGATGTTTGAGATGAAGGGTTTTATTTCCATCCCGATCGAGGGTGCTTCCTTTGACCCCGAGGAGTTGATGCTCGCATTGATCGAAGCCGGTGCCGAGGATGTGAAGGAGGAGGAAGGCTCCATCGAGGTAATTACCTCACCTGCCGAGGTGGAAAAATTCAAGTCCATCCTGGCAGAACAGGGAATCAAGTACTCTGTTGCCGAAGCGACGATGGTGCCGAAGACCACAGTTTCAATAACCGACCGGGGAACGGCAGAAAAAGTTTTAAAATTGATGGACGCCCTTGAGGATCATGACGACGTCCAGAACGTCTACGCCAATTTTGACATCCCGGAAGAACTTATGAACCAGATTGAAGCCTGAGATATTTTTTACCATCGGATACATATTTTCGGGAGGTATGGAAATAATTATTAGGGTAGAATCTGATCCAAAGGGTTGTTGGAATGGGTAAGAAGGGTTACAGGGCGGTTCTCTACCTGATTCTTCTTGTGGCGGTGGCAGGCGGTTTTCGCCTGCTGTACCAGTGGATTCTGTCCGGGCGAGCCATACCACCCGAGACGAAGATCTTCTCCAGCACGCTCTATATCCTGTGCGGCCACGAAGACGGGGCTACTCTCAATATACCCCGTAAGGAAAAATTAACCTTACAGGATTTGCGCTCCTTATATCCCGCACGGGATGGCTGGCGCGTTGGATATACGGGTGACGAGGTGAAGATCAACAGAACCAGGCAGGCCCTGTGCCCCTCCTGCCGGAATAAAACTCACCTCGGCAAAAAAGGGGATTTCGTGGCCGTTATCCGCGGGCCCGCCGGGGTTGACGGAGGGATTATCAGGGTAACAGCGCTCAGGCTGTCAAGCCTTCCCCCGACTGTTCGTACCCAGGCCGAGAAAGGCGAACTCGATTTGCCTGACGAAAAGGCTCTCCTGCAGATTCTGGACAGCCTGGAGGAGAATACGGAGTGAACGGACAAGTAAAAAAGAAAAAATGACTGTAACCGGGCGGACAGCCCGGTTTTATATTTATAACGTCGGTAATTTAAATCTTTCCGCACTCGTAATGAACAGGCGGTAAAATATCTGTTATAATTGACTAAGTAAACTCTTAGGGGGATTGACGTGAAGTATTTCCCTCGGACGAACCTCAAGAGGGCTAAGGCCCTTTCAAGAAAAAGAACAAAAAGATATGTACTGGGAGGCGGGATTCTTTTAATTCTGTTTGCTGCCGGATTTCTACTGGCTCGGGGTGTAGAGCTGTTACCTGAGCAGCCCAAACAGCCCGTTGGACAGCACCGTCCTGCGACAGTTCAACCAAAGGAGTTCAGCATTGTAGCCAGTGGAGACGTGATGCTGGGTCGTCGTGTGGCCGATGCCATGAGGAAACAGGGCGTCCATTACCCCTTTGCACAGGTGGCTTTGTATCTCCGTGACGCCGACCTGGCATTCGGCAACCTTGAGTCTCCCCTTTCTCTACAGGGAACACCTTTACCCGGGAAGGGAATCTGGTTTCGCGGCGATCCGAAGGGGGCGGAGGCTCTTAGAGAGGCGGGGTACTCGGTCATGAGCGTGGCCAACAACCATACGCTGGATTATGACACCCCGGCGTTTCTGGACACCCTGGCGGTGCTGCGCGAACAGGGGATTGCTCCGGTAGGGGGCGGGAAGGACCCGGCCGAAGCCACCCGGCCTGCTGTCAAAGAGGTCCATGGCCGCAAGGTCGCCTTTCTTGCCGCGACTGAGATGGCAGACATTTTTTGGAGCTGGAAGTACCGGCGGACCCTGGAGGTAAAAGCGGATCAACCGGGTGTGGTTAAGCTTGACGAATTGCAGCTCGTCGATGCCGTTAAGGCCCTGAAGGGCAAAGCGGACATTATCATTGTTTCCCTGCACTGGGGAACAGAATTTTCCGACTATCCAACAGAGGAGCAGCGCAGAATTGCCCACAGCCTTGTAGACGCCGGGGCGAACCTGATCGTAGGCCACCATCCCCACTGCCTGCAGGGTGTGGAAGTATATCGGGGCTCCTTGATCGCTTACAGCCTGGGCAACTTTGTGTACGATAAGCAAACCCGCCCGAAATCCCAGGAGGGCCTGCTTTTGAAGGTGTTTTTTAATGAGCGGTCCATCAGCAGGGCCACCCTGTACCCGGTTTTAATCAAGGATGAGCAGCCCTGGATCGTGCAAGGCAATGACGCATCCCGGATTCTCCAGCGAACGGCTGCTCTTAGCAAGGAACTGGATACCCCTCTTGTGGTTCGGGATGGGGTAGGGGTACTAAACATATCAGAAGCAAGACAGGGGGTATAGGTTAGTGAAAAAACTGGTTATCCTTGACGGGAACAGCCTGGCCCACCGGGCTTTCCATGCCCTCCCTCTCCTGACTACCACGACGGGGTTGTTCACCAACGCCGTGTACGGGTTTACCAATATGCTCCAGAAGATAGTCCGCCAGGAAAAGCCGGATTACCTGGCTGTTGCCTTCGACAAAAGCAGGGCTACTTTCCGCTTACAGGAATATGCCGATTACAAGGCCCACCGGAAGGGTACACCCGACGAGCTTCGCCCCCAGTTCCCGTTGATAAAAAAAATTCTCAGAGCCTTAAATATTCCGGTGCTGGAGCTTGAAGGGTATGAAGCGGACGATCTGATCGGAACTGTTGTTAAAGCGGCAAGCAGAGAGGGGTTGCAGGTCCTGATCGTTAGCGGCGATAGGGACATGCTCCAGCTGGTCTCCGACAACACACATGCCCTGATCACCCGGAAGGGGATCAGCGAGCTTGAGCGCTTTACCAGGGATGAGGTTATCAAAAAATTCGGGGTCACACCGGAGCAGTTCACCGATTTAAAGGGGTTGGTTGGAGACCCGAGTGACAACATCCCCGGGGTGCCGGGAATCGGCGAAAAAACGGCGGTGAAACTTCTGCAGCAGTACGGCAGTCTGGAGGACTGCCTGGACAACGTGGATAAACTCCCTAAAAAGCTTGGTACCCTCTTAACCGAATACAGAGATCAGGCTGTCTTGAGCAAAAAGCTGGCCACCCTGGACACCGACGTCCCCCTCACCGTCAATTTCCCCGATTTAGAAGTGGAACAACCGGATTACGAGGAACTCATCTGCATCTTTCAAGAACTCGAGTTTAAGTCCCTGATCAAAAACATTGAATCAGAGATGCCGGCGAGGTTGAAGACTGTCGCCTGCGACCAGGAACGGATAGCTGTGATCAGGGACGCGGAGAACATGCTGCCTCTTTTGGCCGAGATTAAGCAGGAAGGCCGGCTCTCCATTTTTATCGAAAAGGGCTCTCTTCCTCCACTGCGGTGCCCGTTAAAGCACCTCGGTATGGCGTGGGGTAATAAGGCAGCCCTTGTGGAGTTCCCGGAGGATGTCGCAAAGAAAACAGAGCTTCTCGCATGTTTGGGAGAAGTGTTTGCCGATGTCTCCTGTGAGAAGTGGTGCCATGACGCCAAGGCGGAGATGCTGATCTGCTCCCGTCACGGGGTGGAACTGAGAGGTGTGGCCGGTGACACGATGCTGGCGGCTTACCTGTTGAACCCAGCCTCGGCCAATCCAACCCTCGAAGAAATATCTTTGAAATACCTCAACCAGGCAATAACCTTCCCCTCCCCTGAGGAGGACCTTACTGCCGCCGCCCGGCGCGCCCTTGCCATTCAGCGACTGTGGCCGGTGTTGCATTCCGAGCTGGAGAGGGAGGAACTGTATTCCCTGTTCAAGGACCTGGAACTGCCTCTATCCAGGGTCCTGGCCAAGATGGAACGAACCGGCGTCAAGCTAGATGTGACCCGGTTGGAGGAGATGTCCAGAGAATTCGGGCGCCAGCTGGATGCCCTCACCCGGGAGATCTACCAGCTGGCCGGCGAACCTTTTAACATCAACTCACCCCGGCAATTGGGCGCCGTGCTCTTTGAAAAGTTGAAGCTCCCGGTGGTTAAGAAAACGAAAACCGGGTATAGTACCGATGCGGGAGTGCTGGAGGCACTGGCGGAGTATCACGAAATTGCCGCCAAGCTGCTGGAATACCGCCAGTTGATGAAACTCAAATCAACCTATGTGGACGGGCTGCGCAATCTGATCAACCTGGAAACCGGTAAGGTGCACACCACATTCAACCAGACCATCACGGCAACGGGCAGACTGAGCAGCACCGAACCAAACCTGCAGAACATCCCGATCAGAATGGAACTGGGAAGAAAGATCAGGCGCGCCTTCGTGCCATCCGAGGAGGGGTGGCTGATCATGACCGCGGATTATTCTCAGATCGAGCTGCGCATTCTTGCCCACATGTCACAGGATCAGGGCCTGCTGGAGGCTTTTCGCCGGGGGGAAGACATACATACTATGACGGCTGCCACCGTTTTCGGAGTGGCGCCCGAAGAGGTCACCCCTGACATGCGACGCAGGGCAAAGGGTGTCAACTTCGGTATTATCTACGGCATCACCGATTTTGGCCTGGCCCGGGACATTGGAGTGAGCCGGGAGGAGGCTGCGCTTTACATCGACCATTATTTCCGGAAATATCCCGGTGTCGACCGGTTTATTAAGGAAACGATTGCCAAAGCCCGGGAAAACGGGTGTGTATACACACTCTTTAAACGCCGTCGCTTTCTGCCCGACCTGCTGAGCAGCAACCGGATGGTGCGCGCCTTTGGGGAGCGTACCGCCATCAATACCCCGATCCAGGGGAGCGCCGCCGATATCATCAAACTGGCCATGCTGCGGATTGACAGAGAACTGGAGGAAAAAGGACTGCAGGCCCGCATGCTGTTGCAGGTGCACGATGAATTGATCTTTGAGCTTCCTGTGCAAGAGATTCCCGTCCTGGTTCCCCTTGTGCGCGAGGGGATGGAAAAGGTGGTCAAACTGGATGTTCCCCTCGAAGTGGAAATCGAGATAGGCCCCAACTGGTACGATCTAGTCGCAGTGGAGGAATACAATGCCAGAACTACCGGAAGTTGAAACGATTCTGCAAACTCTGAGGCCGAAGCTTTTAGGCCGTACGATAGAAAGGGTTGAGGTGCTGTTAAACAGGGTAATCAGGGAGCCGGATGCAGAGCAGTTTGCCAAAGACATATCCGGGCAGACCCTGATCGGTGTGGAACGCCGGGGAAAATACCTGCTCTTCAAACTGACCGGTTCCCTTGTACTGGTAGTGCACCTGCGGATGACGGGGCGATTGCTGTACGTTGCTCCGGGCTTCCCGAGGGATCAGTATACCCACGTGGTGTTTTACCTGGACAACGGGAAAGAGCTCCTTTTTCACGACATGCGGCGGTTCGGAACTATAGACCTTATTCCTGCCGACAGATTAAAAACATTTCATTCTTTGAATAAACTGGGACCGGATGCTCTTGATCCCTCCTTGACAAGGGATGTCTTTAAAAAGAGGCTGAAGGGGAGAAGCGGCCAGATCAAGAAAATATTGCTCGACCAGACATTTATTACAGGCATTGGGAATATCTATGCCAATGAGATTCTCTGGAAGGCCCGGATTCACCCGGAGCGGTCGGCGACAAGCCTGACACCTCGCGATCTCGGCAGATTGTACCATGCCATGCGGGAAGTGTTAATGACTGCCATAGATCACCGGGGGACGACGATCCGCGACTACGTGGACGGCGAGGGAAAGCCGGGAAGTTTTCAGGAACTGCTTGCTGTGCACGGCAGGGAAAACCAGCCCTGTCCCCTCTGCGGAAATTCCATCGTGCGGGTGAAAAACGGGGGGCGCAGTGCTTACTTTTGCCCATCCTGCCAGAAGTAAACAAGCACCTCCTTCACCCCCCACTAATAACCTGTTAAGGTGGGGGTGGAGGCATGGTATTCTGGACGTTAATTTTCTTTGCCTGTGCCTTAAGTCTGGATGCTTTCAGTGCAGGGTTCGCCTACGGGTTAAGGAGGATCAGGATTCCATTTTCGTCCCAGCTGGCGTTTTTGGTTGCGTCGATGTTAACGGTAGGTATAGGGATACTCTGCGGTCACCTGCTGTCCCGTTTCGTACCCGCCTATTGGGGTGCAAAACTCGGTGGGATTATTCTTTTCGGGATCGGGCTGTGGTGGTTTTTGCGCAGAAAAAGGGGAAATGGTATTCAGGAACAGGAGTGTGTCAAAACCATTGTCAAGCTTCAGTTCGCCTCCCTTGCGGTAATCATTCAGGTTTTGGAGGAGCCTGCCTGCGCCGATCTAGATGCATCGGGCGTCATTAGCATTCAGGAATCACTGGTGCTCGGGATCGCCCTTTCGCTGGATGCCCTGGGGGCCAGCTTCGCCGCTGCTTTAGCAGGAGCAGATGGAGTATTGTTGATCTTTTTCATAGGTTTATTCCAGCAGTTTTTTCTTCTCCTGGGTATCTACCTGGGACGTTCCTCTTGTTTGGGATGGCTGCGGAAGCAGGGCCCCGTCCTGGCCGGCGTTATTCTGTGCCTGCTGGGGCTGGTCCGCTTCTTTCGCACCGGTTAGAGGGGGCAGTTTTTTGCGCGTAATCGGTTTAACCGGAGGTATTGCCAGTGGAAAGAGCCTTGTCAGCCGTTTTCTCCGGGAACTGGGCGCTATAATTATTGATGCAGATCAGGTGGCACGGGATGTGGTAAGAACGGGTAGCCCGGCCTGGCGCCAGATCGTGCAGGAGTTCGGGGAAACGGTTTGCAAGCCTGACGGTAGTTTGGACCGAAAGGCGCTGGGAAGGTTCGTCTTTTCTGATACCAGTAAATTGGACAAGTTAAACCGGATCACCCACCCCTACATCATTTCCGAAATCAAACGGTTGTTGGATGGTTACCGTAAAAACTTCCCCGATGCCGTGGTCGTCCTGGATGCACCGCTGCTCCTTGAAGTGGGGATTGAGGGGATGGTGGATGAGGTGTGGGTGGTATATGTTGACTACCAAACCCAACTTGAGCGTCTCATGAAAAGGAATGGGCTGAGCTCTAAAGAAGCCGCACGCAGGATCAGTTCCCAGATCCCTCTTGAGGAAAAGGTTAAACTGGCCGACCACGTAATTGACAACAGAGGGGATCCCGAAGAAACTTTCTTGCAGGTCAGGAGATTATGGAACTCGTTGAGATGCAATAAATAGAGGTTGTCACCCACGGTAGCATTGGGGCCCCCATGGCGTTGAGATCCGATGACCGGAGTTGATTGGATGTTCGTGATTAATCTCAGACAACTGCGCTGGTTGCTTTTATTTCTTGTGATTATTTTCTGCGTCCTTTACCTGCTTCAGGCAAAGTGGATTTGGAGACTTTTCTATCCCTGGCCCTTCCGTCAGGAGATAACGGCAGTAGCCATTCATTCGAATATCGATCCCCACCTCCTCGCAGCTCTAATCCGGGTGGAAAGCAGGTTTAACCCGGCTGCCCGGTCGGATGCGGGGGCCATCGGACTGATGCAGGTAATGCCGAATACGGCAGCCTCGGTCGCCGGTGAAATCGGGCTAAGCAACTTTCACCCTGATCTCCTTTATCAACCGGAAATCAACTTACAGATCGGGGCCTGGTACCTGGCGCATTTATTTCGGGAGTTCGACGGCAATATCGTTGTCGGCCTGGCGGCATACAACGCCGGGCGCGGCAATGTGAGAGCATGGATAGCAACAGGGCAGTGGAAGGGAACCGTTGATGACATCAAGCACATTCCCTTCCCCGAGACGCAGGTTTACCTGAGAACCGTCTTGCGGGATTGGGATGTTTATAAATATTTGTATGGAGCAGACACTGTTGAAGGAAATTAATGTATTTCAGGCGAATTATAAAGCCAAACCGGAGGGAAAGGTGTTTGGGATGGATGATTTTTTTATTAGTTCACTGGCTGACGTTGCAAGGTTAAAAATTGACCCTAATCGAAAATTTTTTTCCGCAACCCCTGAGGAGATCCTGGCGGGAGCCACCACCGACGTATATTTTGTGCGAACCCTTGAGATCTTGAAGGAGTTAGGGCTTCAGGACACACCCGTGACCGCCGAGATTTTCTGCCGGAAGGAAGGCATCTTTGCCGGGGTAGATGAGGTAATGGCTCTCTTGAAAGATAAAAAGGTGGAGGTGTGGTCGCTGCCGGAGGGCAGCCCGATGCAGCCGAAGGAGGTTGTTATGCGCATCCGCGGGCCCTACAGCGAATTCGGCCTGTTTGAAACCGCGATCCTGGGCTTTCTCGCCAGCTCCTCGGGCTGGGCCACCGCAGCAAGGATTGCCAAAGAGGCGGCAGGAGAAAAAAGGGTTTTATGTTTCGGAGCCCGCCACGTGCATCCTGCAGTGGCCCCCGTCATGGAGAGGGCCGCACTGGTGGGAGGGTGTGACGGTGCCAGTTGCATCCTGGGTGCAAAGCTGGCGGGAAGGGAGCCCCAGGGGACGATGCCTCACGCTATGATTCTAATCATCGGGGATACCGTCGAAGCGGCGCTTGCCTACCACCGGTTGATGCCTCCCGATGCTGCGCGTACGGTGCTGGTGGATACCTTTAAGGACGAGACGGAAGAGGCAATCCGGGTTGCAGAGGCCCTTGGAAAGGATTTAGGGGGGGTGCGGCTGGATACCCCTTCGGAGAGAGGAGGGGTAACCCCCGACTTAGTCAAGGAACTGCGGGCACGCCTGGATCAAAGAGGTTTCAACCACGTCAAGATTTTTGTTTCCGGAGGCCTCAATCCCGAGCGGATCAGGGTTTTGAGTGAGGCAGGGGCGGATGCCTTCGGCGTGGGGAGTTATATCTCCGGTGCCTCTCCCATTGATATGACGATGGATCTGAAGGTTATCAACGGAAAGCCGATGACAAAGCGGGGGAGGATTCCGGGGGAAATACCCAACCCAAACCTGAAGCGGATGAAGTAGTTGTCATAACAAGAACGCCCCCTTCATAAGTTATACCAGGAAATGGTATTTCGAAGGGGGCTTTTTATGTGGAGGCTAATTCCGCAGGGAAAAGAACTCAGGTACTGGGTCGGGCTTGCGGCAATAATTGGAATCGTCCTGATCACATTTGTTCTATCAGTTCTCAAGGCGTCAGGTGAGTCGAGCCTCTCAATACAGATCGCCCGGCAACCGTCCTGTCTTGATCCGGCCAGGATGTACAGTTACGAGGAGAAGTTGCTCGACGGAGCGCTTTATGATGGCCTCCTGAAATACAACGCTGAAAAGCGCTGTTTCGAAGGTGAACTCGCAGAAAGATGGACTGCCGATAAGTCCGGACGCACTTATACCTTTGTCCTGCGCAAAGGGATCAGGTTCCACGACGGAAGCCGGGTTACCGCCCGGGATGTGAAATACAGCTGGGAGAGGGTGCTGAACCCCAAGATCAGCAGCTACGGCTATTTGCTGCAGAATGTGGTGGGCGCGCAGGAGAAGCTGGGCGGTTCCTGCCGGGAGGTCAAGGGGATTGAGGCGGTGGATGCCGAGACCCTGCGGGTGACTTTAAAGGAGACGGACTGGACCTTTCCGGCTGTTGTCAGCAGCCCGGCCCTGGCTGTAGTAAATCAACGGGTTGCTGAAAAAATGGGATTGCGCTATGGGCACCGCGGTACCAGGGTCGTTGGGACGGGTCCCTTTCGTCTGGCCAAATGGGACAAGGGAACCATCCTGATGCGTCGAAACCGTTTTTTTACCCGCTTGAGGCCTTCATTGAGTACCCTGCGTTTTCATGTGATTTCGGACCCGCGCGGGACGAGGCGCCTTTTTGAGGCCGGCAAACTGGACATACTGGCGGGTGTTTCCAGCCAGTTTACCCTGTCGGATTCGGAAGGCTCATCTGGTGGTTACACGGTGTTCAGAAAACCCGTTTTGGGCATTTACTTCTTGGGGTTTAATTTGAGACAGGGGCCCTTCAGCGATAACGTCGAGTTGCGACGGGGAATCGATCAGGCTATCGACAAGCAGCGAATCAAGGAGCAGTTGCTCGGGGAAGGCGGAAAAACCCTCGCCGGATTCCTGCCGCCGGAACTGCTCTCCCCAGGTCAGGAGGCTGAGGTTAAAGCACAGTTCTCAAAGGAAGCAGCCTTGAAGAGTCTTGATAAAGCCGGTTTTCCTTACGGCCTGCGCCTGCCCCCGCTGATCTATGCCTACAACGACAGCCCCGGCCATGAAATGGCGGCCCGGCTTATACAGGAGCAGTTGGGCCAGGTGGGGATCGACGTAAACCTTAAAAAAATACCCTGGCACAGGTACCAGACCGAAATCCGGGCGGGGAATGTCCATTTCTTCCGGCTGGGCTGGGAAGCGGATTACCCGGAAGCAGGCAACCTGCTTTGCAACATTTTTTCCGGCAGACAGAATGTCGGCAACAATTATACAGGATACTCCAATGCCGCCTTTGATCAGTTGCTTCAGCAGGCCCGCTCTGAGCCTGATCCAGCCCGGCGTGCAGAAATCTACCACAGGGCCAACCAGATGATCGGTGCGGACCTACCGGTGATACCCCTGTTTCAGCGGGTGGCCACCTTCTACCTGCGGGAAAAGATAAAAGGCTTCGACGTCGATCTGTTAGGACGGGTGGATTTTTCCCGGATCAGAAAAGCCCCACGTGAATGAGTAGTCGGGACCTGACCATTGCCGATTTTTCACAGGAGTATTAAAATAGAGGGCGGAAGGGAGTGGCGAAGAGATGCCAACCTATGAATTCACCTGCAAAAACTGCGGCAACCGGTTCACGATTTTTACTTCTGTTGCAAAGCGAAACGAGGCCTCCTGCCCGGCCTGCCAGAGCAGGGACATCCAGCAGGTCTATAATGCTTTCATGTTTATCAAGGGTGGCGGCGGTGGAAACGGCACCGCCTCAGCGGGTGGTTCCGGCGGGTGCTCGCGGGGGAGCTGCAGCGGCTGTTCGGGCTGCTAGCGTGAGTTTTACCATTGACAAAAGGGCGAATTTTTCATATAATGAGTCTCGGCTTATAAAATTTATAGCTGAATAGCTGACTCAAGATGCGGAAGTGGCGGAATTGGCAGACGCGCACGTTTGAGGGGCGTGTGGGCAACCGTGCGGGTTCAAGTCCCGCCTTCCGCACCAAACCTTTAAAAACAGGGCTGTAGGAAAAAACCTACGGCCTTTTTCTTTTAAGTGTCGTGCGGGGCTGACACGTCAACTTTTGACG
>CADDZD010000058.1 GCA_902812385.1 Clostridia bacterium | reverse complement strand
AACAGGAACAGGAGAAGATCACTTTTTTCTGCGAAATGTGCACCAACAGGCTTCAAAAGGACGCCCTCGACTACAATAAGCCTAAAAAACCCATTTAACCCGCCACCATCAGACAGTTTTTAGGTAGCTGTCGAAGAAGAGGAATAAATATAATCATTAAAATCAGGTTGATAAACAACCTGATTTTTTTGATCTAAAAAAATTTTGGCTTAAAATTGGAAACGACACTTATTGCCATAATTTCCGAAGGATTCCACTATGGCTGGAGAGAATTTTCGTACATATTCTATCAGTAAGGAGGTCAAGCTGAGTGGGCAAGGCTAAACAAGAACGAAAACTTTCATTTGAAGATGATTTCACTCGGGGGAAAGATGACGATCTTTCATGGGAGTTTGGTGATGAGCATTTCTTTCGGGAGGATGAATCAAAGAAGATAAATGAACTTAAAGAAAGGTTGCACAGGATCGAAGAAGAAAATATAGAAAAAAACAGGTTAATCAACAACCAGCGAAAGCAGTTGGACGAAGCCTTACGGTCACTGGAAGAAAAGGAAAGAATGTACCATGAATCACAGATTTTGATAAAAACAATGGAGGCCAACCTTAACCAGCTAGAGGGTGAACGGAGACAGTTCTTGTCCAAAATCGAAGAGTTCAGCAAAGAAGTGGCCAGCTTGCAGGACAAGTGTACGCTGTATGAAGAAGACATAAAAAATCTGACGGGCCAATTGAAATCGCGAACGCAGGAAAACATTCTCCTGAACAAAGAAAACAAGGACCTGCAGAGAGTTAACAATCAGTTAAGGGAAACAATCACCCTTTTGGAGGAAAAGGTGCGGAGCCTGGAACGTGAATTATCCCAGGCCGAACCTGCGAAAGAAGAAATGGAGAAGAAATTCACCCGGGCTCTGGATAGCCTGCGCAATGAAGTCAAAGCGAAACATCAGGAGATTGTTAAACTAACCAAGGAGATCACGGACCTCAGAAAATCACAGCAGGACCTGCAGCGTGTTAACGAAAATTTAGAGCTTGAACTTGACATGCTGAACACCACAAATGTTTCATTACAGAAAAAGATTGAAAAATTAACTTTGCAGAACAGCATTATGGAACGAAAACTTCAGAACCGGCTTGTTCGTTTTGTGCTTGCGGTATGTGGAATTATCGGTTTTAATCCGGAACGCAAGGCGAAAAGCATGGGGGTCTAGGATAATCTAAAGGAGCAGATAAAAAAATGGCGCGCCCGGCAGGAATCGAACCTGCGCACCTGGCTCCGGAGGCCAGCGCTCTATCCCCTGAGCTACGGGCGCTTACGTTACTATTTTAATCTGAGCAGAAAGAAATGTCAAACTGTCTTTCCATCGGTGAGAGATTGCTGCATATGAAGCAGGAACACGCCTTGTTATTAGCGAATCTTAAACTTAACAAGCTTAAAAGAAAAGGGGATTTGGTATGAACCAGGATAAAAATAGGTTAAATCAGAACAAGGGCTATATGAACTGGGAGACAACCTTGGAATTAGCCCAAAAAGTATTTGCTGAAAAGAAACCATACGAACTGGCATATCGGGTGAATGTTAAATACAACGAAACAGAAAATGAATTTATATTACCATTTATAAACAAGGAGTATCATGTCAAATATCCCAGCGGGGAAGTTTATCAGCCCGGAGGGGGGGATATTCCAATCGTAAATAAAATACTTATTCTTCACTACTTAAACTCATCCAAAGGCACACCTCTGAAAAATAAGTGGATTTCTTTCAAGGAGCTTCCTTCCGGTCAAATTTATGTGGATCCCTTTCATAACAGAGCAATCCGTCCTCTTGTAAATATATTTGGGGAAAGGCCTGAGCAGATGGTTAAAGCAGGTATAGCAATGGGGGGAAAAGAGGAAAAAATGGGGGATGGGAGCGTAGTAATCCCGGCCTTTCCTCTGGTTCCGGTAGCCTATGTCATTTGGAGGGGAGATGATGAGTTTCCACCTTCTGGAACTATCCTTTTTGATGAATCGGCACCCGACCATCTGCCAACCGAGGACTATGCAGTGCTCGCCAGCACTCTTGTTTTTGAAATGAAGAAAACGGCGGAGATAGTAAATCGAAGTTAATTGAGGAACCTTCATTCCTTATTTTAGAGGATTTTTTGTTGGCCGAACACTTTTTATCTACCGGTTGAATATAATGGGGAGGAAAAATGAAATGGAGAGGTGTCAAGATGCGGGTTTACTTTATTAAACTACCACGTTTTTTAAGAGATTTTTTAAAAAGGGTGATTAAGTAAAAAAGCGGCCTATAACCAGGCTGCTTTTTCCCCTAATGATTATTCAACAAAAGCAATTCCTACAACTCCACCGGCCGCTGACACAATTAATGTATAAATACCCCTCAAAAAAACTGTCAAGGCAGAAAGTGAAGCAGGAGATGAAAACAGCATGATCAATAGAAAAATAAGAAAGTAGATTAGCCCCACTGCAGCTCCGTACATAATTCCCCGGTTGCCGGCCTTTTTTGATGCCATGAAGCCTCCGGCAAAGGCACAGATCAAATAAAGGGTGGTTCCGGCAGGCTGCAAATAGGATTCCGAAAGTGGAGTATAATAGAAAATAAGAGACAATAATATGGTACCAATCAGGCCGATGACGATTGCCCCTAGAATGCCGAATACGACTGGATTATCCACAAGACTGGAAAGCAGGTTCCTTTCTTCAGACATGGGTTCCCTCCTCCTAACGAAATATTATTACGTTTCTAAAATATTATCCATGTAAGCTCAATATGAATATGACTTGATAAATTGAGGACAACTCATTCTTAGAAGTGAAAGGAAAAGTGGAAATTGAGTGGTATATATTTAATAAAAAAATATTGGGAGAGACACCTTGAAGGAAAAAGTATTGATTGTGGACGACGACCCTTTAGTAACAAAGATAATTAAGGATACATTGGACAAGGCAGATTTTGAGACTGCAGTGCTTCACGATCCGTCTCAAGCCCTGGATGTTGCAAAAAGCTTCCGTCCGGATATTATTCTTGTTGATCGAATCATGCCTACAATGGACGGCTGCGAGCTTTGCCGACAGTTTCGCAGCAATCGTTACACTGCACACCTCCCGATCTTAATGCTTACTTCTCGAACAGATACTGCTGATAAGATTGCCGGATTCGAGGCGGGTGCCGATGATTATCTTTGTAAACCTTTTGAACCGCTAGAGTTGGTGGCGCGCCTGCGAGCACACATACGCCGGATCAATCAGGAGAGGCAAACAAATCCCCTGAGCGGCTTATATGGCAATCCCGCTGTAGAAAAGGAGATCAAGGAAAGGATCCGGAAAGGCCAGAAGTTTTCTGCGCTTTACATCGATATTGATAATTTTAAGGCCTACAATGATACCTACGGCTTTTTGCAGGGGGACGAAGTCATCAAGTTTCTGGCAGAAACCATAATTACAGTGTTCCAGGAGAACGGGAACCCCGACGATTTTTTAGGACATATTGGCGGCGATGACTTTATTGCCATTACGACACCGGACCGTGCTGAAAAAATCTCTAGCCTCTTGATTCAGAGTTTTGACCGGGGAATAAAAAAGTTCTACAGCAAGGATGATTGGGAAAGGGGCTTTGTTCTTACGATTGATCGCAGGGGAAGGGAGCAAATTTTTCCTCTTTTAAGCCTTTCAATAGCCATAGTCTCCAATGAACACCGCAAGATTGACAGCCACTGGTTAGTCAGCGAAATTGCCGCCGAACTGAAGAAATACGCTAAGACTTTTCCGGGTAGCATTTACGTAAAAGACCGAAGGGAAGCCTAGACTGCGAAAAAAACTGATAAACATCAAGAAAAGAGGCCTTATAATTAAAGAGGTCTCTTTTTTTGACAAAAGGGGACCGGGAACGCCCGTTTGGCGAAGGAGCGCGGAATAAAATGGAAAATAATAGCAGGAATTTCCTTCCGTATTAAGAAAAGTATAACATCAGAGACTTAACGGAGGTGAATATCTTGCTTTGTAAATCTGCTCCTTTTCTAGTAACAGTAAGACAGCTTTGCTGTAAAATGGTTAGTCTAACGAGGAGAATATCAGGGAATCGGGCATCAATAAACAAACACAGCTTATATTGGACAAGGAGCCCGAATTTTAGAACAGCCCAACAGACATTTCTCATGGTGGAAGAAGTGCTTGCAAATGGCATTGAATCTCCTGATCTCTGGCGGATTAAAGGTGAGAATTTCCTCCAGAAGGAGCAATATGTTGAGGCAAATCAGTGCTTTGATCGGGCTTTAAGATTAGCTCCCCACGATGCTTATATTTTGAATTATAAAGGATTCTGCTTGGATAAACTCGGATATTATGAGGTTGCCCTTTCTTGTTTCAACCAGGCGATTAACATTCTACCAAAAGACCCGGAAATTTTAACAAATACAGGTATTTGCCTCTGTCATTTAAATCGTTATACAGAAGCATTGGTACACTTTGAAAATGCACTAAGGAACGGAGGAGGTTCACCTACACTTTGGAATAACAAAGGCTTTTGCCTTGTAAAACTGGGACGTTACCAGGAGGCCTATAGAGCCTATAAAGTAGCTTTGGAGCAGGGCCACTCCAAACAGGTTGACCTGTTATGCAATATAGCGGCAACGCTTGTCAATTTGGGTTCTTATCAGGAGGCTTTGGACTATTTTGACAGAGCTCTCCAGTTAAATCCTGATGATCACCTGTTGTTGAATAACGTAGCCATCTGCCTCGAGCAACAGGGACGCTATGATCTTGCCTTGAAATGTTATGAGAAATCACTCTCCCATGATCCCGACAATGCTACTTATTTATGCAACAAAGGGGTTTGTTTGAGTAAGATGAAGCGGTGGGACCAGGCTCTGGAGTGCCTAAAGGAAGTGGTTAAACGTGATGTTAACAATTATGTTGCTTATGGGGAATTAGCCGCCATTTATCTTGCAAAAGGGCAGCCCGATGAAGCACTGTTTTACTATAATAAAGCCTTGGGGTTAGACCCGCAAATACCGGCGAGTACTTGGGCTTAAGGTACGTAAGATTTATATAAAAAAACATATTCACCTGGTTAAGGAACTGGTACAGGTTGGTAGTAATCGCTTGACCGTAAACAGTCGTAGAAAAGGCAAAAAAAATCTACGATTAGGGCAGGATTTCTGCCTTTTTTGGAGAATCCTTCAATAATGTTTTTATTGAAGTCTTTTTTTATGTTGGCGATTGAAAAATAATCTTGTATGTCCTTTTCTTGCTTGTGAAGGAAGTCCACAATAATTGAAGATCAAGAGATAGAATGCTAAACTATTAGCTGCGGGCCATCGGACGAGATGCGGATTTTACGGGGGGATATGTGAATGACTTCTAAAACGGCAAAAGGAATGGATCGTGAGAAAATTGTAGAGGGCGTGCGCCTTATACTGGAGGGAATTGGAGAGGATCCAGAACGTGAAGGTCTGCGAGCAACACCCGAACGTGTGGCCCGGATGTATGAGGAGATATTTTGTGGCCTGTATTATGACCCCAGGGAAGAGCTAAATGTTTTCTTTTCCGAAAATCACGACGAAATGGTGTTAGTGAAAGACATTCCCTTATATTCTATATGTGAACACCACTTTCTGCCGTTCTATGGGAAAGCTCACGTTGCCTATATTCCCCGCCAGGGTAGAATAACAGGTTTGAGCAAATTAGCCCGGGTCGTGGAGGGTTTTGCAAAAAGGCCACAGTTGCAAGAAAGGTTGACCTCTCAAATAGCGGACACAATTATGGATGCCTTGAATCCGTTAGGAGTCATCGTGGTGGTTGAGGCAGAGCACATGTGTATGACCATGCGAGGGATAAAAAAAGCCGGTTCCAAGACTTTAACTTCTGCAGTACGGGGCATATTTAAATCGAATGAGGCTACTCGAGCAGAGGCGTTTTCATTGATTAGGGGAAAAGCGGATTAATAAGATAAATAAAGCGCCCTCAGGGCGCTTTTTAGATTAAACGAGTCTCAACAGGTTGATGGAGGAGCAATGAATATTTTACTGACAAATGACGATGGAATTTATGCCAAGGGCTTGGCTGCACTTTGGTCGGCTGTGCGAGAACTCGGAGAGGTTACGGTTGTTGCTCCTGATCGGGAAATGAGCGCAACAGGCCATGGAATCACAGTTGACCGCCCGCTGCGAGCCGAGCAGGTTTCCATTTTTGATGGTTGTGCCTGGGCGGTTAACGGCACACCAGCCGATTGCGTGAAGCTCGGTGTTAACAACATTCTTAAAAAGAAGCCAGACCTAGTAATTGCGGGTATTAACAGGGGACCAAATCTGGGTATCGACGTCTTGTACTCGGGGACTGTTTCGGGCGCCCTTGAGGGAATCATCCTGGGGATACCTTCAATTGCTGTTTCAGTGGCGGATTACTGGGATCCTAATTACGCCACTGCGGCCTCTTTTATGAAAAAGCTTGTTCCAAATGTTCTTAAAACTGATGTTTGTATAGATACACTTCTCAATATCAATGTCCCTTCACTCCCTCTCCATGAAATAAGAGGCATTCGGATAACAAGGCTGGGAGCTAGGAGATACATAAACACCTTTGAGGTCCGTACCGACCCACGGGGGCGGGCGTATTACTGGTTGGGTGGGGAAGTTGAAGACCTGGAAGAAGCTCCTGATGCAGACACAACCGCCATCAAACAGAAGATGATCTCCATTACGCCAATTCACGTTGATTTAACGGATTACCGGGCCATGGAACTGCTTAAGGAGTTATTTACTGAGTTTACGACGGGAGAGGGGTATTAATGTTTTTTATCCGGGTTGTCTTATTCACAGTAATCTTTTATATCATATTGAATTTCTCAGCAATCCGCCGTGGTGCTTTTAAGAAGGGTTCTTTAATACTCCCTTTCTCTCTTGGTCTGGCCTTTACCATTATAGATAGCTTCATGAGGTTCGCTTTTTATTACTCCTTAATTCTTTTTATATTGATTAGTTGCATCAGTTACGGCGCTTTAACGTATATTGCCAGGCGCAGATAGGATCAGGCTGTTGGATAAATGAGGAGAGGGCTAAATGGAGATTAACTTGGAGGAGCTTCGTGAGGGTTTTGTCAGATGCAGATTCATAATTCAAGAAGACGCTCTCTATACTGTTTACCTGGCCTTGCGCCTTGAAAAGCCACTGCTGGTGGGCGGGCCTCCCGGGGTAGGAAAAACAGAACTGGCAAAGGTTTTAAGCCAGATCATGAACGCCAGGTTGATCAGGCTCCAGTGCCATGAGGGTTTAGACGAAAGCAGCGCACTTTACGACTGGAATATCCAGCGCCAACTTGTAAAGATACATTTGTCTGCTAGAGATGAGCAGCTTTGTGAGGAAAAACTTTTCTCCCTGTCCAACATCCTTCAACGGCCGCTGCTCCAGGCAATCACATCTGAAGAGCAGGTCGTACTTTTGATTGACGAAATCGATCGCTCTGATCCCGGTTTTGAGGCATTTGTCTTAGAGGTGCTTTCCGATTTTCAGATAACAATCCCGGAAATCGGCACAATTACAGCAACTCGCAAGCCGATTGTTGTCATCACAAACAACGGGGAGAGGGAACTCTCGGAACCCCTACGCAGGCGTTGTGTCTTTTTATACCTGGACTTTCCTAAGATAGAGGAAGAAGCGTCAATTCTCAAGCACCGTGCCCCCGAAGTTTTAGAAAATCTTAACGAAGAGATTGCAATGGCGGTTGCCTGGGCCCGTGACAGGGGACATCAACTAGGCCCCAATGCACCGTATGCTATGGACTGGGCCAGGTCGCTGCTTTTGTTGAACGCCGATAGTTATCAGAAGGATTACATAGATAAAACCCTTAAAGCCCTTGCTAATAATAAAGACAACTTGGCAGCTTTCTGGAATCAAACGGTTACAGGAGTTGCCACTAATTTAAAGAAGGAAAAAGAGTAAGGGTAACGAATTAACCTATAATGATTTTTCCTGTATGGAGAAGATTACTATTTAATTAAACAGGGGGGGGTAAAGTGGAGTTCCAGGATGGCGAAGCCGAAGTGATCCGGGCTGAGGTGGATGGAGTGCTTCAGAGGCACGGGTTAGAACGGGAAAACCTGATTCCCATCCTCCAGGATATTCAAAGCAGATTAGGCTATCTTCCCAAAGAAGCAATGCAGCAGATTTCCGAAGCCCTCAAGATTCCGGAGGTAGATGTATACAGCGTGGGCACCTTTTATAACCAGTTTCGTCTTAATCCACCGGGAAAACATCAAATCAAAGTATGCATGGGAACAGCCTGTCACATGATGGGGGGCCATATTATTCTGGAATCATTTGAACGGCGCCTTGAAATCAAAGAAGGTGAGACTACGTCGGATCGTGAATTCAGCCTGGAACGCGTCGCCTGCGTAGGGTGCTGCGCACTGGCTCCGGTTGTAGTAGTCGATGAAAAGGTAGAGGCTAAGGTTTCACCGATCAGGGTGGATGGTATATTGCTTGCGTTTGAAATAGAATCGAAAAAGTCAGAGGAGATAGAGAAACCGGTTGAGGAAGAAGGTCGGACGCAGTGAGCGCTACAGGGACGATCATACAAGCCTATGAAAGCTTAAAAAAAGCCGCCGTGATTAAGGTAGAGGCCTTAAAACAAAAGCCGCTGGTACTGGTGGGAACGGCAACGTGTGGAAGAGCAGCGGGGGCATTAAACGTTTTGCAAACTTTTCGTGACGAAATCAGTTGCCGCAACCTCGATGTAGAGGTTAAAGAGGTAGGCTGTATAGGCCACTGCTATGCTGAACCGGTGGTTATCATAGCCAAACCTGGATTTCCGGCTCTCTGCTACGGTTCTGTTGACGAGGGAATGGCCGGGCGTCTGGTGACGGATTTTTTGATCAACGACGACCCGTGCTATGAATTCGCCATGGCGGCCCTGGAGCCTAACGACCAATTCCCTACCTTTGCTGATTTCCCCCGGGGCGTTTACGAAAAAAAAATTATCCTGGCTGATTGCGGTTTAATTGACCCTGAAGATATCGATCACTATATCGCCCATGATGGTTATGCAGCCCTTGCCAAAGCTCTCAGTATGGGCCCCGCCGAAGTGCTTGAGGAGATCAAGAATTCGAAGCTGCGAGGCCGGGGAGGTGCCGGTTTTCCCACCGGGCTAAAATGGGAGGCCTGCAGAAATGCATCCGGAGATCAAAAATACGTGATATGTAACGCCGACGAAGGGGATCCAGGGGCATTTATGGACCGTGCCATCCTGGAATCGAATCCCCACCAGGTGTTGGAAGGGCTGATCATCGCGGCTTACACGGTGGGAGCGGAGCAGGGTTACATCTATGTCAGGGCGGAATATCCCCTTGCCGTAACCAGAATACGTACTGCATTGGAGCAGGCCAGAGAAAGGCATCTCTTGGGTGAATCAATACTGGGTAGCAATTTTAATTTTGATATAAAAATATTTCAGGGTTCAGGGGCCTTTGTTTGCGGTGAGGAAACGGCTTTGATCGCTTCTATTGAAGGATTCGCCGGGGTACCCAACCACAGGCCGCCTTACCCCGCCCATGCGGGACTACACAGTAAGCCCACTGTCATCAACAACGTAAAAACCCTCTCATATGTTCCCCACATCATTCGTAACGGATCAGATTGGTTTAAGAGCATCGGTACTCCCGACAGCCCGGGAACGGCTGTTTTCGCCCTGGCGGGAAAGGTTGTTAGCACCGGTCTGGCAGAAGTACTGATGGGCACTACGTTGAGAACGCTGGTGTACGATGTCGGGAACGGTATCAAAGAAGATAAACCTTTTAAAGCTGTGCAGATAGGCGGTCCTTCGGGCGGTTGTCTCCCCGAGTCGGCCTTGGACCTTCCCATTGATTTT
Source organism: Clostridia bacterium (assembly GCA_902812385.1). Lineage (GTDB taxonomy): Bacteria > Bacillota > DSM-12270 > Thermacetogeniales > Thermacetogeniaceae > DULK01. Next base: position 6,179 of record CADDZD010000058.1, on the reverse strand, counting down.
GACTCCTTGCAGCAGGCGGGGGCAATGATGGGTTCCGGTGGCCTTGTAGTCCTTGACGAGGATGACTGCATGGTGGAAATCGCCCGGTTCTTTTTAGACTTTACCCAGAAAGAATCTTGTGGGAAGTGTACCTTCTGCCGCCTGGGAACAAAGCAGATGCTTGATATCCTTACAGAAATTACCGAGGGACGTGGAAAACCTGAGGATATTGATTTGCTGTGGGAACTTGCCGAAGACATCAAGGCCGGTTCCCTTTGCGGGTTGGGAAAAACGGCTCCAAACCCGGTTCTGACAACTATCCGGTATTTCCGGCATGAATACGAAGCCCATATCCAGGAGGGCCGCTGCCCGGCACTGATGTGCAAGGAATTGATCAGCTACGCCATTATTCCCGAGAAGTGCAGCAAGCTGTGCAATGTTTGTATAGGCAGCTGTCCGGTGGAGGCTATCTATACACGGGATGACATGCTGAAAGCCATATACCTTGACAAGTGCGTCAAATGCAACAGCTGTATGGTAGCCTGCCCGCCTCAATATAAGGCGGTCGTGAAAGTATCTCCACCTATCGTGGAGAGAGGGGGGAGCCAAGACGAGCAACTTAGTAACCATAACAATTGATGGAAACCAGGTGAGGGCACCCGAAGGGGAGAAACTCTTATGGGTGGCTTTGGACAACGGGATTTACATACCTCATTTATGCGGGTTGAGAGAAGCAGAACGGCCTGCCGCAAGCTGCCGGCTTTGCTTTGTGGAGGTTGAGGGATTGCCCAATCCGGTTACTGCGTGTACCCTTCCTGTGAGCGAGGGAATGCTCGTACATACGAGAACCCCTCGTGTCGACAGACTGGTACGAACAGGTTTTGAGTTGCTGTTATCCAATCATCGGTTGCGCTGTGGAAAGTGTGAAAAAAACAAAAATTGCGAATTACAAAAAATCGCTAGAGAGAGGGGCCTAAAACTCAGGTTGAGCAGGCTTAGGCCACTTATCAGCGAAGTGCCGGTGGATGAAAGCCCGAAGACTTTTAAGTATGATCCCGGCAGGTGTGTGCTCTGCGGCAGGTGCGTTTGGGTTGATCATCACCAGGCAAAGGTAGGAGCAATTGGTTTCATCAGGAGAGGTATCTCACGTAAGATAGCGGCTTTTGGTGACGTTCCGCTGGCAGAATCCCGTTGTACGGAGTGCGGCGAGTGCGTTAAGGTTTGTCCGGTCGGTGCTTTAGCCTTCAAAGAAAAGTAACTTGTTATTTTAAAGGGGGCCTGTTCCAGGCCCCCTTTATATAGAAAGCCGGGGAGTTTCCCCGGCGGGTGCGCAGGTGTGTTATGAGCGGTACCGGTTCTCTGTCATGAGACTCCTTTCAGCTCTCTCGATGGCTAGACGCACGAGGTTGCCACAGTTTCTAGAGGAAACCCCTCCCCAACCTTCGCGCTGGACGATGTCATAAACGCCCAACTCCTTAGCCAGTTCGAACTTGAGTGCCTCAGACATCAAACCCTTATTTCGACCCATATTACCTCCTTTTGCGCACCTAGTTATATTGTTGGTTTTCAACAGGGTTTTATACTGTTTTATTTGACCCTTTTCAAGTTGTTTTTGACTTGATTGGTAATCTATAATATAATGTTTCCGTGTAATTAACATTTCCTTAACGAAACGTCCTATGCGGCGTATTTTCGCGTTTAGCTTAAATTTTGGAGGAGGAAGATAACTTTGAAGGTTTATGAAACAGCGCACTTACGCAACCTGGCGGTAATCGGTCACGGCGGAGCGGGAAAGACATCTCTTGTGGAGGCGATGCTATTTAATGCCGGCCATACCAACCGCCTGGGCAAGGTCGATGAGGGTACCGCCACTACTGATTTTCTGCCGGAAGAAGTAAAACGAAAAATTTCTGTTAATCTGGCGATAGCTCCTTGCGAGTGGAAGGATTGTAAAATTAACCTTTTAGATACCCCTGGTTACTCTGACTTTTTCAGTGAGGCCAAGAGTGCGTTACGCGTTGCAGATAGCGTATTGATGGTTCTTTGCGCTGTTTCAGGGGTCGAGGTCCAGACCGAGGTTGGCTGGAAGGAAGCAAACCAGGCGAATCTCCCGAAAGTGGCCTTTGTAAACAAGATGGATCGAGAAAATGCCAGCTTTGACCGGGTTGTGCAGCAGATGAAGGACGAATTGAAAGGGAATATTATCCCTCTCCAATTACCGGTTGGAGCGGAGGCAAACTTTTCAGGAATTGTTGATCTGCTAAGCATGAAGGCTTACAAGTACAACCCCAAGGAAGGTACTTACCAGGAGCAGGCTATTCCTGGGGACCTTATGGACAAGGCGCAGGAAGCACGTGAAGCGATCATGGAGGCTGCTGCTGAAGGGGACGATGAGTTATTGATGAAATACCTGGACGGAGAGCCTCTTACGGATGAAGAGATTTATACCGGATTAAAGAAGGCTTTTCAGGCAAATAGCTTTGTTCCCGTTTTATGCGGATCTGCCTTAAACAATATTGGAGTAAGACACCTGCTGGACTTTCTGGTTAACTTCGCTCCAGCCCCAAAAGCCTCTGACCAGGACGCTCCTGCCGCACTGGTGTTCAAAACAATGGCCGACCCGTACGTGGGTAAGCTGAGCTTTTTCAGGGTATTTGAGGGAACAATGAAGTCCGACAGCGTGGTTTTTAATGCCAATAAAGAGAAGGAAGAAAAGATCGGACAAATTTTTGTAATGCGTGGGAAACAGCAGGAGACCGTTCCGGAGGTAAAAGCCGGAGATATAGCTGCAGTGGCTAAACTTCAGGATACTGGAACCGGAGATACGTTGTGCCGCAAGGATAAACCAGCAATCTTGGATGGCATTGAATTCCCCGAACCAACCCTTTCGGTTGCCATTGAGCCGAAGAGTAAAGGGGATGAAGATAAATTAAGCAATGCTATGAGCAGGCTACTCGAAGCCGATCCTAGCCTGCGGCTTCACAAAAACCTTGAGACAAAAGAGACAATCCTTACCGGAATGGGAGAAACTCACCTGGACATCGTTCTTGAACGCCTTCAGCAAAAATTCGGCGTGGAGGTTAATTCCCGAGCACCTAGCATTCCTTACCGGGAGACGGTACGGTCCACGGTCCAGCAGGAGGGTAAATATAAGAAACAGACAGGCGGCCGAGGCCAGTACGGGCACGTCTGGATCACTCTCGAACCCAACCCGGAGGGTGATTTTGCCTTTGAAGAAAAAATCTTTGGAGGAGCCGTACCTAAACAGTACATACCTGCAGTAGAAAAGGGACTACGGGAGGCAATTACCGAGGGTGTTCTGGCGGGTTACCCGGTAACAGGAGTTAAAATCACCCTCTACGATGGTTCCTACCATCCCGTGGACTCCTCGGAAATGGCGTTTAAGATTGCCGCTTCCATGGCATTTAAGAAGGCCATGGAAAAGGCAACACCGGTGCTTCTTGAGCCGATTATGAATGTGGAGGTCACCGTACCGGAGCAATTTATGGGAGACATCATGGGGGACCTCAACGGCAAGCGCGGGCGGATTCTCGGCATGGAGCCCAAGGAAGGGGGACTTCAGGTCATTAAGGCCCAGGTTCCGTTGGCTGAAATGTCCGATTACGCCATAACACTGAAATCCATCACCCAGGGACGCGGAACCTTCAAAATGGAGTTTGCTCAGTATGAGGAGGTACCTGCGCGGCTGGCAGAAGAAATCATCGAAAAACGAAAGGCGGAGCTGGAGAAAGAAAAAGAAAAATAGATTCTTTACAAATACAAAAGATTCAGCTCAATACCCCCGTGCAGATTCTTCGGTACACAGTCAATAAAAAAGCCTCTAGGTTCAGGTTTTCCCTAGAGGCCTTAATATTTCTGGCAGGGGTGGCAGGGCTCGAACCCGCAACCAACGGATTTGGAGTCCGCTACTCTACCAATTGAGCTACACCCCTAACAAACCCTTGATTCTCAAGGCTTCCGGGCTCCCCGAAAAAGACCCCTCGCCAGGATCCAACGGACTCACCGATGGATCCAACGGATTCGATTTTTTATTCGACGCCCGGATGCCTGATTCCTGCCTGATGAAAGACGACAGCAGGAAAGTCCTGCTGGATGGGAGAAACTGCGCACCGGCAGATACCGGTTGGCGTGCCACCATAGCTTGGAGGCAAAGGGAACCTTGTGGTAGGCCCTGATGACGTAGACGGGCAGATCATATATGTGCTTGTTCAACGCCAGGAGGCGATAAGGTTTATGCAGGGGCTCGGTACCAGCCATGATGCAGTCCACGTTCAGGTCTAACAGGGCAAAGAAGAGGCGGCCGGTGCCGGCCAGGGGGTCGAAGAGGACGTCGTCCCGCGCGAGGTCGTCCGGCAGGCGGGCGGCAGCATATTCGACTGCCTGTTCCCGAGTAGCCGTATAGGACACCCAGCGGTCCAGGCCCAGGGTCAGAGCCAGCTCGCCCAGCCAGTCCCAGCGGTCAGCCTTGAGCAGGACCAGGTCAAAGGTATGATACAGGTCCTCGTGCATATCCAGGGTGACGGTAGGGGTGGCGTAGTCGTAGGCCGACGGCGCTGACACCTGGTAGGCGATCCATTGCATCAGGGCGGACATGGCCACGTCGGTGTTTTTGTAGCGGCGCTGCATAATGGCATGGCAGGCAAGGAGCATTTCAAGCTGAGGACTTATAGCAATCAGCCTCCTCTATCGGAATGTGGTATTAGCCCAGGTCAGGAACTCCGCCAGAGACATAACACGAATCGTCTTCTCAGCCTTTGCCATGTACCTCTTTTCCCTAGCGGCGTCCTTGAGCCAGTCAAGGGCACCCTTTTTATACCCGCCACCATCAACAATAATGATGATGTCATCTTCCGGCATAGCCTCAACTGCGTTCAGGTAGAGATAGGGAAACTTCTCATCTACACTACCTGAGCTCTGCTGCCACTTGCATTCTATGCGTACGCGCATGCCATACTTCTGTGATACCAGCAGAAACTCGCTATGGCCAGCATGCTTGTAAATAGTCTCATAGGGTACATTCCTTAGTAGCAATTCCTGGCCATACCGCTCGGGAGAGACTTGCCATTTCCGAAAGGATACCAGCTGAAAACCCTTGCTGAGCAAAACCCCAATTACCGCCTTCTCCAGCGTTCCGCCAGAACTATTAGCATATCCACCCTGGGTCATAACCTTGCCCCCTCGAAAAGAGCCAGCACTTCGCCGGCTTTACCACGATTGGCGCCATCACAGCTAATGAAACGCGGCACCTGCAGTCGGGTAATCTGCGCTTTTTGGTAGGCCTGTTGGATAAACTCTGTATCATGGTTAGAGATAAGGACCGGTATGCCTGCCCTTGCCAGCTTAACGGCAAAACGAGCCAGCTCTTTCTGCTGCTCAATGGAAAAGCCGCCGGCACTGTAGGTAGTGAAGTTGGCAGTGTCAGAAAGCGGCACGTAGGGAGGGTCGCAATAGAAGACGTCCCCAGGCCTGGCGGCGGTCATAACTTCGGTAAAATCGGCGACGGTAAACTCTGCTGCCTGGGCTCGCTGGTAGAAATACCTCATCTCGTCTTCGGGAAAGTAAGGCCTTTTATACTGACCAAAGGGCACATTATAGCCACCGTGTGCATTGTAGCGGACCAATCCGTTATAACCGTGACGGTTAAGGTAGACCAGCAAAGCTGACTTTAATACGACATCTTTCGTCGCATTAAAGGTTTCCCGCAGTTCATAGTACCTTTCTGCTGTATTATTCTCCGGGACAAAGAAGGAGCGGCAATATCGGATGAATTCTTCACCCTCGGACTTTAACGTACGGTAAAGGTTTATCAGGTCAGCATTATTGTCGTTGAGCCAGTAGGCCGGGTAGTCGGTGTTAAGGAAGACCGCGCCGGACCCGACGAACGGCTCTACCAGGCGTTCGCCCGGAGGAAGCCTCTTTTTTATCTCGTGGACAATCCGGTACTTGCCTCCTGGCCACTTCAAGAATGGGCGCACTAAAGAAGACACCTCCTCAGGCCTACTTATCTATAGTAGCATATTTGGTAGTGGCTGCGAATATCTAACATTTCAAGGTCCGTGTCAAGATCTAGTAGGTATCTACAAAGCTTTTCCCGTTGAGAGACCTCAACGCTCAAAACGCTAGCTTCAAGGCAACGGCCTTGACATTTTACAGATTGTTTGTCGAGATAAACTCAACGG
>CADDZD010000057.1 GCA_902812385.1 Clostridia bacterium | reverse complement strand
CATAGGCACCATCTACACCGCAAGTGGTGGGGATCCCTGGGTAACCTAAATCAGCATCTCTTTTTAAGATATTTTGATCTCGCAATTGTTTCCTCATTTGTTCTTTTTTTTCTTGAATCTCTCTGAAAGAATTAAAAAGCACCATTCCGACATGCTCGCTTTTTGAGAGCATCTCCTCCACCAGGGCTTCCGGTAGCTCTGTAAAAGGAGTCTGTTCGTTTTTTTCCATATTACAGCTCCTTTAAAATTTTTTCAGTCTCCTCAAAAAAATCACTGATATTAAAGTTCTTCCATTTGTGATTTCTTTTTGCCCGGGGTTGTGCCCATCTCTCTTTCCAATAATCTACCAGCTTTTCGAATGGCCGGTCATACCAAACCGGCTTTTGGTTCTCGTGAATGACCTCTTTCAAGTTTTCGACAAGTGGAAATAAATAGAATTCCCTTTTAATTCCATGATACTCAAACTTCGGCAAACCAAGATACTCTAAGCCGAGACTGAGAAGTTTGAGCTTTCTTGAAGGGCCGTGGCCATAACCACGTGCGGTGTCGACACCTTTACTTTCTAAAAATTTAAGGATTTCCCTGTAGAGCTCTTCAGGGATATGAAAAGAACCCGACCCTCGCGTGTATCCCAAGGGTAAAGCGACTACCTCACCGTTGTACTTCAATCGATTATACAAACTGCTTTTTCCAAATGCACTTGTGGTAGTAATAAACAATAGCTCAGGGTCCAATTTCCTCCCTTTAATCACTGTAACGCAATCTTTGTATTTTCTCGCATATGCCTCTCTTACCTCGTTGCAAGTTAAGGCAAGGGCAACCATTTTCCCGCCTAATAATTCATTATAAGGTGGCAAAGCCCCGACCCGCTGCGCGCTCATTGATCTATTCACCCATATATCTAATTCCTCTCTAGGTAGGCCCAGGTAATCATCACGAACGGACATTTTGAACACAGGGCTTTGCAAATAAATCAAACCGAAAGGTACATCATGAGTTGCATCCCATAAGAAAAATCTCATCTGGCGACCATAGGCGCGTTGATACGGAATGCTCCACCAAATTAGGTTCCACCATCTGAATAGAATTTCTTCTAAAGAGCCCGATTGAACCTCCCTTAACTCCAAGGAAATTTTTCCTGGATCGATATCAGAGCCATTTCTCAAATAGTTCTTCACTTTCTTCAAAGAATTAAGCAAAAAATTTTTGTGTAAAGATATTTGCTCAAACCTTGCCTCTTGTTGGATTTGGCGGTACGCCCTCTTACTGCACCCGCTGGGCCTCACATGAGGATTTATTTGAAAACCCTGTTTTTTTAAGATTTGAATTACTTGCTCTCTGAGCTTTTCTTGAAATTGATCAGCTTCTATTTTTATTCTTCTGCTTTGTGATTTTTCTTTTCGCTCTCCAATCATCTACTCCCTCTTTCTGAAACCTCAACTACCTACCAGCTTTGAAAATTTGGGATTTTCTCAAACTATACCATTCTCTGTAGAGTTATATTCTTCTTTAATCCCAAAAAACCTACTTAACTCCCATTGTTTTAACTCAATATAGTGTTTCTGTCTGAGCATCCCCATCGTCAAAGCCGGTAGGTTCTGAGGAGAACCACCATAGCTTGCTCGGATTAACTGGATGATCACGACATTGGAACGATCTCGGGTATATCTTCGTAATCAGGATAATCTTCCGGTTCGAGCCAGGCGGGCATGATATCAAGTGAAGAAACAATCTTGTTCACTTCGTTAATGCCTTCGAGAGCATATTCAACAGGCCATCGCTCATGCTCCGGGAAATTGGCACATCTACTTCTTACTTCCTCCAGAAGCTCGCTCCTATTTATGTCCTTGCAAAATACTCCCCACAGGAGGATCAAGTTTTTCAAAAGAATAGGTTTGTCCAGAGCCATTCTAATTTCCTCTTCTAGTTGCCTGCAATCCAAACTACCCCCAGAGGCTCCAATTTTCAACAATGCTTGCGAAGCCATCAGTTTAACCACAAAGGATGACTTTTTATTGAAGAGTACCTCTATCAAAAAATCCCAGAACTTGGTATCCTGTATTTCGCCAATTGCCCACAGGACGGCGGAGCGCATATAAGGAAATAGATTCTGAAAATTTCGGGCGATCTGCGTAAGTACGTGTGGGTAGGCACGCAAGACTGCAATACTGCAGAGCCAGGGACGCAATACAAGATCCTGAAGGATTTTCTCGATTTTAGGTGCAATTAAAATACTGGCACGGTACGTGTAAAAACGAAAACGACTCCTGACTTTGTTCTTTTCCGGACCTGTTAACTCTCTGATGTCTTTATATTGATTGTAAAGATCCTTTAAGCCTTTCTCTATTTCCTCCCTCAACTCTTCAAGTGACATACAGAAGTTTGGATTGTACCGCCGAAATTCTTCTGCCCATCTTACTGGAGATGGTAATCCGCCAGCAAGAGAAGGCATGGATACCCTTCGCCGGAACAAGAAAATCCCTAAAGCTCTAAGAAATTGAAAACGCCTGCGTTGATATCGAATTTTTCGATGGAGCCATTCCGGGCTCATCCGCACTCCCAACTCTCGCAAGCAACTTGAATACCAAAAAAGAAATTCTTTCTGATCAGTTTCATAAACACGCAGATATTCCTTATTAACAGTATATAGTTTGCAGAGGGCCGCTTTGAGTCTCTTATCCAGGAGGTCAAGTGCTGGATCGCTGTACCGATTATAAAGTTCTGATTTCGTCCCATTTTCGGTTTTCTCTTTTTTTAACTGGAGGCCTAATCGATTTTGCAGGTATTCTTCCAGCTCGGACACGTGTTTTTGTAATGCTTCTTGAGATTCACTTAGCAAGTAGATATCATCGACATAACGTCTGTACACAAGATCTTGGCGCTTATCCATCATTTCGTCGATCTCGTGAAGATAGAGATTCGCCAAAAAACCGGACGCAACTGGTCCTTGCGGTATTCCGCAGCCGCGTTTATGGTCGGGGTAGTCCCGGCAAATTAAGGATTGAACAAGGCTCCGTAATCTGAGATCCTGGCTAGGCAGCAACCTCTGGATTTTATTTAAAAGTATTCCTTGGTTGATAGTCGGATAAAAAGAGGCAATATCAAGATGGCAGTAATACTTGTATTTTCGAGGTGTTCCGGTAATGATTGGTATAATAAATCGGTTATGCCAAGCATACCAGAAATGTTGGTAGATATATTCGCTCTTCCGTCTTGGATTAATCCTATTGCCGCAGCTGACGCTGAGAAAACTGTTATCTACCCGCCGCCCATAGAGATCCAGAAAAGCAGTTGCAACCAGTGAGTCATATACGTTATCCATCATCAGAGGGCGAAATTCCTTGCTACTTTTTGGGGCTTTGTAATACACGGGTTTAATGCAGAACTTATATTCTTGCTTGAGTGCTCTAGCGCAGCTTTTTAGTCCTGAATCAAGCCGTGACTCGAAAAGCTTTATTGCAATTTCGTCGCAGGGAAACTGCCTTCTCAAGGCCATTCGTGACTTGAAATAAGCTGTCCTTAAATTTTCGAGGCTTCCCATCGCAGAGAGACCCGAATTAAAGATTGTTATACCATACAGGTATTCATTACGATAAGGTTGTTTATGGAAACCATAGAAAGAACTCGGAAAATTTTTATAAACGATCACAGTTTTTTGTGGACCAATGCAAGAACATAAATTATTCTTTCTGTAAATCAAAAATTCATAATACAGTTTTTTCATCGAAAAAGATAACATTCGAAAGAAGTTATCCTTGCTCTCAACCGAAAGCAGTACGGCGTATAAAGGTTGAACCTTTTGTACGAGATTCAAAATAAAATCCGCTTGTTCTCGGCAGTGATTGCCTACCCAGTGTAATAGGTTGCTCATACCAATAATCAAAAAATCCTGTGGCATTTTCTCGATTTTTTTCATAATTTGTTCAAAGCAATCTTTTGTAGGAAAATAATGCGCAACAGTGTCAAGATGGATCTTAATTCCTGTCTTCTTTTCTATCTCCCCAAAAAACCAACTTGCAAGCTCATGGAATAATTTATTCGGTTCTACCAGCACAACATTTAATTCCTGTACTCTGGCACCTTTGTTTTGAAAAACAAAATCAATAAGGGCGAGGCTAAAGGTCCCGATTCCGGCTCCCAGGTCCACAACGGTTATTTTTTCCTGTTGAATAACTGAAGTTATGGGGCCTGGATTTAGTGTTTCATACTGGTATATAACATCCAGTGCTTTATAGTAATGGACATCAAAGAACCGGTAAAGATAACCGGCAAGTTCTTTCTCATTTGTAACATTAACGCCTCTGTATTCCTTAAAGCCCGTACATCTGCTATCTGCTTCAAATCCTCTAATTAACCGATTGTGAATTTCCATTATTACATCAGATGCTGTCAAAACCCGTGACGCGGCTTTTCCTCTCCGAAAAAATTGAAACAACCCTCCAATCCCCCCTATTTCAGGAAATTAAAGGATAACTGGATATGTTGCATTTTATCACTTGAACTTCTAACTTCCTTGTGGGTGTTGAGAACAGAATCATATTTAAGGGTAGAATCAGTCAACTCCTCGGACTCATGGGCATGCGTCCTGTGGCTGGCGTAGCAGTAGATACAGGAGTGCTGGCAGGTGTTGTACGTACCGATGTCGATGCTCTCAAAGCAGCCACATTGAGAACGAGTAGGGCGAATCTTGTAATTGGCTATGTCCAGGCCAAAGAGTCGAGCGAGGAGATCTGCGTCGATGCAGCGGGCTTTTTTAATTTTATTGCCTACCAGAAAGTTATTGCAGCAACTGTACACATCGATACCGTATGCTGTAGCAATATCTGCAATGTGTTCCGCGAGATGAATCTTTTCTCGCTCAGGTAAATCCAGGAACTCCCAGCCAGAGTTCGCAAGTTTTCTGAAATTTTTCTTCACTTTGGGATAAAGGTTTGCAAAGCTGAGATAACAACGGTCGGTGTAACCTTCTAACTCCTGGCAGAGAGCGCGGAAATTTTTGACGTGATATTCCGGGGAAGTTCGGCTGCTCAATACAATAGGGTCATAGCGCCAGAGGACATGTTTTGGAGAATATCTCTTAGAAAGAGCCTTAAAGGTGGCCACGGCCATTGCAATATCAGGCACCTTGGGCTCTAAGATCCTTGGGAGGCCGGTAATTGTAAAAAAGAAAACATACTTGTAGTTTCGCGCGTCGAGCTCGTCCAGATGTTTGAAGAACGGGATGTAATTTTTCGACCAGAAGACAAATGCAGCTACGTCGTCCGGCCTCAGGGAGACCGTTTGCTTTAGGTGGCGATAAGGGTGTAACACGACCGCCTCTCCCTGGCGTACCTGTTCCATGAACCAACTGCCGTAGAAGGCGGGGATGTCCGTTCTCCGGCTCACCGAAACGATATGTTGTACCCGATCTTTCTTATCCACACCGGTCACACCTTATTTAGGTCGTCCACTTTTTAACCGGTCTACCATGACAAAGGCTTCTGCGTTAAAATCTCCACTACAGCCGGAACCGAACTTCTTGATGAGTGAAGCGACTATCTCACCAATTTCGTCACTTTCCCCGTTTCGGGCGATGAAGATCCGGCTGTGCCTGGTGGCGGACATCTTTTCCCGGTCGGTGAAGAGCTCCTCCCGGAGCTTTTCCCCGGGGCGGATGCCGGTAAATTTGATCTCGATATCCTCACCGGGCTCCAGGCCGGAGAGGCGGATCAGGTCCCGGGCCAGGTCGACGATCTTGACCGGTTCACCCATGTCCAGGACGAAGATTTCCCCGCCCCGGGCCAGCGCCCCGGCCTGGATGATCAGCTGCACCGCCTCGGGAATGGTCATGAAGTAGCGCACCATGTCCGGGTGGGTCACCGTGACGGGGCCACCCCGGGCGATCTGCCGCTTGAATATAGGAATGACGCTTCCCCGGCTCCCCAGGACGTTGCCGAAGCGGACCGCGGCGTAGCGGGTCCTTCCGCCCCGGGCTTTGCTTTCCCCCTCGAAGTGCTGGATGATCAGCTCCGCAGCCCGTTTCGTCGCTCCCATCACGCTGGTCGGGCGGACGGCCTTATCGGTTGATACGAGAATGAAAATCTCCGCACCATACCTTTCTGCGGCTGAGGCGACGGTGTACGTTCCGTAAATGTTGTTGGAAACGGCGTGTTCGGGGAAGCGCTCCATCATAGGCACGTGTTTGTAGGCGGCGGCGTGGAAGATCACCTGCGGCCGGTACTTTTCGAAAATATGATCGATCCGCTCTTCGTCCCGGATATCGGCCAGTTGCACCGGGGCGTCAAGCTCGGGAAAACGCTCCCGCAGCTCCTGATCGATTTCAAACAGGTTGTTTTCCGTATTGTCCAGCAGAATCAGGGAAGCCGGGTTAAAGCGGGCAATCTGCCGGCACAGCTCGGAGCCGATGGAACCGCCCGCTCCGGTGACCAGGATAACCTTCCCGGCCAGGTATGCCGCAATCTCGTCGAGGTTCAACTGCACCGGTTCCCGTCCCAGCAGGTCCTCCACCTGGACCTCCCGGATCTGGCCGACGGATACCCTGCCGTTGATCAATTCGTACACCCCCGGCAGGGTCTTCAACCTGGCTCCGGTTTTCTTGCAGATATCGACAATCTCCCGGATGACCCGCCCGGGAGCGGAGGGTATGGCGATAATTATTTCATCCGCATCATACTTCCTGACAATGCGGGGAATGTCTTCACGTTTGCCGAGAACGGGAAGCCCCAGGAGGTACAGGCCTTGTTTGCGGGGATCGTCGTCGATAAAGCCCACCGGCTCGAGGGCGAGGGAAGGGTGGTTCCGCAGTTCCCGCACGACAACCGCCCCGGCATCCCCCGCTCCGACGATCAGGGCCCGGCGCCGCAGGGCCGGGGCAGTTGCTGCTCTGCCTTTTTTACTTGCTCCGGAATCCCTGCGAAACTCGCGGAAAGAGCGGAGACAGAACCGGCTCCCGCCTGTGAAAATCAGGTTCAACAGCCAGGCAAGGGGGTAAATGCTCCGGGGGAGCGGATGGATGGCTCCTTGATGATAAATAAAGACATACGCCACCGCCACCACAAGCAGGCCGGCAGCCGTGACTCCCTGCAAGATATCGTAGATCTCTTTTACACTGGCGTACTGCCACATCTTCCGGTAGAGCCCGGCATAGTAATAGGCAAGCAGGGTCAGCAGCGTAGCGGCCGGGGCTATATAAAGGTAAGCGGCGGTATATTCCGCCGGAACGGCACCGTCAAAGCGGAGGAAGAGCGCCCCGAAGTAGGCGCAGTTGACCAGTACTGCGTCAAGAATAATGAAAACTAAGGCCAGCTGCTTCCTCCCCATTCCCGCTGCTCCTCCGGCAATCAAGCACAAGTCTCACTGGAATTTAAAGGATTACGCCTGAAATAATCCAATGTAAAGGCTGCGAAAACACCCACCATCAGGCCCAGTACTCCCGCCACGGCGATGTTCAGCTTTTTCCGCGGGCGCACCGGGGCCGTCGGGACGGCCGGCTTTTCAATAACTTCTATCCCTTGAATGCTGCTCAGGCTCTGTTCGAGCGAGAGCTTCTTGTCCAGCAGCCTCTCCCGCTGGTCCTGGAAGCGCGACAGTGCGTCCAGCAGCCTGGCCCGCTGTAATTCCGCCGTCAGTTCGCCGGCTGTGCCTGCAAGTGCGGTCAGGGCATCTTTTGTACTCTTTATGTTTTTCTCCACATCGGTCAGGTCTGCTTTAACACGCTTCAGTTCACTTTCGGTCAATTCCCGCTGTTTGTTAAATCCCTCGCCACCCTTGCGTGCAAAGATGGCAACCATCTTATCTAAAATTTCCCGGCCCTTGGCAGGATCCCGGGTTTCCATTGTTATCTGGATGAGGTTGGTATCTTTTACAGGCTCTGCTTTCAGCCCTTCTTTGTAGGACCTGATTAAGGGATCTGATAAATCCAGGCCTGCGCTCACGACGGCCTCCCGGAAAAGGTCGCCGCTCTGCAGCATCTCTTTTGCCACTGCCGGTGATATAACAGTAGTTGGCTGGCCTGTGTTACCGGATATGTTGCCCAGCGAAATTACCGCCTTTACCTGGTAGACGGGGGGCAACATAAAGGAAACTGCGGCGCTGACCACGACGGCTGCCAGAAAAATGCCGAGAATCATCTTTCTGTAACGCCACAGGACCAGCAGCAGGTCCCGCAGGTCTATTTCCTCTTCGCAGTACATCTCCGGTCGCAACTGCGCGGTCTGTTTTTCTCCCTGATGATCCATGAACTCACCTCGTTGACACTCCTGTAGAAGCAGGAGATTGTTCCAATTTGGCCGAACAATGTGGGACTCTTACCCAATATTTCCGCACAATTATTTAACATTCTACAGAATTCCGGTCATTCCTGCTTTTTCCCTGGTAAATTGATCCCTTTTCAGGCCGAGCAGGAAAAGGCAAAAAATAAGGAAAGGAATCCGCCTATTTTGAACGCTGCACGGGTTTTAATGGTTTTAATGGTATAATATTTGAAAAAAGTGATTTTCTTCTTTAGATAAAGCTACATAAGCTGGAGACGAGAATAAGCAACCGAATGCTTCATGTAGGAGAACTAACGCTCTTTTCAGGGAGATCCTTGCCTAAAACGGAGGGTTGGGTTAACAGTGAATGCAGGTACTGCTAAAGAGCGACGGGTTTATCGAATATCTGATTTGCGCGAATGGCTGAAGGCCAAAGCCACCGTTCCGGCGGCAGATGCCGAAGAGTTTACGCTTCATCTTGCCGCTCACGAATGGTCGTTGGCAGAACCGCTGGACATCAACCGGAAGGACGATTTTTCGTGCCTCCCGAGAATAAATGTTGACCCGTATGAACATCAGGTTGATAATGCGATCCAGTTTTTCCGCTGCCTGCACCCCGCCGGTATGATTGCGGACGATGTGGGACTAGGAAAGACAATCACCGCTGGGCTCGTCGCCAAAGAACTGCTGGACCGCGGGCATGTTGAATCCATCCTTGTGGTCTGCCCAAAGACCATTATGCATCAGTGGGAAGAGGAGTTGCGAACCAAATTTAACATCAACGCCCGGGCTGCAGTCGGGGGGAATTTTTCTAACCTGAAGAGCCACTCCGTTTGGATAACGAGTTATCATACCGCACGCAGCAAAATTGCCGCTATCAGAGACCGGCAATTTGATCTCCTGATCCTCGATGAGGCTCACACACTACGCAATCTGTACGGCACCCCGAACCCACCACAAACCGCCCAGGTATTTCGGGATCTGATGCAGGAGGGAAAGGTGCGGTTCTGCATTATGCTTACGGCAACGCCACTTCAGAACCGACTTTGGGACATTTACAGCCAGTTTGAGGTCCTGAAGGCTCCGCAACCGAACCCTCTGGGTCCACCGGACGAGTTTGCACGTAGGTTTATAGCCGATCGTGAGGCGCGGCACCTTCGCCCGGGTGCGGAGCAGGAGTTCCGGCGGAGGATAAGCCAGGCATTGATCCGGACACGGCGGCAAGACACCAGGCTTCTTTTCCCCGAAAGGGAGGTGAAGGATAGCCGTTTGGAGCCTCTGCCGGCCGAACGAGCGTATATAGATCGCGCCCTCGATGCCATTTTGAAGTTTCCCAAATTAGTCCAATATACGTATGCGCGCAGTCTAATGAGCAGCCCGTGGGCTCTTGCGGTCTCATTTGAAAAGAAGGCCCGCCAAGACCCTGTTCTCACCCCGTCTTTTAGAAAGCGGCTGCTCGAACTTGCAGAAGCCGGAAAAGCCATTACCGAATCCGCAAAGACCCGTGCTGTTATCGAACATGTTAAAGCCGCTGTGAAAATGGGGTATCCCAAACGCTTGATCGTTTTTACTATGCGGCTAGAAACACTGCGTTTCCTGGCGGAAGCTTTAGAGCGTGAAGGTTTTAAGGAACAGATTGGAATTCTGCAGGGTGGACAGGCAACGGCCAACCAGCGCGTCATCCAAGACTTCATGGCGGAGCCTCCTGTTCGACCGATCCTTCTTACAACCGACGTCGGCGGCGTAGGGCTCAACTTGCAGGCCGGTAATGTCGTAATCAATTACGACCTTCCCTGGAACCCGATGGTAATCGAGCAGCGAATTGGACGTGTGCAACGCCTGGGGCAGCAGGCCAGAAAGGTTATCGTTCACAACCTTGTCCTGAAGGATACCATCGAGGACCACGTTGTGCTCCGGTTGATGGAGAAGCTCAATCTTTTCCATCAGGCGATCGGTGAGATGGAAGAACTGCTTGGCCTTTGTGGGTACGGCGAACAGGGGCGATCCCTCGATGATGTCATCATGGAGTTGGTGCGCAAGGCTGCAGAAAAGAAAGACATCAGTGAAGACCTCCGGCTGATGGAAGAAAGCCGTAGGAAGGCGGAAGCGAAAATGAGGGAAATGCGGGAAGCTACGGAGCAGGCCCTGGGGAGCATTCGCGCCGCCGATCACGGCCGCCGCCTGGCCGGTCTGAAGAGGATCAAGCCCCGCCTTGATCTGCGATCATTGATACGAGAATGCCTATGGCGTGCCGGCGCCAGGTTCCGGGAAACCTCCGATGGCCGCTTTTTTATCCCATCGGCAGGTGGAGAAACGGAACTGGTCTTTGATCCCTCTGACACCCCCGCTGTTTCAGGCGGTCACAACATACGGCTCGTTGCGCCGGGGACAAAAGCCTTCGACAGAATTACACAGCGGATCCGTGATGGAGCCTCAGCCTACATTTTAGACACCCGGAAGCAGGATCTGGATAAGGTTAAAAAGACACTCACAGAAAAACTCCAGGGTCTGGGTATGATCCTCGAGCATATGCGGGTTGCCGCGAGAGAGCCGAAACTGGCCCTACGTGTTTGGTTCCGTGTTGGTGTCTCCGTAGCTACCGATCGTTACGAAACCATTGTAGAAATACCTCTTATCCAGGCTGAAGATGGGGTAGCCGACCTTCTGGAGCTATCGTATCTGGACGAATTAAGAGGAAACGGCGGCTTTGCGCCGGCAGCGAACGACCAGTTGGTGAAAATGAAGTTTAATGTCGACCCGGTTCTGGTGCATGATTTTGTAAAAAAGGATGAAAACATCGATGCCTTTTGCCGGTTTTACGAGGGCCGGCTTCAGGACGATCTACTCCGTCTGGCAGAGTTTGTACGCCAAAAATACCCTACTATCCAGGAGCCAGACCCGGAATTGCTGGTACGCAGGGTTGCCGGCACGGATCCCTCGATTAAAACGGCCCTGCATTCTCTGGAACTGCGGTTTACACCACAGATTGAGATGCAGCCGCTCGGCATTTGCGGGTTGGTTTACGAGCACACCGAAGTTGAGGCCTTCATTCGAAACCGGATGCAGCGGAAAGCACATCCCGTGAGGCTCACTACGATACCCTTAACGGGCATGATATCATCAGAGCTGCCACTGGCCGGGGAGGCCTCTGCCGTAGGGGATGGTTGGGCCTGCCCTGGCGGCCATATCGTTACGGCATCCGATTTCGAGCATTGTTCTCATGAAGGATGCACCAACGGCATATGTAAAACCTGCCTCGAACAGGGCCGAATCGCATCTCCGCTGTCGGCTTGCGTTTCCTGTCACCGGTTGGTTTGTGCGGAGCATCGGGAAGTTTGTATGCGGTGCGGCGATACATTCTGCCCGGATCATATCTACCCCTTGAACGGAGAAAAAGGCTTTGTTTGTGCTGCGTGCTCTGTTGTGCTGTCCGATGGAAGAAGAATTTTGACCGACGAAGCGCGCGTTTCTGCAGTTTCCGGCAGAACGGGCTCAATTTCAGAGATGCAATCCAGTGCTGTTTCGGGCTTATGGGCGTTTCCCGAAGAGATGGTACAGTGTGAGGCCAGCGGGAAATATGTTTTACCCGATGAAGTTGTAGAGTGTGCTGTAACCGGTCAGCGTGTAGCGCGAGACCTCGTCGAGCAAAGTGCCGTTTCGGGCCGATACGCCCTTCGGGAGCATATCAGAAGAAGCGACTGGACGGGGAAGCCGTTTATTTCCGGAGAGGAAAAAATCTGTGCCGAAACCGGAAATGCGCTGCTCCCCGACGAGGTAGACGTTTGTTCTGTCACCGGCCGACAGGTCAGGAAGGACCTGTTAGAAAATGATAGTGTTACCGGGCAATCCGTTTTAAAAAGGATCATGGAGCCAAGTGCGGTCAGTGGACGCCTTGCCCTCCCTGCTAACATGGTTGAAAGCGCTTACAGCGGCCGCAGAGGGCTGCCGGATGAGGTCGAAACCTGTGAAATTTGCGGCCGGCAAGTGCTGAAAGACGAACTGATTGCCTGTCCCGAAACGAAACTAAAAGCGACCCCGGACCATTTTGAGCACTGCGAGCTCACCAACGACCTGGTATTGCCGGCGGGGCTTGCTACTTGCGAAGTCACCGGCAAAAGGGTGCGACGCAGTCTCCTGCGCCTGTGCCCGGAAACAGGAAAATGGGCTTTATGCCAGCTTTTCGAGAAGTGTGAGGCTACGGGTGCAGAAGTCCTGCCGGAAGGTTTGGCCGCATCCTCTGTGTCAGGGAAGCGGGTGCGCAGGTCGCTTCTGGTTCCTTGCGAAGAAACAAGCCGGCCGGCATTACCGCAGGAACTGGGTATTTGTACGGTTACGAACCGCCGCGTCCACCCGGACATGCTCATCAGGTGCCCGGATACGGGTTTAACTTTTCTCCGGCGCGCCGGGGTTTATTGTGAAGAATCAGGTGTCATCGTACACCCTTCCGCAATAGGACAATGCTCTGAAACCGGACGAAAGGTTCGCCGCTCCCTTTTGGTTACAGACGACCTGACCGGGAAGCCTGTTTTAGGGCGTCTCACCGCTAGTTGTGAAGTGACAGGAATCAGGACGCTGGCCAAAAACCTTGATGTTTCATCCGTATCCAATAAACGCGTGCTCGCAGACCGTTTACAACCCTGTGCGGTAAGTGGCCGCTTGGCACTTCCTGAGGAATTGCAGCGTTGTGAAATAAGCGGACAGCTTGTTCACCCCGACCTGCTATTTACCTGTCCGGAAACCGGGGTGCGTCTTTTGAAGCATCTGGGAGAAAAGTGTGAAGTTACGGGAGTGCTGTGTGCGCCGGACGGCTTGGGCAAATGCCACGCAACGGGTCAGCGCGTCCGCCGCTCGCTGCTGGCGACGGATGAGATTACCGGCCTGACCGTTCAACAGAAGTTGCTATATCCGTGTGAGCGTACGGGTAAAAAGACTGTAGCTGCCAACCTTGCCCGGTCTCAGGTAAGTGGTGCTCTCGTCCTGCGCGATCTGCTGATTCCCTGTGAGGTGAGCGGGGCGCCGGCACTTCCCGATGAGCTTCAACGCTGCGCCGTTACAGGGAAGCGTGTGCTCCCCTGGCTCCTCGAGAAGTGTGAGGCCACAAATCAAAAAGTCCTTGCAGAGCTGCTTGAAAGGTGTGAAGTTACCGGCAAGCGGGTTCTGCGGTCGCATTTGGCGTTTTGCAAGAGGTCAGGGAAAAAGACGCTGGTTACTCTGTTCGGTTATTCCGAACTTTCCGGCGAAGCGGGGTTGGCTGAACTGCTGCAGCAGTGTGAAGTTACCGGCAGGCGACTCTTTCCTGACGAGATCGTTACATTGAGTGATGGCCGTCGTGTGGGTAAGGATCGCTTATTCTGCTGCCCGGGCTGCGGGAAGACGACAGATTGTGGCGAGGTGTTTCAGTGCCGCTGCTGCAAGCAGTTTTTCTGCGCCGCGGAAGGGGAGGGCTCCCTTTGCAGCTACTGCCGAACATTGTTAATCAAGCACCAGGGGCAACCCTTACCCAAAGAGGCCGGTGAAACCTTGCAGCTGCATTATCCTCCCTTGTGGCGCAGCCGGTATGTATTAAGCCATAGTCTCATTTTCGTTGTGGGGCGTGCCTGGCTGCCGGGCAGGAAACCGGCCTTGCTAATCTTTAAACGCCGGGGTAATACGCTGCGCGAATCTTTCGAAAGAGAACCCGTGTTTATTCGAACCGTAACGAGAGATATATAATACTTATATCCCATCTGTCAGATTGCGGTACACCACTTGCCCGGGGTTATCTTCAAACCTTTCGCCTGGAGAGAACGAAGGACGCTCTCAAAATTTTCAGTTGTGGTCGTCACCCGGGGCATGTAGACTTTACCTATTTCAAACGCCTGGATGACCGTGTCCATACCGCCGATGTGATCGGCGAGGGGTGAGTGGCAACAAGGTAGTCGATTTTCTTTACTCCCTGCTTCTGGAGATAGGAAACAACTGCGGAGCCGGCTTCGTTAGGCCCGGCGTCGACAAGCATCGTCTGGTTATTGGGAAGCTGGAGCAGAATGGAGTCTCCCTGGCGACGTTGATTAAGTGAACGGCCAGCTTGCCGGAAACAGTGGGTAAAGAAACCTAACAGAAACTGGTTAGATTTTGGTATTCCGCTCTAACTGGTCCAACTGCCAGATCTGCAAATATTGCAGTTCCTTCAGGCACCGTTCCCCTCACATAAAAGAAAACACCGGCAGCTCTACACCTGCCGGGTCTGACCGCTTTCTGTGTTCGACTAATTGTTCTTCCGCACCGCCTAAAATCACTCTCCGCCCGGCTGCAGCTGTCATACTCCATTTTAACTAAATCAACTGCCACTCTTTCAAAGTCTGATAAGCAGATTCGATTTCTTCCCAGGAATATTTATCACGTTTGATGGATTTTACCCGCGCCACTATTTCCTGCGGATCATTTTCTTTATAAATATCTAACATATCTACAGCAACAAAATGCACTGTAGAAAAAAGTTCGAGTTCCCGTGGGCTAAATGAACCATACCTTTGAATTACTCTCTCGACTATTCTTTTTTCTTCCATGGTAAGAGGAGGTACGTTCACCGAACAAGTTATTTTGTAGCCCAAATCATCAGGAGTGACCTGAATAAACTCGAAAAACTCCATTTCCTTTATTTTATCTTCTAATTCGTAGCTATACGGGCCATACTTATAGAGAATGTAATCAAATCCCAAAGATAAACCTTCTACCTGACTAAAATATACCAATTTTTGCAAAGCTTTTTTGCCTGGTACCGCCTTTCCCATTCGATTAAAAAATTCTTTTATTAAATTAATCAACTTATAATCTTCTCTCATTTAATTCCCTGCCTCCAATTCTTCTTTGAGTATCTGATTTGCTTTTAATACATCATCCTCATGACAGTATAACCGCCAAAGTTTTATTTCTTCATTTATTTTCTCGATTACCTTGGATCTTTCTTGTAGTGGCACTTTTTCTCCATGTTCCCCAATGACATATATTTTTCTTTCTTCTTCCCCTGTATACCGCATTGGTTTTAATTTAGTTAAAACCCCTTCTGCTCCGTCATCAAGATATAACTCTCTTATTCCTTTACTTTCCAAGAACTTTTTCTTTGCCTGAATGAATTGGAGTTCTCCTTTCGATGGATGGTGTGCTGTTTCACGTAAAAGTTTTAAGTGCCTTCGATAATAAAGCCGGTTCGCCCATTCATTTTTGTTAAAGTCTTCCGTAATCCAGCTTTCCACCCTGGAATCGTCCAGCTTTAGGAAATTATCAAGATCAGCCGGAAATTTTCCTCCGGGCAACTTCGAAGCCAGATACCTGGTTAATATATAGTCATAAATGCGCCGGATATCATGAAAGTATACCTGCAAAAACATGTGATAACGGGCAATCAAAAGACCCTCTACGGCATAAACTCCGCCATCTTCAATGGCCAGCTCCGCGTTTCCATTTTCCATATTGATGGTCAAGCAGGAAATAAGCCGATCCACATCAAACTTTCCATAAGCCACGCCACAATAAAGGGAATCTCTAAGCAGATAGTCCATCCGGTCAACATCGAGTTCGCCAGAAATCACCTGGGTCATCAAGACTGCGGGATCAACGAAGTTTTCTCTGAAAGGGAAGGGATATTTTACCACCGTACCCTTAATTAAAGCCCAAACGTCTTCTGCTCTTAATTGGATATCAGCAAAAAGTTTTTCGATATAATCTTTTAACCCATCTTCCGCACCCTACCATTTCATTAAGAAAAAATTTTAAAAAAAATTTTCAGAGCAAGGAGGAATTCCAGAAAATTCCGCGAATTTTCCCCTAACGACAATAATTTGGGGGAATTTCG
>CADDZD010000056.1 GCA_902812385.1 Clostridia bacterium | reverse complement strand
CCTCCCCCTCCGCCTCCGCCGCCGCCCCTGGCCAGGGCACGGGGGTTGACGATCTGGAAGGAAACCAGCAGGTCATCCTTATCCGCCCGGTCGACTCCCACCAACGAGATAAAGGCCATCTGTTCGATCTCCACCTTGCTCCAGCAGCCCCCCAGCAGGCATATGGCAAGGACGCCTAACAACATTATGCTTATTAACCTCATAGTATAGCTACGATGCTTTCTTTTTATTTTTATCGTCTTTATCAGTCTTACCCCCTGTTCTCTTTGCCCGGATTAATGTGATCAGGTATAGAAAGGCGGTAATACCCCCCAGTACGGTCACGGTAAAGGCAGGCATGTACCGGAAGAAAGACCGGATCTGGTTAGTATCGGCAAACTCCAGGACGGCAAGGGACGCCAGGATTATGCCCATCGGCAGGACCAGCAGCCGGTAGTCCCGGAGTCCCCAAGACTCGGCAAAGGCCAGGACCGAAACGTAATAGAACACCATAACCTTCAGCCCCCCCATGGTGATCCAGATCCCTATGATCAGGGACTCGATGCGTTCCACAAACCCTCCCAGGTGGACGGTTTTGGCCAGTTCAAAAGTAGGGAAAATGAGCCGGGCGGTTTCCTCGGGACCAAACAGGGCGATCACCCCCAGGATATCCGCCAGCAAGGCAATGGCCAGTAAAAATCCCACCTGGTAGCTGATGGCCCTACCCTCTTCCGGCCTGCGCAGGGCCGGATAGAACATCAGCAATGCCGTCCCCTCCAGGTAGAAGGAGAAAAGCAGGGCAGAGCCCCGCAGCAAGGCAGGAAGAGAGTGAACGAGAGCGGGCTTGAAATGGTAAAATTCCATTTCGGGGATGGCCAGGGCTATGAATCCCATACTTATGAACAACGCCGTCGGGAAAAGGATCTCGTTGACGCGGGCGAACACCTCCAGCCCCAGGTAAACCCCGTAGGCTGCCAGAGAGACAATCAGAGTGTCGAAAACAACCAGGGGGGTTTCGGGCATCACCAGGCTGACCAGGAGTTCACTGAATTCCCTGATAACAGCCCCGTTCAGGTAAAGAAAAAAAAGGCCGAAGATCATCCCCACCGCCCTGCCGGCCCAGGGACCCAGGAGTTCCATGCTGTACTCCACCAGATTTTTGTCGGGATAACGTGCCCCCAGAAAAACAACGATTGCCCCGTATAATACTCCCCCCGCCCCTGCCAGAACAACCGTGACCCAGGCATCCTGGCCGGTTTCCTGGGCCAGTAAAGAAGGAACGTAAAGCACCATGGTTGCCAGGATGGTATTGGTAACCAAAAAAACGGCCTGACGCCGGGAGATCTTCCCTTGTTCGATCCCCATTCTATTCCTCCTACATCTGGTAAATTAAGAAGCAGGGTAAAGCAGCCTGGTGAGGGGGCCGAGGAGGATCTCTAACCCCCGCGTTGGGTTGGGAACGGGCAGCCTAAGTATCAGCGCGACGGCAAGAGCGACGGCCAACAGAAGAACACCGCTGAATGCGATGAGCTCCCGCCGCATCTGCCGGTTTAAGAGTTTAGGCACCTCGTAGAGGGCAATCCCAACCCCCAACAAAATAACCAAAAGCAGGTTCCAGAACATCAAGCTCCTCCTTTTCCCATGTGCACCTCATCATCCCCTCAGCCGGAACCCCGATTGCCGCCGGCACAGTTTTTCTGACACCCGTCTTCGATGACGGCCTCGGTCTCCCTTCCGGGCCGTACGGGAGGAGGTTCCGGCCGCTGGCCAGGGGCCTGCCGCCGCCTGTTCGGGGACCTGAGGAGCAGCGGCCGCAGGTCCATCTTCCACCAGGGGGCCCTGTAAAACACATCCTTCCACTCCGCAGGAACGGCCGGGGTGATCGGGTAGAGATAAGGAACTCCAAAGGAACGCAGGGAAGCCATGTGCAGCAGGATGGCCATCAAACCCAAGAAAACCCCGACAAGGCCGAACATCCCGGCCAGAATTAATATCGGATAGCGCAGCAATCTAATGGTCAGGGATGCCGAGTAGTTGGGAATGAGGAAGGAGGTGACCGCCGTCAGGGCGACCACAATCACGATAAAGGGGCTAACAATACCGGCCATCACCGCGGCCTGTCCCAGGACAATCGCCCCAACCACTCCTAGGGTCTGACCGACAGAGCGCGGCATGCGTGTTCCCGCCTCCCGGAGGAGATCAAAGGTCACCTCCATTATCAAAGCCTCAATAACCGCAGGGAAGGGCACCCCCTCGCGGCCTGCCGCCATGCTAAGAGCCAGACCTACGGGGATCATCTCCTGGTGAAAGGTTGTTAAGGCAACATACAAAGAAGGAAATGTAAGGGTAATCAAGATGGCCAGCCAGCGCAGAGAACGCGCGGACTCGCTCCACTCATAATAGTCCTCGGTGGACTGCAGGAATTCAGTGAAGACAGCCGGGACGATCAGGGCAAAGGGGGTGGTATCCACTAAAATTGCAACCCTTCCCTCGATCAACGCCGCGGCCACCTTGTCCGGCCTCTCGGTGCGGTCCAAAAGAGTAAAAGGGGTCCACGCATTATCCTTAATAAAATCCTCAAGATAGCCGGATTCCAGGATGGAATCCGTATCAATGGATTCGATCCGTCTCTTAACCTCATCCACAGTAGCCGGATTGACCAGCCCGTCTATATAAGCCACGCAGATGTCGGTTTTGGTAACCCTGCCCACCTGGTATATGTCGAAGCGGAGGCGTGGCGTTCTGATCCGGCGCCGGATCAGGGCGGTGTTTGTCCGGAGGGTTTCGGTAAAGCCATCCCGCGGACCCCGGACGAAGGATTCGGTTTTTGGCTCTTCAATGGATCTGTCCTTCCACCCTTTAACCTCGGGGGCGAGGGCATATTCAAATCCGTCCACGAAAAATGCGGCGAACCCTGCCAGCACCAGATCCAATAGATCTCCCATCTTATCTACTTCTTTCGTGCTAGCAAAGGTTATCAGCCAATCCCGGATCAACTCAAAGGCATTGCCGGGTAAAAGCTTTCTCTCCTCATCCACAATGGTGCGGTAGAGCAACGGCTTGAGAACTGCCTCGCTGAGAGAGATCTTGTCGACCAGCCCGTCGATAAAGATCAGGGCAACCCTGATTTCTTTATCCGAACCAAAGTGGAATTCACGCACCACCAGGTCGCTGGAATTGCCGAACAGCTCTTTCATCAACTTGACATTGTAATCGAGATCGGGGCTGATCGGCTGTTCCAATACCTCTTTGGGTTGGAGCTCTTGTAACCGGGCATTTATCTTGCGCATCTTCAGTTCTGAGGGTTTCAGAGGCTTTCGCACTTTCCGGAGCACCAGATCACCGCCCAGTCGTTTGAAGAGGTGAACCATTTTTATTTTTTAATGAAACCCTCAGAATTATGCTCCCCGTCTTAAATCCAAAAAATAAAACACTCCACTGAAGGGAGTGTCTCTGCTCTGTTAATACGTTCTGGTTATCCTTGCAGGCGCAGCGACCCGGCACTCACCGAAACTCTGTTGCATAATTACCCTTTGTTTTACAATTCCGTTTATTGTCTTTTTCAGCTCACGAAGCAGTGCCGGGTTGTTATCTCCCCCTTGACGAAGGAGCAGCTAACGGCAGCCGAACTGAGGCATGAAACGACTCCGCTGCAAGGATGCAGCGTAAGAGGCGGTCGGCTCGAGTTTTAGGGCGAGGATAACCAATACCGGCCAACGGTTAAAGCAGGCGGTTGCCGTTGATGACCAGTCCGAAACGGCAGTTTAAGAAGTTCGCCGCCCTTCGACAGAGGAGCATCTTGGTAAGAAAGATCTCGAAGTAATCCATCACGGAGACGATCTCCGTGTCAATGGTCAGGTGCATCACGATCTCCCGGTTTTCAGGATCGATATTGAGGTAAGAGGTCGTTGCGGCGTAGTTTACCCGGTCGCGAGTGGTGAAGGACGCCATGTCCTCCTTGCGGACCCGGGAGCGGTGGACGTTGGATTTATCCGCCAGAATTACGGCAGCAGCCACGTTGCTCACTGTATAGCCGGTTTTTTCCTCGTGGTTGCCGATGGCGGCAATCACCGTGGCGATCTCTTCCGGAGGCATTCCCATGCGGTTTAACAGGTGGAAGGCCAGAAGCGCCCCGGTCATCCCGTGCTGGTACCTGTTCACCACATTCCCGATGTCGTGCAGGTAACCGGCGATTGAAGCCAGTTCGACCTCCCGCTGCGGGTAGCCGAGGGAATTGAGGATGTGGGCACTCAGGCGTGCCACATGCAGGGCGTGTTCCTCGTCGTGGTTGATCGCCCCCATGGTTTTCAGGTACTCGTGGACCTTATCCATCAGGGTTTCGATTTCCGGGTGGCGCTGGATATCGCAAAGGTTCAGCATCCTACCTGCTCCTTTCCCGCTCCAGGGCGTGGTGGGCAATATCGCGGCGGTAATGCATTCCTTCGAAGGAGATCTTAGCCACGCCTTCATAGGCACGCTGAACCGCTTCCCGAATTGTCCTGCCAAATCCGGTGACCCCAAGGACCCTTCCCCCAGAGGTTACCAGGCGGCCCCCGGAGAGGGCAGTGGCGGCGTGAAAGACCAGGACATCCTCCGGCACGTCTTTCAGTCCGGAGATCTCCTTCCCCTTCTCGTAACTGCCGGGATAGCCTCCCGAGGCCAGCACAACGCAGGCGGCAGGGCGCGGGTCCCAATCCAGGGTAAACCCGGCAAGCCTGCCCTCCAGGACGGCTTCCATCACATCCACCAGATCGGTCTTGAGGCGCGGGATCACCGCCTGGGCTTCCGGATCCCCGAAGCGGCAGTTGAATTCCAGGACATAGGGGCCTTTGGAGGTGATCATCAGGCCTGCATAAAGCACCCCCTGGTACTTGATCCCCTCCCCGGCCAGGCCGCCGATAATCGGTTCCAGGATCTCCCTGCACACCCGGTGGTGTATTTCGGAGGTGTAGACGGGTGGAGGTGAATATGCGCCCATCCCACCGGTATTGGGCCCCTGATCGCCGTCGAACACCCGCTTGTGGTCCTGGGAAGCTACCATGGGAAGGACGGTCCTGCCGTCTGTAAAGGCCAGTACGCTGACCTCTTCCCCAACCAGGCATTCTTCTACAATTATTTTTTCCCCGGCCTTCCCGAAGGCCTTCTCTTCGCCGATTAACCGCACGGCCTGCTCCGCCTCGGAGGTATCCTTCGCCACGATCACTCCTTTGCCTGCCGCCAGGCCGTCCGCCTTTATCACGCAGGGCCCGCCTATCCTGCGGACGTGAGCAAGGGCAGCCTGGGGGTCTTCAAAAACTTCGAAAGAAGCGGTTGGAACTCCGCACTTAACCATCAGCTGCTTGGCAAAGACCTTGCTACCCTCCAGGAGGGCACCCCTGGCGGTAGGGCCGAAAAGCCTCATCCCAGAGGCTTCGAACAGGTCCCTAATGCCGGCCACCAGCGGCGCTTCCGGGCCCACCACCGTCAGATCGATTTGCCGGCTGCGGGCAAACTCAAGCAAGCCCTCAAGGTCTTCGGCGGCGCAGGGGACACACTCGGCATCCCCGGCAATGCCGGCATTGCCGGGCGCACAGTAGATCTTCGAAACCCGCGGGCTCTGCTTCAACTTCCAGACCAGTGCGTGCTCCCGGCCCCCGCCGCCAACAACCAAAACCTTCATCATCTTTCCCTCCTGGCTTCTGCTAGTGCTTGAAGTGACGCCGGCCGGTGAAAACCATCGCCATTCCCGCCCTGTCGGCAGCGGCGATCACCTCTTCGTCCCGGATCGAACCTCCGGGCTGGATCACGGCCGTTACGCCGCACTCCGCCGCCTTCTCGATGGTGTCGGGGAAGGGTAAAAATCCGTCGGAGGCAAGCACCGAACCCCTGGCCTTCTCACCGGCTTTTTCAAGGGCAATCCAGGCGGCATCCACCCGGCTCACCTGACCTCCTCCGATTCCCACCGTTTTCCTTTCCCGGGCGAGGACGATCCCGTTAGAGAACACATGCTTGACCACAATCCACCCGAAGAAAAGGTCTTCCCATTCGGCATCCGACGGCGCCCTGCCGGTGACCACCTTTCCTTCACCCCGCAATCTTTCGAAATTAGAGTCTGCGTAATCCGTATCCTGGATCAGGAAACCACCGCTGACCCTTTTAACATCCAGCTCTTTCCGCAGGTCGGCAAACTCACCAGTAGACAGAACCCGCAGGTTTTTCTTGCCGCTCAGTACGGTAAGGGCTTCTTTGCTGTATGCCGGTGCGATAACCGCCTCGAAAAAGGTTTCCGTCAAGGCCTCTGCCGTATCCCTGTCCACCGTTTTGTTCAAGCCGACAATCCCCCCATAGGCGGCAACCGGGTCGGCCTGGCGCGCCTGTCTGAAGGCATCCACGAGGTTCGGAGCGCAGGCCACCCCAGACGGAGTATTATGCTTGATCACCACCGCAGCCGGAACCTCAAAATCGGAAACAACCCGCAGGGCGGCATCCAGGTCGAGAATATTGTTAAAGGAAAGCTCCTTGCCCTGGAACTGCCGGGCAGCGGCAACCCCGTAGTGGGATACCGTTTCTTCCCGGTAAAATGCAGCCTGCTGGTGTGGGTTTTCTCCATAACGGAGATCCGTCAGCTTGACGAGAGGCAGCAGCAAACGGGAAGGAAACTTCTGCACACCGGTCTGCAGCGCCACGTCAGGCCGATCCCCCGGAATATCGATACCATAAAGATAACTGGCTATCGCAGAATCGTAGACCGCGGTGTGCCAGAAGGCTTCCCGGGCCAGGCTGAACCGGGTCGCCAGGGTGATTTCGCCCTTTTCCCTAAGCTCCTGAACAATCTGCCGGTACCGGTTGGGGTTCACCACAACCGCCACCCTGGTATAATTTTTGGCGGCGGCCCTGACGAGAGCCGGACCGCCGATATCGATATTTTCAATGGCCTCGGCCAGGGTCACTCCGGGCCGGGCCACGGTTTCTCGGAAGGGGTAGAGGTTGACCGCCACGAGGGAGATCGGCTTGATGTCGAGCCGCTTCAGCTGCTCCCGGTCTTCGGGGAGGTCCCGGGCCAGGATCCCTGCGTGAACTTTCGGGTGCAGTGTCTTAACCCTTCCTCCCAGGATCTCGGGAAATCCTGTCAGGTGGTCGACCCGTTCCACTTCAACCCCTGCCCTCTCAAGCAGACCGGCAGTGCCGCCTGTGGAAATGATATGGAAGCCTAATTCCACCAGAGCCTCCGCAAACTCCACGATCCCTTCCTTATCGGAGACACTGATGATTGCCCTTTTCCCGTTTTCACCCATTGCATCGATCCTCCTGTATGTCTTTAATTTTCTGCCACTCCAGGACACAGTCCCGCGGCTTACGGGGAACTCTTCCATCCCAGTTGATTACAACCCGCCTGCCCCGGATCTGCAGCCTTCCTTCAGCGAGAAGCTGCAGGGCTGCCGGATAGGTTTTGTGTTCCTTGGCCAGGATGCGCTCCGCAAGGGTTTCCGGCGTATCATCTTGATAAACGGGAACCACCGACTGGAGAATTACCGGCCCGGTATCCATTCCCTCATCTACAAAGTGAACGGTGCACCCGCTGTACCGCACCCCATAGGCAATCGCCTGGGCCTGGGCATTAAGGCCGGGAAAAGCGGGCAGGAGGGCGGGATGAATGTTAACCACCCGCCGGGGAAATGCCTCCAGCAATACCGGAGTCACAATCCTCATGAAACCGGCCAGGACAACCGTATCCGGCCGAAAGGTGGAGAGCGCCTCCACCAGGGCAGCATCATACGCCTCACGGCTCCGATAACCGGCCGGATCCACAAAAAGAACGGGTATGCCGTGCTCCCGCGCCCGCCTGAAAGCCAAGGGCTCAGGGCGGTCACTCAATACGGCTACCACTTTTGCATCCAGTGCCCCCGCCTCTATGGAGTCAATGATCGCCTGGAGGTTTGTCCCCCGGCCCGAAGCAAGTACGGCAAGGTTTAGAGGACGCACGCCTTTCCTTCCACCCTTCAGTTTCTATTTATAAGCAACGCCGGAGCCCGGGCAAACTTCTCCGATCAGGTAGGCCGTCTCGCCCACCTCCTGCAAAGCCTGCAGTACCTCTCCGGCGGCTTCCTTTTTGACAATCAAGACAAACCCGATCCCCATATTGAATACCCGGTACATCTCGTCCAACCCGATTTCCCCGCGGCTTCTGATCACTTCAAAGATGGCAGGAACCGGCCAGCTTTCCCGGCAGATAATCACTCCGCAGCCCCGGGGCAGCGCCCGGGGAATGTTTTCGGTCAGCCCGCCCCCGGTAATGTGAGCGGCAGCCTTGACGGCACCGCCAGCGCCAAACCTCTCTCTCAACATCAGGACGGTTTTCGCATAGATCCTGGTGGGTTTTAAAAGCTCCTCTCCCAGGGTCCGGCCGAGTTCGGGTATGACCGTATCGACCCCGTAGCCGCACCGCTCGAAAAGAACGCGGCGCACCAGGGAATAGCCGTTGCTGTGCACTCCGGTCGAGGGAAGGCCGAGGAGGACGTCCCCCACCTCCACAGCGCCGCCGTCCCAGATCTGCTCCCGGTCAACGATTCCCACTGCGAAACCCGCCAGGTCGTATTCCCCCTCACCGTAAAAGCCGGGCATCTCGGCGGTTTCACCCCCGATCAGGGCGCATCCCGCCTCCCGGCACCCGGCGGCAATCCCCCCTACGATTTCCGCAATCCGTTCGGGAACCAGTTTACCACAGGCAATGTAGTCAAGGAAAAAAAGGGGCTCCGCCCCGCAGACGCAGATGTCGTTGACGCACATCGCCACAAGGTCGATCCCCACCGTATCGTGTTTGTCCATCATCTGGGCAATTTTCAGCTTTGTCCCGACACCGTCGGTTCCGGAGACCAGCACCGGCTCCCGGTATTTTTTCAGATCAAGCGCAAACAGGCCGGAGAACCCCCCGATCCCGCCTAAAACTCCGGGGCGCCAGGTGCTAGTGGTGTGCCTTTTCAGCAATTCCACCGCCCGGTTCCCGGCATCGATATCGACGCCGGCTTCTTTATAGGGAGAGTATTTGGGTTCCATAAGGAAAATCACCCTATCCCTGACACGTCTATGGGATAACGGCCGCTGAAGCAGGCGCTGCAGAAGCTCTCCGGAGAAAGCGGCGCCATGGCGGCCAGCAGTCCGTCAATGCTCAGGTAGTTCAGGCTGTCCGCCCCGATCAATTCACGTATCTCGGCCAGGTCATGCCTAGCGGCGATCAGTTCCCCGCGCCGGGAGGTGTCGATTCCGTAGTAACAGGGATACAGAATGGGCGGCGAACTGACCAGCATGTGCACCTCACGGGCGCCTGCATCCCTGATCATCTGAACGATCTTTCTGGAGGTGGTGCCCCGGACGATGGAGTCATCCAGCATGATCACCCGTTTCCCCGCCAGCACCTCGCGAATCGGGTTGAGCTTCAAGCGCACTCCCAGATCGCGCATCTCCTGGGTGGGACGGATGAAGGTACGCCCGACATAGCGGTTCTTCATCAAACCCTCACAGAAAGGGAGTCCCCGTTCCGCGGCATACGCCAGGGCAGCGCTGGTTCCGGAATCGGGAACCGGGATCACCAGGTCGGCGTTCAGCGGATACTCCCGTGCCAGCTGGCGTCCCAAGGCCGTCCGCGCCCTCTGTACGTTCAGCCCATCGATAACGCTGTCCGGCCTGGCGAAATAGACGAATTCAAACACGCACAGGGAACGCGGCGAAGGGTAATGGCAGCGCAGAGAGGTAATCCCGCTTTCATCGATGACGACAACTTCACCGGGTTCCACATCCCTGATCATTTCTGCACCGATGGTATCGAGGGCAGCCGATTCAGAGGCAATAACATAGCCCCGGTCAAGCCTGCCCAGGCACAGCGGACGCACACCGTGCGGGTCCCGAATGCCGTAAAGACGGTTTTCGGTCATAATTACCAGGGAGTAGGCTCCCTTGATTTCCCCCATCGTTCTCAATATGCCCTCCACCGGGTCGCTCTGAGAGGAACGCGCCAGGATACTGACGATCAGTTCGCTGTCGGAGGTGGTTTGAAACACAACCCCCTCTGCAGCTAGTCTCTTCCGGAGTTCCGCGTAGTTGGTAAGATTTCCGTTATGGCCGAGGGAAATCATCCCATCCCGGTAATGGAACACCAGAGGCTGGGCGTTCTCCACGCTGCTCTCTCCGGTCGTGGAGTAGCGCACGTGGCCGATGGCCACCTTCCCCTTCAGCTGCCTGAGGATCTCTTCGGTGAAAACCTCACTTACGAGACCCATTCCTTTATGGCAGGTAATTCTTTTTCCGTCCCCGACGGCTATTCCGGCGCTTTCCTGCCCCCGGTGCTGGAGAGCATACAACCCGAAGTAGGCAAGGCGCGCCACATCAAGCCCGGGAGCGTAGATACCCAAAACCCCGCAGGCTTCTCTCGGTTTGTCGCCTTCTAAAAGCAATTCCCAATGCTCTCCTGCCATAGCCTTCTCATCTCCCCAACCGGCTGATCGATCAAAACACGCCCGCCCGG
This sequence comes from Clostridia bacterium, assembly GCA_902812385.1. Taxonomy (GTDB): domain Bacteria; phylum Bacillota; class DSM-12270; order Thermacetogeniales; family Thermacetogeniaceae; genus DULK01. The sequence continues at coordinate 5,694 of CADDZD010000056.1, read as the reverse complement.
CTCCCGGATGACCAGCCGCTCACCCCCGACCTCGCCCAGCAGGCGATAGGGAACATTCCTTTCCCGTGCCACCGCCTCAACCTGGGCCAGGTGACGGGGTGCACAGGTAACCACTATACACGAATGAACCTCTCCGAAGAGAAAGGCATCCGGCCTCCCTTTTATTTCTGTTTCCACCAGCGCCCCGACATTCCCGTTGATAGAGCACTCTGCCAGGGCAACGGCCACCCCTCCTTCGGAGCAGTCGTGAGCGGACTTGATCAGGCCTTCCCACACCAGGGAACGGCAGCAGGTTTGAACCCTCTTTTCCAGATCCAGATCCAGGGCAGGCACCCGCCCGGCCTCAATTTTATGAACCAGGGCGAGGTACTCGCTTGCCCCCAGCTCGGGGGAAAATCCCCCAAGCAGAAGGATCTTGTCACCGGGATCCTTGAAGTCTGGGGTACAGCGCCTGGTGATATCCTGCAGCAGACCCACCATTCCCACCACAGGGGTCGGGTAGATGGCTTCGCCTTCAGTTTCGTTGTAAAAACTGACATTCCCGCTGACCACCGGGATCTCCAGAGCACGGCAGGCCTCGCTCATGCCCTTCACCGCTTCCTCGAACTGCCAGAAGATCTCCGGCTTTTCGGGATTCCCGAAATTCAGGCAATCGGTTAAGCCGATGGGTTCGGCGCCCACACACGACAGGTTTCTGGCCGCTTCGGCCACCGCCGCCATACCGCCCTGGTAGGGATCCAGGTAGCAGTAGCGGGAGTTCCCGTCCGTCGTCAGGGCAATTCCTTTCCCCGTCCCCTTGACCCGCAGGACTGCGGCGTCCGCTCCCGGCCTGACCACAGTGTTGGTCATGACCATGTGGTCGTACTGCCGGTAAACCCACTCCTTGCTGGCAATGTTCGGGTCGGCCAGGAGCTGAAGGAGCACCTGGCCCAGATCCTCCGGAACAGCCACGGTCTCCACCGGGTGGTTTTTCTTTTCCCGGTAATATGCCGGTTCCCGCCCCCGGCGGTGGTAAACCGGAGCCCCGTCGGTCAGCGCCTTGACCGGGACCTCCGCCACCACCGTCTCTCCGTCCCGCACCCGGTAGATCCCGTCCCCGGTGACCCTGCCGATAACAACGGCCTCCAGGCCCCACTTTTCGAAGATCTTCCTGACCGGTTCCTCCTTGTCCGGCTCCAGCACCAGGAGCATCCGCTCCTGCGACTCGGAAAGCATCACTTCGTAGGGGGTCATCCCCTTTTCCCGGCGGGGCACCAGGGAAACATCCAGCTCAATCCCTGTACCCGCCCGACCGGCCATTTCGGCGCTGGAACTGGTGAGGCCTGCCGCGCCGAGGTCCTGGATTCCGACAATGTAGCCCCCCCGGATCACCTCCAAGCAGGCCTCAATGAGCAGCTTTTCCATGAAGGGATCGCCCACCTGTACCGCCGGCCGGCGCTGTTCGCTCTCCACGCTCAATTCCTCGGAGGCAAAGGTACAGCCATGGATCCCGTCCCGCCCCGTCCGGGCGCCTACCAGCATTATCAGGTTTCCCACTCCCGCCGCCCGGCCGAGCTTGATGTCCTTGTGTTCCACCAGGCCGACGCACATGGCATTGACCAGCGGGTTTTCGGTATAGCTGGAGTGGAAGAAAACCTCCCCACCCACCGTGGGAATCCCGATGCAGTTGCCGTACCCGGCGATTCCGGCCACCACACCGCTGCAGAGGTAGCGCACCCTGGCGTTATCGAGGCTGCCGAAACGCAGGGAATTCAGGGATGCGATGGGGCGGGCGCCCATGGTGAAAATATCCCGCACGATCCCCCCCACCCCTGTGGCCGCCCCCTGGTAAGGCTCGATCGCCGAGGGATGGTTATGGCTCTCCATCTTGAAAACCACCGCCTGTCCATCCCCGATGTCCACTATTCCGGCATTCTCCCCGGGCCCCTGGATCACCCGCGGCCCCGTGGTGGGAAAAAGCCTCAGGACAGGCTTGGAATTTTTATAGGCACAGTGCTCCGACCAGAGCACGGCAAACAATCCCGTCTCCAAATAGTTGGGTTCCCGCCCCAGCAGATCGCAGATCCGGGAGTACTCCTCCGCGGTCAACCCCATTTCGGCCCAGGCCGGCTTGCTACCCACGGGCAACCACCTCCCGTTCCCGCTTGAGCCCCCACCAGTGCAGAACCGACAGAAACAGGAACTTCCCGTCGTCGTACCCCAGGATTTCCTCGGAACAGCGCTCCGGGTGGGGCATCAGGCCCAGGACGTTCCCTTCCCTGTTACAGATCCCGGCGATGTTCTCGAGGGAGCCGTTGGGGTTCGCCTCCGGCGCGATCTCCCCCTCTGCGGTGCAGTAGCGGAAGATGACCCTCTGCTCCCGGTTCAGCTGCGCAAGGGTTTCCGGGTCGGCGTAGTAGTTCCCCTCCCCGTGGGCGATCGGCATCCGGATCACCTGGCCGGGCCTGTACCGGTTGGTAAAGGGGGTGTTCGTATTCTCCACTCTCAGGTAGACGTCGTGGCAGCGAAACTGGAGGCTGTCGTTGCGCCGCATCGCTCCCGGAAGCAGGCCCGCCTCCAGCAGGATCTGGAACCCGTTGCAGATCCCCAGCACAAGGCCTCCCCCGGCGGCAAAGGTCGACACCACCTCCATCAGGGGAGCAAAGCGGGCAATCGCCCCCGTCCGCAAATAATCCCCATAGGAAAAACCGCCGGGCAGGACGACGCAGTCGTAACCCGCCAGGCTTTGTTCCCGGTGCCAGATATACTCAACGGGGTGCCCGAGCACCCGGTCGATCACATGGTAGCAATCCATATCACAGTTGGAGCCCGGAAACACTACCACTCCAAACTTCATTTAGCAACCTCCTGCAGTTCGAATGTGTAATCCTCGATCACCGGATTGGCCAGCAGCCGATCGCACATTTCCTTCACGTCTTTCTCCGCCAGGGACCGGTCGGGATAATCCAGGGTAAGCACCAGATACTTGCCCACCCGCACGTCTTCCACCTTTCCGTAGCCCAGCGTGGCCAGTGCACCTTTAACCGCCTTTCCCTGCGGATCAAGGATTCCCGTTTTCAGCGTAACATAGATCCGGGCCTGAAACAATGGTTATTCCCCTCCTTGCAGCCTTTTCCAGACTTCCTCGTAAGCCGGAATGAGACCGCCCAGGTCCCTCCGGAAGCGGTCCTTATCCAGCTTCTCCCTCGTCTCCCGGTCCCAGAGGCGGCAGGTGTCCGGCGAGATCTCGTCGGCGAGAACGATCTCCCCGCGGTGGAGGCCGAATTCCAGCTTGAAATCCACCAGGTCCAGCCTCTTCGCCCCAAGGTAGGCCCGCAGCACCTCGTTGACCCTCAGGGCAAGTTCCCGCAGCGCATTTACCTGTTTCTCATCCGCCATGCCAAGGGCGATGATCTGGTCTTCGGTAACCAGGGGGTCGTGGAGTTCGTCGCTTTTATAGCAGAAATCCACCACCGCCCGCCCCAGGGATTTCCCTTCCTCCACCCCCAGCCGCCCGGCAAGGCTGCCCGCGGCGAAGTTCCGGACGATCACTTCCAGGGGAATGATCTTGACCGCCTTAACCAGCACTTCGTTCGGGCTCAGCAGTTTGACAAAATGGGTGGGAACCCCCGCCACTTCCAGCAAAGAAAAGAGATGGGCGGAAATCTGGTTGTTCAATCTTCCCTTCCCGGGGATGACATCCTTTTTGAGCCCGTCAAAGGCCGTGGCCTCATCCTTGTATTCCATCCAGTAGATCTCCGGATCGGACGTCCTGTAGACCTTTTTTGCCTTGCCTTCATACAGCAGTTCACCCTTGTCGGGCAAAGGAACATCCCGGGCCATGCGCCTCTTGATTTCCTCTTCCCATTTTGCCACCGGGGGTGCACCCAGCCCGGCGCGCCAGAAGATGTAATCAACCCGCTTCAGGTAGTGGCTTACATCGAAGAGGGAGTCGAGCTCCTCAGGGGTGAGGTACCGCCCGATCTCCGGATCGGCCTTGACCGAATTCATGAAATCACCCTCCGGCCAGTTCCGGAGCGCCTGACCCTGCACCAGGGCGTAGGCATCCTCCCGGCGCAGCCCCTTATCCACGAGGGCAAGCAGCAGGCGCTGGCTGAAGATCAGGCCGTGGGTCCTGTTCAGGTTTTTCTCCATTCGTTCTGGATAAACCACCAGATCCCGCAGGACCCCCGTAAATTTCTTGAGCATGTAGTGCAGGAGGGTGGTGCTGTCCGGAACCACGATCCGCTCCACAGAAGAGTTGCTGATGTCGCGCTCATGCCATAGTGCCACGTTCTCCATTGCGGCCAGGGCGTTCCCGCGCACCACCCGCGCCAGTCCGGTGATCCGCTCGCAGGTGATGGGATTGCGCTTGTGGGGCATCGCCGAAGAGCCCTTTTGCCCTACGGCAAATCCCTCTTCCAACTCCAGCACCTCGGTGCGCTGCAGGTGCCGGATCTCGGTGGCGAATTTCTCGAGAGAGCTGGCGGTCACGGCAAGGGCGGCCAAATACTCGGCGTGGCGATCCCGCTGCAGCACCTGTGTTGACACCTGAGCGGGGATAAGCCCCAGCTTCCGGCAGACGTAACGCTCGACATAGGGATCGACGTGGGCGTAGGTCCCCACCGCTCCCGACAGGCGGCCGACGCCGATCACCTGCCGCGCCCGCATGAGCCGCTCCCGGGCGCGGTTCATCTCGGAGTACCAGAGGGCGAACTTCAATCCCAGGGTGATCGGTTCGGCATGCACTCCATGGGTGCGCCCCATCATCGGCGTGTCCTTGTACGCCCGTGCTTTATCCGCCAGGACCTCCCGCAGTTCGTCCACCGCAGCTATGATCAGATCCAGGGCATCCCGCATCAGCAGTGACAGGGCGGTGTCCACCACGTCGTAGGAGGTGAGTCCCATATGCAGGTACTTGCCGGCATCACCAACCGATTCCGCCACGCAACTGACGAAGGCAATCACATCGTGCCGCACCACTTCCTCGATCTCCTGGATCCGCTTCACATCGAAGCGGGCCCGCTCCCTGATCTCCTGTACGGCGGCGGCAGGAACGCGGCCGAGCTCCGCCCAGGCTTCGCAGGCGAGAATTTCTACTTCAAGCCACTTTTGAAAACGGTTCTCCGGCGCCCAAAGGGCCTTCATCTCGGGCAGTGTATATCTCTCCAGCAAATTTATATCCTCCTTAAAATCAGGCATCTTTACGGCTCTGAACTCTTTCCCTTGCCCATACTACCCTGAAAATACACCAAGTTCACCCGCCGGTCTACCGCTCGACTCCCGATTCCAGGCCGGACAGGACGACGGCTCGCTTCGGGACAGCTCTGGGATGCTGCGTAACAAGTTGCGAACTGCTTCTGTCAAACGCCGCGTTTGGCCTCGCTGCAAATCCATTCCATCGCAGGTCAAGAGGTGTCTGTACTCGCATCCCGACCTGTCATCCTCGCTTCGCCTGTCCTGTTACCCGGCCTTCCATAGGTCGCTCGCCGGTAGACCCGTCGGGTATTTTCATCCTCTGTCGGTGCCGCCGGAGGCGGCGTAATGGACTGCTCTGCTATTAACAGGAGGGCCAGGAACTCCGCATCTAATCCCTGAAGCCCATGCAGCGCAAGAAAGGCGGTATCAAGGCAAAACTTTATAAATTCGCATTTTTTAACCCGAGCAGGCAGGAAAATACCCCATAAATAGCAAAAACCTCCTGGAAATATAAAT
>CADDZD010000055.1 GCA_902812385.1 Clostridia bacterium | reverse complement strand
GGGACTAGGATTCGAACCTAGGCTAGATGATCCAGAGTCACCTGTGCTACCACTACACCATCCCGCAATTGTTTTTCGATAAAAGTATAATACCGTTTGACCGCTTTCGTCAAGAGACCCTCTCTCAGGAGGACTGCAAATTCCTGATATATTTCACAGCCCTTTCAAGCCTCTCCAGCGTTCTTTCTTTTCCCAGTATGACCATAATGTCGAAGAGCCCCGGGCCCATAGTCCTTCCGGACAGCGCCAGACGGGTTGGGTGAATAATGTCCCCTGCTTTGACGCCGAGCTCTTCGCTTAAATTGCGGTAGGCTTCCTCGGTCGTCTCCAGATCAAAGGTCTCAAGTCCGGCAAGCCGCTGCCCGGCTGCCTGGAGGAGGCTCGCCACTCCCTCCTTCTGAAAGTGCTTTTTCACACCCTTCTCCTCATAGGTAAAATCGTCATCGAAGAAATAATCGGAGGCATCTGCAATTTCGGCCAGTGTCTTTACTCGCGTACGGACCACTTCCACAACTTTACGAATATAAACCATCAAATCCTCCGGAATTTCCTCAGGCACCAATCCCTTTTTTTGCAGGAAAGGAATCGCCAGTTCGACCGCCCGGTCCAGGTCGATCTCGTTCAGGTAGTGGCCGTTGATCCAGGTCAATTTTTTAGTATCGTAAATGGCGGCGGTTTTCCCGACCCTTTCCAGGGAGAACTGGCGCACCAGTTCGGACAGGGACAGGATCTCCTCCTCGCCCTCCGGGGACCACCCGAGAAGCGCCAGATAGTTGATGAGGGCATCCGGAAGATATCCCTGATCCCGAAACTCCTCCACCGACGTGGCCCCGTGGCGCTTGCTGAGCTTGCTGCGGTCAGGCGCCAGGATCATTGGGACATGAGCGAAAACGGGAAGAGGTTTCTCCAGTGCCTGGAACACCAGTATCTGGCGAGGTGTATTCGAAAGGTGCTCCTCGGCCCTGATGATATGGGTTATCTGCATCTCCGCGTCATCGACCACCGAGGCAAAGTTATAGGCCGGTATCCCGTTTGATTTAACTATGATGAAATCGTCCAGAACCTCGTTGGCAAAGGCAACGCCCCCCCTGAAAAAGTCATGGACCACCGTTTCTCCCGTATCCGGGATGCGGAGCCTTAGGGCAGGCCTGCGCCCCTCCTGCTCTAATTTGATTCTTTCCTGTTGAGACAGGTGGCGGCAGCGGCCGTCATAGCGCGGCGCCCTTCCTTCCTCCATCGCCTGCTTCCGGCGTTCTGCCAGTTCCTCCGGAGTACAGTAGCACGGGTATGCCAGTCCTTTCTCCACTAATTCCCGGGCAGCTTTTTCATATAGCGGAAGACGCTCCGACTGGGCATAAGGTGCATGTGGACCCCCTACCTCGGGCCCCTCGTCCCAGTCCAGTCCCAACCAGCGGAGCGCAGATAGTATTCCGCGCTTAGATTCCTCCATGGAACGGGCAAAGTCGGTATCATCAATGCGAAGTATAAAGGTACCCCCGTTGTGGCGGGCAAAGAGCCAGTTAAATAAGGCGGTCCGGGCACCCCCAATATGCAGGTTTCCTGTCGGGCTGGGTGCGAAACGCACGCGGATATGGTTCACAGTCCATTCCTCCTTCTGACAATGACCCGTTCTTTAATATACCACAGACGCAGGTAAAAGGATACCCAAATTCCACCTCTGTTTTGTAACTCCTGGATAATGAATTTAAAACTCTTGAAGGCACAAACTAATAAAAAGAGTTAAGAAGGAGATTAATGCCGATGGATAAACAATGGAAGGCCAATGTGTACGAAAATAACCGGGGAGTTTTCGCCGTTTTTCCGGAACTTTGCAAGGGATGCGGATTGTGTATCGAAAAGTGCCCCACCCATGTCATCGAGTGGTCTCAGGATCTGGCCTTCAACGGTTATCCCACGGTGGAACCGCGGATCGAAGGCTGCATTGTCTGCGGCACCTGTCAGACGGTCTGCCCGGACGCGGCCATCGCCATCTACCGGCACGACGGAAAGAACCCTCCGGCGGCTGAACCCAGAACGACTGCGGCCCCTTCCAGGTAAAAGAGAAGATCACGAAAGTGATGTGGCGCAGGTCCCGGTTTTTACCCACGGATATAACACTACAGCTCGATCCCCTTGCGGGCCGGTATTCCCCTGTCGTAATAATGTTTTACCTCCCGCATCTCGGTAACCAGGTCGGCCATTTCCACAATTTCCGGGGGGGCGTTTCGCCCGGTGAGGATCAACTCCACATGCTCAGGTTTGTTCCTGATCACATCACAGACCTCGTCAACGGAGAGCAGTTTGTTATAAAGCACGGCCATAATCTCATCGAGGATCAGGACATCGCATTTCCCTTCTGCCAGCAGCCTTTTGGCGAATTCGAACCCGGTTTCGACCTCCTGCTTCAGTTCCCGTTTTTCCTCATCGGACAAAGTCCAGAAAAAGCCGCGGTTCTTCTCAAACCTGAAGATCTGAAAATCCGGCTCGAACCTTTTCACGGAAGTAAGCTCCCCGGTATTGCAACCTTTGAGGAACTGGATCATGCAAACCTTTAAACCGCGCCCCACCGAACGAAATGCCTGTCCCAGGGCTGCGGTCGTCTTTCCCTTGCCGTCACCGGTATAGACCTGAACCAAACCCTTCTCCAATCCGGAGCCCATGGCTCGCCTCCTCTCTCAAACGGAAATATCGACGCATATTTATTATAGCTTAAAATGCCTTTCAAAGGAGGAACGGCTCCAAATACGGCGGCCGGCTTTACTGACGGGCAGGAATCGTTTACATTTAAACTGACCGAATTTTCACTCAGGGAGTGGTCGAAAATGTCCGAAATCATCGAGCTGACCGTCAAAACGAACCGTGGCGAGGAGATGATCGACATCACGGGAGTTGTTCAAAAAGCCCTTCAGGACAAGGGAGTCGCAAACGGAATATGTCATATCTTCATACCTCACACCACCTGCGGGCTGACCATCAACGAGCATGCCGACCCGGATGTCGTCCACGACATCCTTGCAACTCTCGATAAAATGGTGCCCGCCCACGGGAATTACAGGCATATCGAAGGAAACTCGCCGGCCCACGTGAAGACATCTCTGGTAGGAAGTTCGCAGACGGTCCTGATCGCGGGAGGAAAGCTTCGCCTGGGTACATGGCAGGGGATCTTCCTCTGTGAATTTGACGGACCTCGCCAGCGCAAGGTCTGGTTAAAGATCGTTTCGGAGGCATAAGGCAGCCGTTGTTACCCGCCGACGAGCAGAAGACCCCGGGAGTCCTTCCCCGGGGCCTTCTGTAATAAAACTGCGGAACAAAGACCCTCTCTAACGCAGAGACTGCTTTACCGCATCGACCTGTTTCTTCAGACTCAGATTTTTATCGGTTCTGTCATCGATGGTAATGTTTGTGATAACCCGGCTTGCCGCCTTATCCAGGGCGTTTTGATGGATTTCCTTGGCCACCTCCATTAAATCGTCAAGATCTCCTTCGATGACCGTTGCCGTAGGAGTCACCTGATAATTTAAGCCCCTTTCTTCGATGGTGCGCACGGCATCGGTTACCGAGGAACTGAAGCTCGGTTGACCGGTCCCCACCGGTACTACGCTGATTTCGAGCAAAGGCATGGTATCATCCCCCTTGGTAGATAATGCATCGTTTACATTTTGTCTCGATACGCCCCGGTTTATGCGGCACCCCGAGCAAAGGGAGAAAATTGCAGCTACTGCACGGGGGCTGCGGCATCCCCACGGCCGTTCAGGCTGTCGAACAACTTCAAGTAGTTGAGAATGTTGGTGGTAATCAGGAAGTTCCGACGCACCTTCTCCCTCCCCGCCTCACCCATCTCCTCCGCCAGGGCGGGATTCCGCAGAAGGGTCAAAACCCTTTCCGCACACTCCTCCACCGTATCCACCAGGTACCCGTTAATGCCGTCGTCGATCTGGTACCTTATTCCGCCGACATTCCCGCCCACCACCGGGATCCCCTTCCAGAGCCCTTCGGAGACCGTCAGCCCGAACCCCTCCCTGAGAGATTTCTGGACGATGACATTGGATACCGTCTGAAAGGCATTCACTTCCAGGCTGGTCACCCTGTTCATGTTGGTCACCACCTTTATATCGTAATCCTCCCCGGCCTTCCTCAAGGTCCTGTAGAGGTAGTCCCAACCCTCGGGGTCGTCGGTCGCCATGGAACCGACCAGAGCCAGCTGGACACTGGGATAGTCTTTCTTCACGATCCGGTAGGCATCGATCACCCCCAGCGGGTCCTTCCAGGGATCAAACCTGGAAATCTGGGTGACCAGCGGCCGGTTAATATCTACTCCGAACCGGCTGACGATATCCTCCGCCTCCTCCCTTTCAAGAGGTATGTTCTTGAGGCTGAGAGGGTCAATGGCCGGGGTGAAAAAGGTGGGATTGGGCAGAAACTGGTTCTCCCTGACGAACTCTTCCACCGTGAAGACGCAGGCATCATAATCCTTTATGTACTGGTAGAGAAAATCCCAGGAATCCGGATCGGGTGTGGAGGTATCGATGTGGCAACGCCAGATCCATTTCGCCCGGCCTCCGTCATTGCGGTACCGGATCAGGGCCGCCGGCTGCGGGTCGTGAATAACGACGAAATCGTAGTTCCAGTTTTTTATGTCTGAAGCGTTGTGTTCGTTATACCTCCGGTAGATCTCTCTCGCCTCAGGGGTCATGACCCCTTCCTGCCCCTGCAGGCAGTTGTGGAGGGTTTTGGTCACAGTGAAGAATTCATTGTCCCCCTCCATCACCCACCAATCCATCTTCACCCCCATGTCCCTGGACAGGGGAACCAGGGAATGGAGGATTTCGGAAACACCGCCGCCGTAAGACGTGGCGTTGACCATGGCAATCCTCTTTCCGCTCAACCTTTTAACAAAGTACTCCAGCTGCAGGGCGGTTTCCATATCCACCAGTTCCAGGTAATCCCCGTATCTCTTTGGTTCCGTTTTTACCAGTTCCACCGGCGATCCCCCCAAATTATTTTTTCTGATAATGGTTATACTTATCCCTGAATACAACCCTTGTTTTAAAGAAAGGACATGCTTCTGATGCTCGAAATGGGCGCCCGTATAACCGACAGCGGCGAGGTAACCTTCAGGGTATTTGCCTACAACAGAAAAAGAGTCGGTCTGGTGATCAAAAGAGGGAACCGGGAAGAGGTCATTCCCATGCGCCGGGAGGACGAGCACATCTTCAGCAGAGTCCTGGAAGGAGCGGGCCCCGGCCTTTTATACAAGTTCCGGCTGGATGATGATGGGGACTTCCCCGACCCCTACTCCCATTTCCAGCCGGAAGGGGTGCACGGCTTCTCCCAGGTAGTCGACCACAGGGCCTACAGATGGCAGGACTACCACTGGACCGGGAAAAACCCGGAGGACCTGATCATCCTGGAGATCCATGTCGGAACCTTTTCGCCGGAAGGAACCTTTAAAGGCATTGTGGACCGTCTCGATTATCTGGAGGAGCTGGGAGTCAACGCCATCGAGCTTATGCCCGTCGTCCAGACCCCGGGAAGATGGAACTGGGGGTACGACGGGGCAAACCTGTTCAGCGTCAACCGCAACTACGGGACCCCGGAGGACTTAAAGCACCTGGTCGACTCCTGCCACCGAAAGCAGATAGCCGTAATCCTGGATGTGGTCTACAACCACTTCGGGCCCGAGGGGAACTACCTCCCGGTCTACGGCCCCTACCTCACCGATAAACACAGAACACCCTGGGGGCCAGCGGTCAACTATGATGACCGCTACAGCGAGTACACCAGAAAAATGGTCCTGGACAACGTCCGCTACTGGCTGGATCTCTATCATATCGACGGATTGCGCCTTGACGCCGTACACGCCATCAAGGACCACAGCCCGATCCATATCCTGCAGGAGATCGCCCTGACCACCCGAAACCTGGCCCTGGAACGGAACCGCCGCAAATTCGTCATCGCCGAAAGTGATGAGAACAACTCCCGCCTGATCAACCCTCTGGACAGAGGAGGGTACGGAATGGACGCCCAGTGGATGGATGATTTTCACCACTGTATCCATACAATTTTAACCGGTGAACACCAGGGTTACTACATGGACTACGGCCGGCCGGAGGATCTGGAAAAGGTCTTTAAGAACTACCTGTACACAGGACAGTATTCCCGCTACTGGGGTAGAAACAGGGGAACCGACGGCTCCCGGAACCCGGGGAAGCAGTTCATAGTGGCCGTGCAGAACCACGATCAGGTGGGCAACAGGGCCCACGGGGACAGGCTGGCAACCCTGGTGGACTTCACCTTTCTCAAGGCCGCCGCCGGTCTGGTGTTCTTCTCGGCCTATGTACCCCTGATCTTCATGGGGGAGGAATACGGGGAGAAAAACCCGTTCCTCTTCTTCACCGACTACCAGGACCCCGAGTTGAGGAAGGGCGTTTCCCGGGGAAGAAAGGAAGAATTCCGGAAATTCGGGTGGAAGGATGTCCCCGACCCCCAGGATCCCGATTCCTTTTACCGTTCCAGGCTCACCCCACCGGAGCTGTGGAAAGAGGAGAACCGGCAACTGTTCCGTTTCTACCGGGATCTGATCAGGCTGCGGCTCTCCCACCCGGTCCTCAAGAAACTGGATAAACACCACCTGGAGGTGAGGGTGAACCCCACCAGCCTTTTGGTGGAGGTTACCAGGTGGAAAGGGCGGTGGAAGCTCACCGGCCTGTTCAACCTGGGAGATCAGGTGATCCCCCTCGACGGTTATCCGGGGAAACAGATCTTCAACTCGGAGTGGAGGATCTACGGAGGGGACCAGGAGGGGGACAGCCGGTTTTTAAAAAAGGGGCAGGTGGTGATTCTGGAATCCTAGCGGACCCCCACTGGCTCCGCCTTAAAGTACTCCTCCACCTGCCTGCCGTCCATGGAGTCGATCCTGTCGACCATTTCCGGGAACAACGGCGGATAGATGTTGTACAGGTAATGGTACATCTTATCCACCAGGAAATCGGCGTTACCGCTTTCCGCCCAGATTCTCTGAATTTTATCGGTGGCCATATAAACCGCCTGGGAGTACTCCTGCAGGAGCCTCAAGAAGCGGTGAAGGTCACGGGGTGCCCTCCGGTGGACCAGGTACAGTTCTCTCGCCTTATCCAGGGCTACTTTCTTCCATTTCTCTATCTCCGGGAACAGGGCATAGGCACCGGAGAGGTCCACCTTCTGCTCCCGGGCCAGCTCTTCCAGGCCATAACGCAAATAGGCCACCCGGTTGTCGATGAAGACCCGCAGGGTCTCACAGAGCCCCACGAAATTCCGGGGGTCGATCTCCTTCAGGTCCCGGCTCAACAGGGCGGGTGTATGCTCCTCCAGCCGACGCAGCAGAACAGAACAGAGCAGGTACCCCTTAAGGCAGGGCCGTTTCTGTCTTCCCTCCGTCGGTACCCAACCCCAGTTACAGGCTCTTTTCATCAATCTCAGATAGAGGACCGCCTGGGAGTCGAGGCTCTCCCTGGCCAGGTCGTAACCGGTTTCCCCGAGCCGCTCCACACTAACCGGGACATCGACCGAGATGGCAAAGTTGTCCAGAAGGGTGTCGAAAATACCGCAGTAGTACTTCCCGTTTTCCCAGAAAACCAGGGGATGGCGATAAAGTCCCGTCTTATGGATGTCGTAACGGGGGGTGGTCACCCCCAGGGGCGGGTAATGGCCATCGGCCCTGAGCACCAGCCTGATCTCCGGAACCCAGCAGATCTGATGAAATCTGACCTCCGGGAGCTTGTCCACTCCCTCGGGAATGACCACCTCCTCCAGGTACTGGTCCGGAGTTACAAAATGCACCCGGTAGTCCCGCTCCTCCTGGAGCAGTTTTTTCCAGGAATGTTCCATGATCTGTAGGGCTACATCCCCAAAGTCCATCAACTCCAGGTCCTGGATGTAGACCAGCACACCCCGGTCGGGGGCCTTCTCCAGTTCCCGGTGCAGGACCTCCAGATAAAGCTCTACCCCTTCTTCAAAGCTGATGGGGAAACTCTCCCGTTCCCCTTTCTGGTACTCGTTGTCGAACACCGGAAAATCCCCCAGAAGGTACCCCTGGCTTTTCACCTCGTCTCTTTTCATCCTGGTAATGGGACGCCAGATCTCCTGGGAAATAGGAAAGTTGCGGGGGAGGGCAATGATATTCCTCCGGTCTGCCCTGATCAGAAAGGGCTTATAGGTATAATCCCCATCCCCTATCACTTCGAAGGGAGCCTTGTCTTCCCTCAGGTGGGGGAAGATCACGTAGTCAATATTCGCCTTTTCTATAGCCTCCAGCTTATCGTAGCTCAGGGAGGCCTCTGTGGGGAAAAGACCGTTGTACCGGGGATACGGCACACCCATATGATTGTGCAGGTACTGCCGGTTCCAGACAATCTCCTGGGTGATTTCTTCAGGACGGAGTAGAGATACATGGGTATGATGGGCATGCCCGTAGATAGGGTAGAATCTCCCCCTCCGGTAATCTTTTATCAACCTCTCAAAGGTCTCAGGTACTACCTGCTTTAACTGAACCAGAAGCTCATTGGTAAACTCCACACAGAGGGGAACATCCAGGCTGTCGCCGAACTGGCTGCACAGGGCGTAGATATCCCGCCCCTCCTCCCGCCTTTTCTTGATATAGTTGGTCTCCATCATGGATACCTTCATCGGGTTGTCCTCCTCCAGGTAGGACAGCAGGGTCTCCGGGAGATCCCAGAGCAACTCATGGGCATGAAAGGCCAGAATCACATAGACATCTTTCATGATCACACCTCCTGTTTAGAATTGTTCCGGAACGTACTTGTAGATAAAACCGCTGTAAGGGGGAAGGATGAACTCCGGAAAGATTCCGCCATCGAGGAGGATGCTGTCCGGGTCCTGCGGATCTTTGGTGCCTCCCGGAGGCAGGTCGTTGACGTTATCTATATCCGCCAGTTTTACCCACCGACCCGGTGTATGGAAGTCCACCTCCACGGCGACGTCACGGTTCTCAAAATTCATCATGATCAGCATTCGTTCCTGCGGCGCCCCGTTGTCATATACCCTCCACCCGATCACCCTCTTATCCTTACCTCTCTTTTCTCCCAGCCAGGGGCCGAGGACCCAGGTGAACTTGCCCTCGTCGACGGGGTTATAACCGCTCAGCTTCAACCCCTCGTACCGTTTGCGGAGATGGATCAGCCCTCGGGTCCAGTGGTAGAAGCGGTTGGTGGTCTCCGAATATTTGACCCACTCCACCTTGATCCTGTTCCTTTCCCTTTCAATACCGAATTCCTGCCCCATGTAGATCATGGGTTGCCCCAGGGCCACCATCGTTGCCATCAAACCGAGCCGGGCCTTCCGGTCCTTGAGCACCGGATCCGTGATGCCGTTGGTAGCCACCTCAAACTGCACGCTGT
This sequence comes from Clostridia bacterium, assembly GCA_902812385.1. Classification (GTDB taxonomy): domain Bacteria; phylum Bacillota; class DSM-12270; order Thermacetogeniales; family Thermacetogeniaceae; genus DULK01. Next base: position 6,974 of record CADDZD010000055.1, on the reverse strand, counting down.
TCTCATCATGGTTTTCACAGAAGTTGACGGTATTGTTGGTATGGGCGGCATAACTGTCCTTGCTGAAGTAGAAGGGAACACCCAGATTCTCCACACCGTTCCCCACTCCTTCGAACACCCCCTCCCGGAGCAGGGCCTTGATCTTGTCGTGGAAGATATTCGACCATTGGGCGTAGCCGTTGTAGCCCTCCAGGTTGAGATCCTGCTCGTTGGGGAGGTTTTCGGCGATCAGGATGGCATCCGGCTTGAACCCCGTATCCTTGATCTCATGGGCGAGCCGGTGCAGCAGCTTATGATTGAGAAAATAGCTGTGGGTGGCATCGAAGCGGAAGCCATCGATGTGGTACTCCTTGATCAGCATTTTGCAGGCATCGATGAGCATGTTGTCCACCTCGTCCTTCCCGGTGGCCACCCTGTTCCCCCACATGGTCTTCCCGTCGAAGTAGAAGCCGCCGTCACCGGAGCCGTCGTCGATCAGGTTCCACAGGGGGTTGAAGTCGTTGGAGGTATGGTTGAAGACCTGGTCGGTGATCACCGCCAGCCCGTGCCGGTGGGCCTCGTTGACCATCTCCCGGAAATCATCGGGAGTACCGAAATCCTTTTCAACGGCCAAAAAGGTACACGGTTCATACCCCAGGCCGCGCTTCATAGGAACCTCCGCCGTAGGCATTAAGGCCAGGGCCGTAACCCCCAGCTTTTCGAAATATCCCTCCTTGATGCGCTGGGTCACCCCCTTGAAGGTCCCCTGGATCTCCTCGGGTATATCCGGGTCGTTATCGGTAAAGCCGTAGATGTTCAACTCGTAGAGAATCAGGTCCTTGACCGGGGGGGTTTTCCAGTCCTGGTCGGTCCACCGGAATTTTGTCGGGTCCACCACTACGGAGTTCCGGTACCTGTAGTCATCGCTGTAGAGCCTGGTATAAGGGTCCGGAACATAGCGTTCTATATCCGTGGACCCACCCTGAACATAGAACTTGTACTCGATGGGGTATTCCAAAACCGGTGGGTTGATCCGCACCAGCCAGATGTTGGGCTGGTAGTAAAATCCCCGGTAGAGCCCCATTTCGATAAACTGCTCCTCTTTAGGATAAGGGTGCCCGGGACACTGCCAGTCGTTAAAATTTCCCACCAGGTAGACCCGGGCCGCCCGGGGGTGAAAGAAGCCGAAGAGAATCGAGCCGTCGGTGAGAATGTTCGCCCCAAGCATGGAGGGCATCCCCAGCCCGGAAACATCGGTGGTGGGGAAATAATAATTTTTTTCGGGAATCAGGTGTTTAATGCGACGGTAGTAATCCCTGACATTGCCGCAGGGTTCCGCCGGACGGACATTGTAGACATTATGCCTGTTGGCCATGGTCCAGATCTCCGTTCCCAGGCACTTGTGGAAGGTCCTGTTAAACCGTTGATCCTCCCACCGCACCCTCTCTCCCCTGCCGTCTTTAAAGATAAAATGAAAATCGCTCCGGTTATAATAGAGGTCGAAATAGACCCCGAAGTCGTCCCTCCCGGCGGAAACGATTTCCTTTTCCTGGGTGGCGCCGTCGCTCACCCACACCCACATTACCGGTTCGCGAAAACCGTTCTTGTTGTCATAATGGATCCTGACCTTGTGGCGCATCTCTATCTACCTTTCTTCTTTTAAGGTTTTCCGCAGCAATTTTCTTTTATTCAGATTTATTAAGGCCGCCAGCGGTGGACCACAGGCAGGCTTCAGCGGCTTATCCGAACACCACATCCACGTATTCGGTGCGGGGGTACCCCTCCGGGTCGCACTGGAAGGCATAACAAATAAAATCAGCGACACTGTCGAACAATGCCCCATCACCGGTTCTTATAATCACTTTTTCCCGACTGTTGTAACGAAAGGTCTCCGGTTCCCCTGAGATCGGGATGGCAGAAAAAAGGAGTTCCTCTTTGTCCGTGTTCTCCAGGTAGCCCTGCAGTTCATCCGGTCTCCGGAAGCGGATGAGCGGAGCCGCCTCCAGGTCAAAGTAATCTCTGTCCGGTTTGCGGTCTGTTGCTCTGTCATCGGCAGGTTGCCTATCCACGATGATCCCTCCTGCCCTTAGAATATCCAGTTTCATGTTGGAACAATCCTGGTATGCTTCCCTTCCAGATGTTAGAATGAAGATAATACTTCAGAATAACAATATTAGAAAAAACCATCTTTTATGGGGGGAATGATGAAGTGACCAAGGATGTTATAGACGCCATTAAGGAGAGAACGAGCATACGCAGGTTTAAACCCGACCCGGTGCCCGAGGCAACCATCGGACGCCTGCTCGACGCCGCACGGCTCGCCCCCAGCGCCGGCAACATGCAGCCCTGGTTCTTTGTGGTTGTCATGAACGAAGATTTGCGCAGGCAACTGGCAAAAGCCGCCAGGCAACCTTTTATTGCAGAAGCGCCGGTATGCATTGTGGTATGTGCGGAGCCGGAGCGCTCGGCCTCCCGGTATGGCCAGCGCGGCAGGGAGCTTTACTGCATCCAGGACACTGCCGCGGCTATCGAGAACATCCTGCTGGCGGCCACCGGTTATGGCCTGGGTGCCTGCTGGGTTGGAGCATTCGATGAAGAGGAAGCGGCCAGAATTTTAGAGCTGGAACCGGGTCTCAGGCCCGTGGCGCTTATTCCCATCGGCTACCCGGACCAGGAAAGAAAAGCTGTACCGCGCCGCCCGCTGGAGGAAGTGGTTCGGGTAATTAACTGATTCGGTCAAAAAACCCGATATATTTTGTAAAGCCTGCACCTGGCTTGGAGGAGGCTTTTGAGTGAAGGAGATCGAGTTTACAGACATCGAAGGGATAAAGGTCGGCCATGCACAAAACACGGAGGCCGCCACCGGTTGCACCGTGGTTTTATGCGAGGAGGGTGCGGCCGCCGGCGTCGACGTAAGGGGCGGGGCGCCGGGAACCAGGGAGACAGATCTGCTAAACCCCGTTAATTTGGTGGAAAAAATACATGCGGTCATCCTTTGCGGCGGGAGCGCATTCGGCCTTGATGCCGCATCCGGCGTCATGCAGTATCTTGAGGAAAGAGGTATCGGTTTCGACGTGCAGGTTACGAAAGTGCCGATCGTCTGCGGAGCGGTGTTGTTTGACCTGGCCATAGGCGATCCCAGAGTCAGACCGGATAAAGAGATGGGGTATCAAGCCTGTCTGAATGCAACAACCAACAGGGAATGCCCCGAAGGAAATGTCGGCGTCGGAACGGGGGCTACCGTCGGAAAGATACTGGGCATGGAAAGGGCAATGAAAGGAGGGCTCGGTGCCTGCTGCTTTCAAGTGGGAGAGTTGAAGGTAGGGGCATTGGTCGCGGTTAACTGTATGGGGGATGTCATAGAACCGGCAACTGGAGAAATATTGGCCGGTGCCTTGAGTGATGACGGAAGAACCTTCGCCGACACCGAACGTGTGATGATGCTGGAGTACGCCCGGCAGAAAAACTATTTCGGCAGAAATACAACACTGGGAGTAGTGGCCACCAACGGCACTTTCAATAAAGCACAGATGAACAAGGTGGCATCGATGGCCCACAACGGGTTGGGGAGGACCATAAGACCTGCTCATTCCATGGTCGACGGCGATACCATCTTTGCGCTGGCCACCGGAAGGGTTGAGGCGGACCTCAACGTCGCAGGCCTGTTAGCCGCCAGGGCCGTTGAAAGGGCCGTCGTAAGAGCAGTTAAACAGGCTTCATCTCTTCACGGCTTCATAGCCTATAAAGATCTGCAAAAGCAATAAAGACTCTGCTTGCTAAAAGGGCCTTGCATGGATATTCGTCAATATGTTCCTTCCGGAACTGTATTCTTCGACGACAATTCTTTTATCAATGACATAAGCGATTTCGGGCTTCTGAGGCATCACCGGGGATTGTTCCGGTGAACAGGCTATATAATGGGCAATCCGCAACTGAGATGGTGCGAGCTGAAGCGCAATGATAAAGGCCTTTTCATTTCCTCCGTTTCCGGCATGGGCTACCCCCCGGAGTGCTCCCCAAACAATGATGTTTTCCCGGGCAGAAATCTCCCCTCCCGGATGGACATCTCCCATAAGAACAATGCTTCCCGGATAGTAAAGGCTTTGCCCCGACCTAATCGTTCTATTAACCATTAAAGTTTTACCTCTTTCCGTTACCAATTTTTGGGGAATCACCTTTTTGACTTTCGAAACATCCCCCGTCTTATGGCCATTTAGAATAACATTCTTGAGTTGAATATTCCTTGCAGATAATATTTCTTTTAGAGAAGCCAGTTGCCCGGCAGACAAGGCCTCCCTCGCTCCGATATCGACGTTAACAAATGTGTTTTTCAGGAAACTCGTAGAGGATAATTTCGCTTTTAATTGTTCGAGTATTTCCTGGAAATCGGGTTCGGAATCATTCAGGATCAGGGTAACACCGTTACGAAGTCCTTTTATGGTAATTAAGTCGCTCACAAAGATCATCCCTTCAGCGGGTTTCGGCATTAACAACGTGACACTTTTTGATTTTTGATGTAAGCTAGAAACACATTTCGACAAAAATCAAGCAAAACCTTCCGTTCACCGATCACATCGGTGGTAAATAAATCGAAAAATCGGAGAACCGGGATCCAGATTTTTATTTTGTAAGAGTCTTAAGCCATGCCTCGTAAATAAAATGAAAACCAAAAAAGAGGAGTGGCCGTATTGTATAAAAAACTAATTTTAGCTTTGGTACTAGCGATGTTTTTCTTGGGCGTAACCTGCTCCGGCGTTTGGGCAGACACCGGCGTGATATTTCCCGAGATACAAAATCACTGGGCTGCCCGGCAAATTAAATCGGTATGCGCTCAGGGTATTATGCACGGAACCGGCAACGGTTTGTTTGTACCCGACCGGGCGATAACAAGAGCAGAGCTGGCCGTGTGCCTTTATCACACCTTCAAACTGGATACCGGGGACAAACAATTTACCAAGGCACCCTCGTTCGAAGACTACTACGATGTAAAACCCGGCAAATGGTACAGCGACGCCGTTCTGATGTGTGCCGTCAACGATATCTTTACCGTCGACGGCCGGAGTTTCAAACCAGATGAACCTGTGACCCGCATTGAGGCTGCCCAGGCAATAGAGAAATGCTTTACTGCCAAAAAGATACCGGTCGTCACCATTATGCTCTGGCCCACATATAAAGATCTGTCTGATGACGAGACGACAAAAGTTGTTTTCGTCAGCAATACCGGCATCATGAAGGGATTCAACGGCTATTTCCGTCCACACGAAAAAATGACCAGGGCAGAAGTGGCCTGCGCCCTCGAACGCACGGTTTCGATAATTAAACAATACAATTATTAAACAGGTAAGCAGCGTACAAAAAGAAATTGGAGAAATTGGAGGAAGCCGGAGAATGAACTGGAGGAGAAAAACTGTCGGTCTTTTTCTTGTTGTCATCTCTCTTTTATTTGGCGTCATCACCCTCGCCCAACCGGCCGGGGCACAACCCACTCCGGGAGTCATCCTGAACGGGCAAAGGGTATATTTCCCGGATGTCCAGCCGGTAAATGTCAACGGGCGCGTTCTGGTGCCGATACGGTTTATCGCCGAATCGCCCGCCTTTGGCGCGGTGGTGACTTTTGAGCAGTCAACCTGCAAAGTTACCGTTACGCGGGGTTCCCAAACGGTCGTTTTTCAGCCTGACAGCCGTAACGTCTACGTCAACGGTAAGCTTTTCACGCTGGATGTTGCACCCATCTTAAAATCGGGGCGCACCCTGGTGCCTCTGCGCTTCCTGAGCGAAACCTTCGGTGCCACCGTCAACTGGGATGCCTCAAGAAACATGGTTTTGATCGAACTGAAGAACGGCGGGCAGAAGATAGTCCTGGGCTATTACTTCGTTGGGGCCTATGACGAGATGCTGGCACAGCACGGCAACCTGACCGACGTGTCCTTTCACTGGTACAGGGCTGATGAAACCGGAGGCCTGACACAGGCATACGAAATCCAAAATTCCCGGCGTGCGGTGGAAGCCGCCCAGAAGAGCAACCTGAGGACGCAGGCAGGAGTTGCTATGTTTGACCGGCAGAAACTCCATCTTCTGCTGAACAGCAAGGAGGCACGCAGCAGCTTAATAGAAAGTACTGTCGATCTTGTGCGCAGGGAAAAATTCCAGGGAGTCAACCTGGACTTCGAGTCCGTTGCACCTGAAGACAGGGATGCCTATAACACCTTTTTAGCAGAGCTTTCCCGGGCCTTGAAGCAATCACAAACCGGCCTGACGGTGGCGGTGCCCGCCAAGGATCGGGAGCTGTCATGGCTTACCGCCTACGATTACGGTGAAATAGCCAAGTACGCCGACCAGATAGTGATTATGGCCTATGACCAGCACTACCGGACGGGACCCCCAGGTCCCATCGCACCCCTTGATTGGGTCGGCCGGGTCATTTCCTATGCCAAGCAGCATATTCCGGCAGGCAAGATCATTCTGGGGCTCGGTATTTACGGCTATGACTGGCCGGAGGGACAGCCCGCCAAATCCTTGAGCTACCAGGAAGCTGAAAACCTTGCCGCCTCCCGGAATGTTAAGGTGCAGTGGGACCCCGTCGCCTGCCTCCCCCACTTCACTTACAGTGATGAAAACGGAGCCGTTCACCAGGTCTGGTACGAGAACCGTTACAGCCTGAAGGCCAAGCTGGACCTGGCAGCAAACCAGGGGCTGGCCGGAGTCTCAATCTGGCGCCTCGGTATGGGCTTCCCGGAATTCTGGAATGACCTTGCGGTATACAAAAATTAACGCGGGCACTCTGACACAGAATTTCCTTGCCAACCTGTTGGCAACCTTTGGAGTGCGCCCTCCAGGCTTTGGCCTTTATTTACCGCTCCTTCTTCCCAACCCATCTTCCGCACCCTACCATTTCATTAAGAAAAAATTTTAAAAAAAATTTTCAGAGCAAGGAGGAATTCCAGAAAATTCCGCGAATTTTCCCCTAACGACAATAATTTGGGGGAATTTCGCAT
>CADDZD010000054.1 GCA_902812385.1 Clostridia bacterium | reverse complement strand
CCACCACCGGAATGTTCGTCCTGGCCTGCAGCTCGTCCGCTTGGGATCTGTCCACCAGGTAGGCGACAAAAATTACGTCCGGCTTGACGCCGACGAGCTTCTCGGCATCCGGGGTGGCATCCGGTCCCCCCTGGCCGATGGTGGGCAGGTTCTTAAGCTCGGGATAGGCTAACAGGTACGGCCTGCCGGTGGGCTGCTGCTTCTCTAAATTTTCCACGCCCACCACCTTGTCCGCCCCGTTGACATAGCAGACCAGCCGCAGGGCGCCGGGTCCGACGGCCACCACCTTCTTTGCCGGTATGGGAACTTCCACCTGCCGGCCGGCCAGGTCGGTGATTACAGCTTTCTGCGAGGTGCCCGCGCTCTGACTGGTCTTGGCAGAGCCGCACCCGCTCAGCATAACGATGGTAATCAGCAGGGCAATGAGCATAGCCGCTGCCTTCAATGCCTTTGTCCTCATCCCTTTCTCCTCCCTGTATAAACTATAAAAATCTTGCAGACGCCTGCCGGTTTCCTCGGGCGGAAAGCGCCCTCCTTCGGCACATATCCCGACAGACATACAACTCCTAGCTGCTCTCAACGGTAAAAGCAGGGGCTTCGTCCTTTTTGCTCAGGAACATTTCTCGGTAATCTGCATACCTGCCCGCAAAAACCGGCCGGGTAAACCACATCCCCCGGTCGCCGAGCATTACTGATAACGGTTTGGCCCGCTCGTAGTCCATCTCCCCGGCTTCATTGAAGAAGCGGTCATCTGCCTCCAAATGCACCACTTTACCGATGACCAGTTTCCAGCATCCCTTTAATCCCGCTCACCAGCCTGTCCACCTCATCCCGCATCACTCCGCCTTCCAGAGGTTCCCCCCAGAGATTCGCCCACCCAACGGCAGGGGAATAAGGCAGCACGCCCGTTATCTCGATGCCCCTGGCCGCAAGCATTTCCCTTAAAGCAGGCTCCGTTTCGTCAACGACCTTGTTCAGCACCACTCCGTAGTTCTTTTTCGCCTCTCGTGCCAGTTTTACGGCTTTTTCGGCCAGTATGACCGCCTCGTGGGAGGGCTCCGCCACCACCACAACGGCGTCAACACCTTCCAGCACTCCCCGGCCGAAGTGCTCCACCCCCGCCTCGGTGTCAACCAGGACCCATTCGCCGTCTCCCACCGCCAGGTGGTTTAAGAAGGCCCTCGCCAGCGCTCCCATGGGGCAGGCGCACCCCTCCATGACATGCTCGATCTTGCCCACCCGCAGCCAGGCCACCTGCCCCTCCCGGTACATGCATTCCGGCGGCAGGTTGTCCAGAGTGATTTTTTCGGTAAACAGCTGCATAACTTCATCGCCCCGACCCCGGAGGGCGGCCATCAGCTTTTCTCTTACCGCCGGCTTCCCCCCCAGGTGATCCATTAACGTCTTCTCCGGGGGCTGCAGTTTCAGCATCGCACCCAACCCCAGGTTCGATTCGTCGGCATCCACCACCAGTACCCTTTCCTTTTCTCCCAGCCGCCGCGCCAGCAGGGCCACAAGGGTGCTCTTCCCGCTACCGCCCCGCCCGCAGATCAACAGCTTCGGCATAAAACCAGCCTCCTCACTCAATCTTTTGAAATTGCGTCTAAACTTTATTTTTTAAACCAGCCGATCCTTGCTCCCGCAACGCTGTCCACTTCTGAAGAATAAGGTTTGATGTCCAGCAGGGGACTCCCGTCAACCGCGTCGACCCCTCGCACCAGCAGGCGGTTCTCCCGCACCTCCAGCAGTTCCGACACGCAAAAAGCGATGGGGTTGGGCCGGGAGGGCGAGCGACAGGCGAAGACACCGCGTAGCTCCGGCCCGAAAGGCGTTTTGGTCTGCAGCGTGTCCCGGTTCCCCAGGTGGCACCAGTAAAGAACGATCAGGTGGCTCGCCTGCTCCACGTCTTTCAGCCCTTCCACAAACCGGGAATAAATCTCCAACTCAGCCGTCTGGCCGGCCAGGCGCCCCTGACGGGGAGCATCTTGAGGCGTGCGGTACGGGCTGTGGATAACCCCAATTGGCGTCAATTTCAAAAAACCACATCCTCTCAAAAAGTTGGTTCCTTAAAGCCAGGATTTCTTACGGCCCGTTGGCAACTGACCAGGCCACCAAACAAAAAACCATGAAAGCCCCGCCTTTTTCCAAAGGCATAAGACCTCCATGGTCTTTTTCTGTCCGTTATTTTGGGAGAAAGCTAAAACATTCCACTAAGTGGTCTCTTCAAGAGACATGCAAACGGATTAAGCTAAACCCTTTTTTGAATGGCTTCAGCCATCACCTGATTCTCCTGTTTTATTCAACGCTTTCCTGTAAAGTTCCTGCCTGGTTATATAATTTTTTTGAAAAATCGAGTTGCGCCTTCGTGCTGCCCGGCAAAATCACCGAATTAGAAACCCCTTCTACTCCGGAGGCTCTCTTGTTGGCTCTTACGGCGCGATAGGGAGTAAACTTTGCTGCCTCTGCTTTTGCTCTTATTCTTTCCCCAGTTTCCGCCTGCTTGCGTTCAAAATAGTCACGCCGACCTCTTCGCTTCCCCGGTAGCGCACCACGATGTTGTCACCGGGGTTCCGACCGGCCGGTACAGAGCGCCGGCCGCGCCATTTTTCCAACCTGTTATCTTTTCTCTGTCTATTAATCTCGTCCTGGTAAGCCTTTTTACCTAAAAAAAGCAATCCCCACAGGTTGATTACGGGTTCGGGCAATTCCCTCAAACCGTTGAAATCATCCAGAAAAACTTCCTTTATGGTTTCAATGCCGTAATACCCGAACAGCCACCTGATCTGCTCCCATGTGCCACGGGTCAGGGTTGTCTTGATAATCATTTTTTTCTGCTCTTCAAGGTCAATTTTTTTGATAATCATAATTTCTAAAAAGCGGGGAGAAAAAATCAGGCAGCCTGTATCGCTCTATTCCCCTCTGATCAGTGACGTGTTCTTTCAACACCCTACTCACTCCTTGAAAATCTTTTAGCTCCGGTTGCCCTAATTATACCATTTTTTGTCTGAACCTGCCCCTCCGGTTTTGAAAGCGGGAGTGTATATTTCTGCAAATCTATCCGGGACTCTCTTCCCGAGAGAAAATTGGTATGGTATAATGTAAACACAGAAATTCAGACCACGGAGGTCGTATCCCCGCAGAAGCGGGGCGGCTGCGTGGTTTTTTTATACCCGCGGCCTCTGGCATACACCTCCCGAAAAGCCGGGTTCCGGCAAAGCCCGGCAGTGAGCTTTCCTTCCCTCTTTCCGCCTGACATGGAGGCACGAAGCAGCCATGTCAGGTAGCCCTTTCTTGATTTCTTGAGATCACCGGCCGTTCCGGACAGCCTAAAACCGGAAAGGCGTGTGAAAAAAGGTGTTACCGAACAACAAAAATTTTTGGAAGACAGCAGGATTTTAACAAGTTCTGACGAACCTTGGTAACAAAACTAAATATCCGGAACAGGTGGCCTTGCCATACAAGGCTGAAAAGGGAAGCCGGTGGAAATCCGGCGCGGTCCCGCCACTGTGAGGGGGAGTTGCCTTACATAATGCCACTGGGGAAGCCTGGGAAGGCGTAAGGCAGAAAATGAACCCGAGCCAGGAAACCTGCCTGTTCCGCGCTCACCTTTGATCTACGCGAGATAGGGAGGTGGTTCTTGATGCTTAACTTATGTTTAAGCAAAAGACACCCCGGTCCTCCGTAGACCGGGGCTTTTTAGTTACCGGGAAGTTACCCTCTACAGCCGTCAAAGTGAGAGGAGGAAGACAGGTGTCTAAAAAGAGGAAAGACTTCAGGATTCTGGCAGTACTGCTCGTTGCCGTGATGTCGCTGTCTTTAACGGTTGTCCCTTGCGCCCAGGCCGGAACCCCCGATTTGTCCGGTCTGGCGGATAAGGCGGCCAACTACCTCTACAACGAATTCGTCAAAAACGGGGCTAAAAATGGAGACTTTTACGTGGGCTCTTACGCCGCCTGGGTGCTCACTCAGGCAGGCGTTGATGTCAGCGCATGGGTGCATGATGGCACATCCCTTAAAGATGCCGTGATCGACATCGTCTATCAGGACATCGCTAATCCGCAGGTATCGGCAAAATATCTTGCCCAGGACCTGCTGGCCGCGCAGGTGTTGGGTCGGCAGGAATTAGCGGAGCAGCTGCTACAGAAGCTAAAAAACAGGGAACAGAGCACCGGTTTTGACAACAACGTTTACAGCGATCTGCCTGCCTACGACCTCTTGGGCAGAGCCAACGAGCTCGGTGTAATGAACACGGTTTATGCGAAAAATTACATTTTAAGCCAGCAGCTTACGGTCAGCGGAGATGTCTACGGCGCCTGGGGTAGCAGCTGGACGGACGATAACGGTACTCATTATTATGCCGACTTCATGACCACAGCCCAGGCCGTCAGAGCCCTTTCGTATCTGGATCTGGATCCCCAGAAAAATGACCCCGAGATACAGGCAGCGATCGGCCTCGGCCTTGACTGGCTGAAGAAGCAGCAGAAAGATGACGGGAGCTTCGTGGCGGGCGGGGATGACCCTTTAACGGACACGGTGGAGATGGTCGCCACCCTGAAGGTTCTGGGAACAGACCCGGCTTTTTTAAAAAGCAGCAGCGGCAAGAGCCCGGTTGACTACCTCACCGACAACGCCCTTAACCCCGACGGGAGCTTCGGCGCTAACAAAAATGCCATGGACGCCACCTGGGCGCTGTGGGGGTACTGGCTCTTAGGCGAAAAGGTACAAAACCTCTTCATGGAACCCACAAGCGCCAGCCTGAGCGTTGGAGAGAAAGTTTACTTTAAGTCTATACTCAACGGCTCCGATGTTACACAGGACGCCGTTTGGTCGGTCGCCGATACCAATGTCGCCAGTGTTGCCTACGGCCTCGTGACGGGCCTGAAGGCGGGCACCACAGTGGTAAGGGCGGTCTACGGCGGCCTGACGGGTTCGGCCGTCTTGACCGTAAAATCGCCGGTACCGCCGGGTGGTACCAGCACGTCCACGGTGGGGATCGCAGTGGTGGGCATGAACGGGGAACTGCTCTACGGCCCCGGTTACGTCACGGTTTCTGCGAGCAACAGGTGGGGGATGACGGCCCTGGGGGCCCTGGATGCCACAGGCCTTCCCTACAGCATGTCCGACCAATGGCCGGATTTTGTCGATTCCATCTGCGGGCAGGCCGGCAGCGGCATGGCCGGCTGGTGCTATGTGGTTAACGGGAACATGCCGTCTGTGGCCGCCGCAAAATACAACGTGAGAGATGGAGACAGGATCATCTGGTATTACAGCAAAAGCATGGACGAGCCACCCCCGAAATGGGAAGACCTGGTCAAACAGGCGGCTTCGGGCCCAATATCCGCATCCACGGCCACTCAGCAGGTGGCAGCTATCCTCTCAGATCTGCAGAGTGGTAAGGTGGCCTCAGCCCAGGCGATTGCCAGCATCAATGAGGTTCTCGGCAAGCTCAAAGAAACAGAGGTTACGAAAGAACTGCAAGACAGGCTGGCGGAGGCTGTAAAAACCCTTTCCCGGTGGGTGGTGAATCTCCCGGATAAAGCCTTGAGCGTCCGGACAGACGGTGAGACGGCAAGCGTTAAGGTAGCTGGTGATGCCGTGAAGGACCAGGTAAATACCATCAAAAATGCCGCCGCCCTGGCGGAGAAGCTGGATAAAATCGGAGTTGCCGGCACTGGAAGCCTGGTCACAGATAAAATTGTGGTGGAGCTGCCTGCCGACCTCGCCGGCAAGAAGGCATTCACCGTTGAGCTGCCTGCGGAGGCGGCGCAGGAGATAGATGCCGCGAACCTCAGTCTCGCAGTTAAAGGCGGAGAGATTTCCCTGGCGCTCCCGCCGGAGGCGCTGAAGGCGGTGCTGGCGGCAGCCCCGAATCTTTCCGGGGTCAATGTGGCGGTTGAACATACGGAGGAAGCAAAAGTCCACGCTTTCAGGGGAGCGGTCGTGATCGGCAAAAAAGTGTTTAACCTCGAGGTCAACGCCGTGACACCGGAAGGTAAGAAGGAAATCCCGAAAGCTGGTTTCGCAAAGAAGGTAACGGTGACCTTCTCCCTGGAAGGGATGGATCTCAGCAAGATCGACAAAAGCAGGCTGGCGGTTTACAGACAGAAAGGGGACGGCTCCTGGGAGTTTGTCGGCGGGAGCCTGAGCCCTGACGGAAAAACCTTTTCCTTTGAGACGGACCACTTGAGCCTGTACGCTCTCATGGAGTTTAAGCCCCAATTTAAGGACATTGCGAACCACTGGGCGCGGGAGACCATCGAGCTGATGGCGATGAGGCTCATCGCCAGAGGAGTCAGCGAGGACTCCTTCGCCCCGGACCAGCCCCTCACCAGGGCGCAGTTTGCGGCGCTCCTGGTCAGGGCATTGGGCCTTGAGCCGCAGAACCCGCCGGCGGCAACCTTCCAGGACGTTGCTCCAGGTTACTGGGGCTCCCAGGCAATTGAGGCAGCAGCCCGGGCAGGGCTGGTAAAAGGCACAGGTGCAGGAAGATTTGAACCAGAGAGGGCCATTAAAAGGGAAGAAATAGCAGCGATCTTGGCGGCAATCCTGAAACAAAACGGCATCGACCCAGGCCTGACAGCGGCCCAGACAAGAGAAATATTGAAGAGGTATGCCGACTCCGATCAGATTTCGGAATGGGCAAAAGACAGGCTGGCAGTATGCATCAGTAAAGGCATCATCAACGGGAAGTCTGCCGCCACCATCGCCCCCAGGGATAAGGCCACCCGGGCGGAGGCACTGGTGGTGCTGCAGAAGCTGCTCCAGCTGCTGGGCAGGCTGTAGGCAGCCCGTTGATTCTCTCACCAATCTGCCGGGGGCAGGACCGGCCTGCCCCCGGCAAACCTCCTTTTGTAAGGAGTCAACGGGCGAGCTGAAGTTTGTTTTCCACGGGGGTCGTGGCGCTTGCAGTCATCCTTTTATTCACCCCTTTACGTGGCAATCGCTTCTCGCCGCTTACGCAGCAGGTTTTGGGTTCGATACCTGTCGGGCATTGAGCAACGGGATCTTCTTCTCATTTCTGGGGCCGCGAGTGGTCAAAATTTTAAACCGCTTTCGTCAGAAAACGATGCTCTGTGTTTTTCTGAAGAAAGGAGGGAAGAAATTTCGTGAAGAGATATTCTTATATGCTACTCCTGGCCCTGCTTTTTTTGGGTTTGCTGGCACCGGTGATGTACGCTAACAGGGTTCGGGAACACGACCTGGCCAAGCAGACCAGGGTGGCAGAGAGGCAAGATGCATCGAGCACCCTTGGGAGCAAAGGAAGTGATATAAGTTCCGCAAATACCCGGAGCGCGGCCGGTGGCCCGGTGAATGCTGCCTCCGGGAAAACGCCCGGCAAGGACTCTCCCCCAAAGCCGGCACCACAGCAGCCATCAAAGGAGACCGCCGTGACTCAGACACCTGCCGCTTCTGGAGAAGCAACGGTGATCAACATTGCGGTGATCGGGAAAGACGGCGAGCTGCTGTATGGACCCGCCGAAGTGAAGATAGCAAAGGAAAACACCTGGGGCATCACCGCCCTGGGTGCCCTCGATGCCACCGGCCTGCCCTATACCATTTCCGCCAGGTACACGGATTTCGTGGATTCCGTTGCCGGCCAGCGCAACCGCGGCCAGGCCGGCTGGATGTACAGCGTCAACGGCGAAATCCCGGCGGTTGCGGCTGCCAAAAAGCCTGTAAAGCAGGGGGACAAAGTGCTCTGGTGGTACAGCAAGAGCATGGATCAAGCACCTCCCTCCTGGGATGAACTGGTAAAACACCGCTGAGGAGGTTTTAAAATAATGAAAAAATTCGTTAGTTTGTGGCTGGTGCTGGCGCTTTTAGTGTCCTTCGCTCCGCCTGCTTCTGCTTCTTCTCCGCCATCTCCTCAAATCGAGCAGGCGATGGATAAAGCAAAGAGCTACCTGTACGACCTGGAAAAGGATAGAGGGCCTCTCTCTCCCTGGAGCTATGTGGCCCTGGCGGGGGCGGGCGCTACTCTGGACGGTTCTGCGGTACGGCACGCCGGGGAGCTCCTCTGGCAGGACGAGAGCCTGCAAGCCGGAGATATGAGCAGCTACTGCCTGCTGGTTTTCACCCTCCTGTCTGCAGGAGCAGACCCCTGCAGCTACCACGGACAGAACCTCGTCCAGGCGATCCAGTACGC
This sequence comes from Clostridia bacterium, assembly GCA_902812385.1. Classification (GTDB taxonomy): domain Bacteria; phylum Bacillota; class DSM-12270; order Thermacetogeniales; family Thermacetogeniaceae; genus DULK01. Next base: position 8,434 of record CADDZD010000054.1, on the reverse strand, counting down.
CCAACTCCCGGACGGCAAGTTCCCGGACAACCTGCAAAGCGGTGGAGAGGAACTTGTCAACGCCCACGTCTGGGCGGTCCTCGCCCTCACGGCTGCAGGAGCGCCCGTACCCGACCGGGAGAAAGCAATCCAGTGGCTTGTGGACCGGCAGCACGCAGACGGCTCCTTTTACTGGTACGCCCCCGACCAGAAAACCCCTGATGTGGATTCCACCGGCATGGCCCTGATGGCCCTGGGTGCCCTGGGAGTAGGGAAGGACAGCCCGGCCGTTCAAAAAGCCGTGGCCTACCTGCAAAAAGTTCAGAAAACGAACGGAGGCTTCGAGTCCTGGGGAGCGGAAAACCCCGAATCCTGCAGCATGGTGATTCAGGGATTGACGGCGGTGGGAATTGACCCTACAGGGCCTGAATTTACCAAGCCAGGAGGGAATCCTGTTGCCGCCATGCTGGGCTTTCAGCTGCCTGACGGTTCCTTCGAGCACGTAAAAGGCAGTGGCCCCAACGAGATGGCCACCCAGCAGGCCCTTATGGCCCTGGCGGATGTCGTTCACGGCAACCCATTGTTCGAGCGGCTGAGAGCAAAGGCCGGAACCGGTGCGGCAGGGGATTCGGTTAAAACGCCACAAACTCTGGCCAGATTTAAAGTGGGAGAGAAAAGGTACACGCTCAGCGTATCCGGCAGGGAGGAAACAAGAGAGCTTGATGTTGCCCCCTTCATTGCAAACGGGCGTACCTACGTCCCGGTGCGCTACCTGGCTTACGCCCTGGGTGTTCCGGAGCAGGGTGTCAGCTGGGACGGTGAAAGCAGGACCGTTACCCTGACCCTTGGAAGTACGGTTGTAAAACTGACCGTAGATGAAAAGGTGCTGCAGCTCAACGGAACGGCCAGGGCAATGGATGTCGCTCCGGTAATCGTAGACGGGCGGGTGTTCCTCCCGGCAAGGTTTGTGGCCGAGGCCTTCGGCTACAAGGTGAACTGGATTGAGGCCACCAGAGAGGTTTTGATAACCGGGTAGAGGAGAAAGATGATGCTGGATCGCTTGTTTTACGAGGATAAAGGGGTTTTACTGCAAAACCTCCACAGCGTGACAATACTGGGCTACCTGGCTGTTTTATTTGCCCTGGCTCTTCTTTTTTCTCATCCTCTGTACCTGGCCGGCATTTTCCTGATCAGCGCCCTGGCTGTGGTCACCGCCGAGGTCCTGGAAAAGTGGGAATTTTATTTAAAAGCCGGCCTCTGGATGGCGCTCCTGATCATGGTCATCAACCCCCTCGTCTTCCACGCGGGAAAAACCATCCTCTGGCGCAGCCCTACCCTCCCCCTGCTGGGCAATGTCTCCATCTGCCTGGAGGCAATCTGCTACGGTGCCGCCATGGGAATACGGCTGCTGGCGGTTTTGACGATCTTCTGCCTCGCCGCAGCGGTGGTCCACCCTGACAAGTTCTTGAGCCTTTTTTCCCGCTTTGCGTATAAGTCCGCCCTGGTGGTTTCCCTGGCCACGAGGATGCTGCCTGCTGCGGCCAGGGATCTGGCGAACGCCCGGGAAATGCTCCAGCTGAGGGGGGTCGACTACGGTGCCGGAAATTTGAAAGAACGGCTGAAGAAGTATTCCTGGCTGCTCGACCTCCTTCTTTTGTCTTCTCTTGAGGGTGCGCTGCAAATAGCGGAAGCCATGCAGGCCCGGGCCTTCGGTACCGGCCCCCGCTCCTGCTACCGGCGCGAGTTGAGGCGGCCCCGGGATCTCCTTTGCTTTACGGCCTGCTGCTTCGCCCTGGTTTTCTCCTGTTACGCCAAGGCTAAAGGGTATGGCGACTACAACTACTACCCGCAGTTAGGAGTTTTGGTACCACACCCTGCTTCTCTGATCCTGTTGGGAATCATCCTGGGAAGCCTGGCGTTGCCCTTAGTCTTAAATTGGGGGTGGAAACATTGGCCTTATTTGAGATCGAAAATCTGACCTATTTCTATCCTGAAAGCGATGCACCGGCATTGGAGAACATCAATCTTCGCATTGAAGAAGGGGAACTTCTCCTGATCGCGGGAGGCTCGGGATCGGGCAAATCTTCTCTGGCGCGCCTTTTAGCAGGGTTGATTCCCGGCTTTTACGGCGGGAAGTTAGCCGGCAGGGTTCTTTTCAGAGGAAAAAAGTTATCCGAGCTGGGGCCCCGCCTTCTAAACACCCAGGTGGGAATCGTTTTCCAGGACCCCGAGCAACAGCTGGTGATGACCACAGTGGAAGCCGAAATAGCCTTCGGCCTGGAAAATCTGGGACTGCCGCAGGGGGAGATGTTCCGCCGCCTTTCCGAGGTCATGAGTTTTCTCGGCCTCACTTCCCTGAAGCAAGAATTTACCGCCAATCTTTCAGGGGGACAAAAGCAAAAGGTGGCCCTGGCCGCGGTTCTGGCCATGAACCCAAGGGTGCTCATTCTGGATGAACCGACCTCCCAACTCGACCCCCTGGCCGCGGACGAGTTCTTCCACCTGGTTGAGCGCTTAAACAAGGAAATGGGCTATACTGTGGTTTTAATTGAGCAGCGCCTGGAAAGGTGCTTCCACCTCGCCGACCGCCTGGCCGTGATGGAGAAGGGGAAAATTCTCCGGAGTGGTCCCGTAAAAGAGGTTGCGCGGTGGGAAGTTGAGAATTCCCTTCCCTTTATACCTCCCGTTGCGAAATTTTTTGCCACGCTCCGGATACCTTCTCTTCCCCTCACGGTAAAAGAAGGGCGCAAGGAGCTAAAGAGGCTTTATTCGGGACTCCCTGCTCTTAGAAAAGATCAACCCCGGCATCATCACCTGCTTCCTGTGCAGGAAACGAGGCAGGGCCCGGGGGTTGTGGAATTAAAAAATGTTTGGTTTACCTACCCGAACGGCAAAGAGGCCCTGAAAGGAGTAACCCTGAGGGTGAATAAGGGGGAATTCGCGGTCGTCATCGGGGAAAATGCGGCAGGCAAAAGCACTTTATTAAAGCAGATGGTGGGAATTTTAAAGCCCGGCCGCGGCAGGGTGCTCGTGATGGGAAAAGATACGCGCACCCTTTCTTTACCGGAGCTGGCGCGCCATGTCGGTTACCTCGCCCAAAACCCCAATACCTGCCTGTTTCAGGACACCGTGGAAGAAGAACTCCGGTTCATCCTTGATAACCTGGGTCTTGAAGACGGCGGCATGATTGATGCCGTTTTAAAAAAACTGGGCATTATTCAATACCGGAAGACCAACCCCAGGGACTTAAGCAGCGGAGAGCGCCAGCGGGTTGCCCTGGCCGCCCTGCTTGTTGCAAAACCTACGCTACTGATACTGGACGAACCGACCCGGGGCATCGACTACCGGTTGAAAAAAGATTTAGGCTGCTTCCTCGCCGGATTGGCAAAGGAAGGGTTAACCGTAGTAATGGTGACCCACGATATGGAATTCGCCGCCGAATATGCAGAACGGATCATTATGATGTTTGACGGGAGGATCGTGAGCGACGGCTCCAAACACGAGGTTCTGGGAGATTCGCTGTTTTATGCTCCGCAAATGACGAGGCTGTTTAAGGACTTTGCGGAGGGAGTCCTGACCGTAAGAGAAGGAATCGAAAAAATTTCTGCAAACGGAGATTTTGGTCCATGTCTGGCAACAAAGGGAAGTCTTTAGCCGTATTTTTAATTTTCGCCGTTATCCTGGTGGGGATGCTAATCGCCGGCATGTGGGAAAAGAACTGGAGCTTTCTTGCCGTAACAATCCTGTTCGCAGCCCTAACCTTTTTGTATCTGGACTTCGAGCGCGGCTCTGTTTCTTCACGGGAGATCGGCCTGATCGCCGTCCTGGGAACAATGGCCGCCGTTGCCCGGGTGCCTTTCGCCGCACTCCCCAACATCCAACCCACGACTTTTATGGTGATTGTTTCCGGCTTTGTCTTCGGCCCCCGGGCAGGTTTCATGGTGGGGTCTACCGCTGCCGTTGTTTCCAACTTTTTTCTCGGACAGGGGCCGTGGACACCGTGGCAGATGCTGGCCTGGGGTCTGGCCGGAATAACGGCAGGGGTGGTGAGGACCTTCCGGCCGCGGATCGGATCTGCAGGAATGGTGCTGTTCTGTTTTACCTGGGGCTACCTTTTTGGATGGATCATGAATCTCTGGTTCTGGACGGCCTTCATCCATCCCCTTAACTGGAAGTCTTTTCTGGCTGCATATGCCGCCAGCTTCTGGTTCGACACCTTACACGCTCTGGGCAATGCAGGATTTTACCTGGTCTTCGGATCCCGGATAATCAAGGTGCTCGAACGCTTCCAGAAAAAATTGAAATTCACCCTAGTAGAAAACACAAATGGTTAAACCCCATTGTCTCTTCTCCTTTCTGGTCCGGCAGAGTTCTGCCGGATTTTTTTCGGTATTGAATTAAAATTAAGCACTCGATAAATGCTTCAGTCGGCCTTGCCGACTCGTCGCAAGGGTGCATCCGGAATTGTCTTCCCAATAAAAAACTATTATGGTATAATGTAAACACAGAGATGCAGACCACGGAGGTCCTGACCCCGCAGAAGCGGGGCGGCTGCGTGGTTTTTTTATACCCGCAGCCTCTGGCATACACCTCCCGAAAAGCCGGGTTCCGGCAAAGCCCGGCAAGGAGCTTTCTTTCCCTCCTTTCCGCCTGACATGGAGGCATGAAGCATCCATGTCAGGTAGCCCTTTCTTGAGATTCCCGGTCGTTGCAAACACCAAAACCGCGAACCCGGGATGAACCTCAAACCACAGGTCACAATCACGGGCAAAAATATTTTTGAAAAAAGCAGGATTTTGCTTAAGGTTCAACGAAGATAATTAATAAAATTAAATGAGGAGCAGGTGGCCTAGCAATACAAGGCCGAAGAGGGAAGCCGGTGGAAATCCGGCGCGGTCCCGCCACTGTGAGGGGGAGCCCTCCTGTAAAGTGCCACTGTCCAGCACTCAACAAAGCGCAACTGCAAACGGGCCGGACTCAGTTTAAAAAGCTGATGTTTTGCCCGAGTTGTAAATAACGTTGAGTGCCGGATGGGAAGGAGCAGGAAGAGCGAGGAACCCGAGCCAGGAGACCTGCCTGTTCCTATCGCACTGTACCCTACGAGTGATAGGGAGGTGGGAAAATGATCGACAATCACTACCCCAGTCCGTAGGGCGGGGGTTTTTTGTTTTACCCCGTCGGCATTAAAGGAGAGTTTTTTAAGGAGGAGTGATGACCATTGTTTTTTCAAAAATATTCAGTGTTTAGATATCTACCTGAAATATATAAAAGGGCTCTATTAACAGCAGTTTTGCTGGGTATCTTTTTGTCCTACCCGGTTAACGCCTATGCCATGCATATCATGGAGGGCTTCCTGCCTCTCAAATGGTGTATCCTTTGGGGTATTGCAACACTGCCCTTCCTGGTTTTGGGGATAAATTCGATCAATAAAATTGTCAGGCGGCATCCGGCAATGAAAATGCTTTTGGGACTGGCGGGAGCCTTTGCCTTTGTGCTTTCGGCATTAAAAATACCTTCGGTCACCGGAAGCTGCTCACACCCCACAGGTGTTGGGCTGGGAACGATACTTTTCGGCCCCATGGCCATGACGGTCTTGGGGATGATCGTCCTGATCTTTCAAGCCGTCCTCCTGGCGCACGGGGGGATCACCACACTGGGAGCCAACACTTTTTCGATGGCGGTAGTGGGGCCTGTCACGGCTTATCTTATCTACAGGCTTTGTGCGAAGTTGAAGGCGCCGGCGTGGCTGGGAGTTTTCCTGGCGGCGGCATTGGGGGACCTGCTGACTTATGTCACCACTTCTTTGCAGCTGGCGCTGGCGTTCCCTGCGGAGGTTGGAGGGTTCACGGCATCCCTGGCCAAATTCATGGGAATATTTGCCGTGACCCAGCTTCCATTGGCGATCAGTGAAGGATTGCTGACGGTAATCGTTTTTAATCTATTGACCGTTCACAACAGAAAGGAGTTGGAGGAATTGGCGGTCATCTCTTCCGGGGATATTTCTTCGAGAGGAGCGGAACTGCGGTGAGGGCCAAAAATATAATCCTGCTTGGTTTGGTGATCCTGCTGGCCGCTGCTCCTTTATGGCTGAAGGGGAACGCAGAATTCGGCGGAGCCGATGGGCAGGCGGAGAAGGCCATCACGCAAGCGCGGCCTGATTACAAACCCTGGTTTAATTCCCTCTGGGAGCCGCCCAGCGGTGAGATCGAAAGTCTGCTGTTTGCCGTCCAGGCAGCCGCCGGGGCCGGCTTTATCGGCTACTTCCTGGGTTATTCGAAAGCGCGAAAAGAGGCTATGGAAAAGATGAAAAAATCCACCGCACAAACGAATATTTTGGAGGGTTAGAAGCATCTCCGGTTAAAGTGGGGTAGTGGGGGTGAATGACACGCCCACTACCCCCGGTTACCAAAGGAGGCAGTCGGTAAGTTTGCTTAAAATAGATCAGTACGCTTATATTAACAGGTTGGCGCATGTTCACCCGTTAGAAAAGATGGTTCTGGCGCTGGTAACCATGATCATCTGCCTCGTCTTTTCCTCCCCTGCCACTTCTCTGATAGTGATCCTGTCCATGGCGGGGATGGTAATATGGCTGGCGAGAATACCCGCCTCATTCTTTCTGAAGCTCATGCTGGCGCCGGTGGCCTTTCTCTTGCTGAGCGTCCTGACGGTGGCTTTCGTCTGGGTGAAGGACCCTGCCGGGCTGCTTTGGGGATTTAATGTGGGATGCTACACGGTGGGGGTGACATCCCGCGGTTTGATTACGGCAGGGGCTCTCCTTTTAAAGTCCCTGGGGGCGGTAGCCTGCCTCTATTTCCTATCTTTAACAACCCCCATGGTGGACATCCTGTCCGTGCTCAAAGCGCTCAGGATGCCGCCGCTGTTCATAGAGCTGATGTCTCTGGTTTACAGGTTTATCTTCGTCCTTCTGGACACAGCCGATAAAATTTATACCTCCCAGGCATCCCGCTGGGGTTACGCCACTTTGAAAACTTCTTACTCTTCGCTGGGGCAGCTCGTATCCAATCTGTTCACAAAGGCCAGCCGTAATTATCAGATGCTCTACACAACTCTTACATCGCGGTGCTACACCGGCGAACTGAACGTACTTGAAAGTTCCCATGTTATATCCCGGAGAAACATATTACTGATAATTCTCTTTGAAGCGGCGTTATTGCTGGCGAGCATACACCTGGCCGGGTTCCTGACGCCGTTTGCGGGAGGTGCCGGCAGTTGAAGAGCAAGCCGATCCTGGAAACCAGGGGTTTGGGGTTCAGCTATGTGGACGGCACCCAGGCCCTGGTTGATGTTGATCTTTCGATCCCCGCCGGGAAAAAGATAGCCTTTCTGGGTCCCAACGGGGCCGGCAAAACCACACTCTTCCTTCACTTCAACGGCCTGATCAGGCCGGATCGGGGAAAAGTTTATTTTGCCGGGCAGGAGGTGCGCTACGACCATGCCTCCCTCCTGGAGCTGCGCAAAAAGGTGGGTGTGGTCTTTCAAGACCCGGAAACCCAGCTGTTTTCGGCCAGCGTCAGGCAGGAAATCTCCTTTGGGCCGCTCAACCTGGGGCTGCCCAGGGAGGCCGTGCTGCAGCGCGTCCACAAGGCCATGCAGGATACGGGAATCCTCGAACTGCAGGACAGGCCGACCCATTTCTTGAGCTACGGCCAGAAAAAGCGGGTGGCCATTGCCGACATCCTGGCCATGCAGCCGGAGGTGCTGATCTGCGACGAACCGACCGCCTGGCTGGATGTAAAGCATGCAGTCCAGATCATGGACTTACTAACGGAAATCAACGGCGAAGGCGTCACCGTGATCATCTCCACCCATGATGTCGATCTGGCCTACTCCTGGGCGGATTACATCTTCATTATGAAAAGCGGGAGGGTAATCGGGGAGGCCACACCGGAATGCATCTTCTATAACCGCCGGCTTCTGGAGGAAGCCGAACTGCAGAGGCCGTGGCTGCTCGACCTCTATGAAGAGCTGCAGCGCAAGGGGTGGGTTTCCGCAGGCCTGCCGCCGAAGAATATCAGGGATTTCCTTCGCAGTATTAAAGATAAAGAGCCTGCTTGAATGCGACCGCCTTTCATCTCCCGACTTCAGAAGAATTTCCGGCGCTCCAGGTTCAAAGGCAAAGAGCGAGCCGTTTTCCTGTCCGGCCTGGAATCGGGAGTCGAGCGGTAGACCGGCGGGTGAACTTGATGTCTTTACGGGGCAGACTGATTAACGGCTCAACACCGTTATCAGCCTGCCCCCCCCAGAAAACCAACCTTATACCTTGAACCGCTCCACCTGTTCTTCCAGGTTTTTGGCCACCCCCAAGACCTCCTGGGCGTTGGCGGCTATCTCTTCGGTGGACGCCGAGAGTTCCTCCGCCGAGGCCGAAATCTGCTGGGCCGAAGCCGAAGCCTCCTCCGCTACGGCGCTGACGCTCTGGACCCGGTCGAGCACC
>CADDZD010000053.1 GCA_902812385.1 Clostridia bacterium | reverse complement strand
GTTCAAAAAATGCCAGAGGCTTGTGATGGTACGCCAGGATGTGTCTTATCAGGCCCTCAATAACAGGCGCTTGATTGCGGACGACCACGAGCAGGCTTAGAGCAGGTGGTGCAGCAGGACGGCTGCGTATGAAGCCGGTGATCCGGCAGGCAAGCAAAAACAGCCCGTATAGGGCCACCCCGGTGACAGCGAAAAATAACAAATCCCACCACATGACTCTCCCTCCCTTTCCCCTGCTTCAGTATATGCCGGGGATGGGGAAGGGGTTAAAGGCTAGATCTCCACCATTCTGTTCTTTATGGCATAGATGGCGGCCTGGGTGCGGTCCTCCACCTTGAGTTTGCGGAATATGCTGGTAATATGGTTCTTAACCGTTTTTTCGCTTATGAACAGCTTGCGGGCGATGTTGCGATTGGACTCGCCCCTGGCTATCAACATCAGTACCTCTTTTTCCCGCTCGGTGAGGGCGTGGATGCCCTCCTCCCTGGAAACAGGTGAGCTAAGGCGGCTGTACTCTCCGAGCAGCCTCCCGGTTACCACGGGATGGAGAGCGGGCTTGCCGTCCATTACATTATAGATGGCCTTGATGAGTTCGGCGGGTTCCACATCCTTGAGAAGGTAGCCGCAGGCGCCGCTACGGATAACGTCTAACATGTCCTCGTCCTCGGCAACCGTGAGAATAATAATCCTGATCCCGGGAAGTTCACGGGTGATCACGCGGCTTGCCTCAATGCCGTCCGTACCCGGCATTTTCAGGTCCATCAGGATAACGTCCGGTTGCAACATCCGGGCCTGGTTGATGGCGCCCTGTCCGTCACCCACCTCCCCAACCACTTTCAGGTGAGGGTCAAGCTCCAAAACATGGCGTAGTCCCTCTCTGATGAGAGGATGATCATCGGCAATTAGAATCCTAATTTCCTCCAACTTTATCTCCCTCCCCTTCAATGGGAATCATCACATAGATTTCCGTTCCTCTGCCCGGTGCCGACTTTACTTGCAACTCACCGTTAAGCAGCCGGGCGCGTTCTCGCATATTCAGCAGTCCGTAATGTCCTCCATCTTGCTCAACCGATTGGGGGTCAAATCCCATCCCATCATCCTTGACTGCGATTATAACCTGCTGCGGAAGGAGTTCCAGCTTCACCACCACGCGACTCGCCCTGGCATGTTTAACAATATTATTGAGAGCCTCTTGAACAATGCGGAAAAGTGCGATGCTGTACATCTGCTCCAAAGCCTTTTCCTGCCCGAAGACAAGAAATTCGACAGGCAGGCCGTACCGTTCCTGAAAATCCCCAAAAAATCTCCGCAGCCCCCCGACCAGCCCCAAATCGTCCAGAGACATGGGACGCAGGTCAAAGATTATTTTACGTATATCCTGGAGGGTGCTGCGCACCGAATTCTTCAGTTTCTCCAGCTCAGACCTCACGCTGCCCGGGTCGCGGCTCAGCAATTGCTCGCAAAATTCCGCCCTCAGGACAAGATTTGCCAGGCTCTGGGCCGGCCCGTCATGGATCTCCCGGGCGATCCTCCGCCGTTCCTCCTCCTGGGCCTGGACGATCCTAAGCCCGACTTGCTGCTTTTGCTGCAGGCCATCCAGTTTTACGGTAATCTCTTTTAGGGTCCCCTGCAGAAACTGCAGGACAACCCCGATCTGAGTGACCAGGGTCTCCGCCTTCTCAACAGTGTGAGACAGCCGCTGCAGGCTGCGCTCCAGTTCGTCACGGCGATGGCGGAGATTTTTTTCCTTTTCCTGCAGCACGAAGAGCTGAATCTGCAGATCCTTTGCCCTTTCGTAAGCCTCTCTGATGGTGTCTTCGCTGTACTTGTGGAAATCCCGGCTTACCTCCATCAGGCGGATGCGTGCCTGTTTTTCCATTTGGACGTACCTGTCCACCTGGTGGATGGTTTCCAGCGTCTCCTGCTTGGTTACCATTAGCTCTTTTCTTACCCGTTCCAGTTCACTGCGGGCATTTTCCGCAATATCAAAGATCGCTTCCTTTCCTTTTTCGATTGCAGAAAACGTCTCCTTGACAACCCGGTCAAGCGCCTCAGTTTCCACCCGATAATCCCCTGCCGTAAAAAGGCTCTGCTTTCCATATAATAAATGACCCGATTGTGCAATTCAACATAAAATAAGATGTTCCTGCCATTAATAGCAGAAAAAATGTGATTTAAGATCGAAAAAATACAATAATTCAGGATCAAAGTCCTAATGCCCCACGTGCTTCCTCCTGAAGCTGCCTGAGCCTCTCTTCATCAGACGCTTCAGCGTAGATCCTGAAGAGCGGCTCCGTTCCGGAGGGACGAACGAGCACCCAGTCGCCGCTTTCAAGAATGAGCTTAACCCCGTCTTTTAGGTTTCTTTCCCTGACCCGCTCACCGCTCAGATCCTTGGGTGACCATTCCCGCAACCTGGCAAGGATCCGGTCCTTTTTACTGGGGTCGCATTTTAAATCAAGCCTGGCACTGACCAAACGCCCGAATTTTGCGGTAATCACCTGCTGGAATTCACGCAGGGATTTCCCGCTTGCCGCCACCATTTCGACAACCAGCGAGAGAGCCAGGATACCGTCCTTTTCGGGAATGTGTCCCTGGATGCTGAGACCCCCGCTCTCCTCACCGCCAAGGATGCTGCGGTGGTGAATCAGAGACTGGCCGATATACTTGAATCCGACGGGCGTTTCCACCACGGGAAGCCCGTAATCATCGGCGATCCTGTCCAGCATGTGGGTGGTGGCCACAGTTCTGGCAACCGCCCCGCGCCAGCGCCTGTATTCCAGGAGATAATACAGTAATAAATATAAAATTTCGTTGGGAGTCACGTAAACGCCATCCCGGTCGATAACCCCGAATCTGTCGGCATCCCCGTCCAAGGCCAGGCCGAGATCGGCCTTTTCTGCAATCACGGTTTTTCTGAGATCGCTCAAACCGGCTGCAGTTGGCTCGGGCATAGAGCCGCCGCATAAAACATCCCGGTAATCGTGGATGAACTCCAGGTTGCTGCAGGCTCCCCGGAAGACCTCCTCCACGTACCCAATGCCTGCCCCCCACATGGGATCAATCACGATCTTCAGGTTGCTGCCGCAAATCGCATTGTAATCCAGTATATTCCGGAGGTGGGCCAGGTACCCCGGCTTCGGGTCAAGGTCGCAAACCAGTCCCTTTTCCCGGGCCTCGTCAAGCGGGAGCCGGATCACGTCCTCCGGGCTTTTGATCACCCTGATATTTTTCTCGATGGCCCGGGTTATTTCCGGCACCGCCGGCCCGGCGTACTCGGGTATGAACTTGATCCCGTTATATTCGGGAGGATTGTGGCTTGCGGTGATCACCACCGCCCCTCCGGCGCCGTTCTCCTTTATGGCGTAAGCGGTAACAGGGGTTGGGGTGGCCTCCGGGGGGAGCCAGCAGAAAATATCGTTTCCCGCCAGCACTTCCGCCACAGCAGCGGCAAATCTCTCGGAAAGGAAACGATTGTCGTAGCCGATCACAATCCCGCGCTGGGACAGCCCGGCGTCCTTGACGTAGCCGGCAATCGCCTGGGCTACCAGACGAACATTGGTAAAGGTAAATTCGTCGGCGATAACGGCACGCCATCCATCGGTACCGAATTTAATTTCGTTCATGTGGTGCTCCTTTCACGTGGACAATAGCCCCTGTCAATTAATAATATAGTACGTTTTTCAGTGTAAGCAAACGGTGTTTCAACACAAAAAAGCGTCCGCTTTTCATAAAAACCCAGAGGACGCAACGGCGATTTATACCCGGCCTTTAACGGCAGATAGGATGAAAGTGCAGAGCCGGTTAGAGGCGCTCCCCTATTTTATCTGTTCATTTAAATCCGGGTCATCCGACACCTGTACATCGTGAGTCAAGCTGTCCTGCTTCCTGTCAATATAGAGGTTGCCCTGGGTATCCAGGCCGGCAAACATGACATCCTTCGGCGAATGAATCCCCTGCTTTTCTAGTTGGTCAATAAGCCAGGCTTCGTCAAGGTTGTTCTGTTTGAGATTCTGGTAGATAATCTCCCCGTCTATGATCAACTCGCTGCCCACCCCCTCATAGCTGCTCGGGATCTGCAGGTCTTCCCTGGTGACCGGTTTTTTGGATGATTTCGGCAGCACGCTTAACTTGCCGTGCGGCTCCAAAATGGCGAATTCCACGTCTGATAGATTGAAGTAACCTTTCTCCCGCAGCTGCACCAGGAGATCGTCGACGTTATAGCGGAGGCGGCCCATGTTCTTCTCCATGATCTTGCCGTTCTGGACCACGATGGTGGGCTCACCCTCAAGCAGCTTCCGGGCCACCCTGTTTTTGAGCGAAATGTAGCCCATCAGGTAGGTTAATGCGGAGAAAATGACCAGCGCCAGGAGCACTGCCCCGGCCGGAATCACCGCATCTATCGCCAAACCGGCGGCCAGGGAGCCCAGAGTGATCCCGGTTACATACTCGTAGTAAGTCAGATGACTCAACTGCTCTTTTTCCAAAATCCGTGTTACAATTAAAACCGCAAAAAAGGCCAGTATTGTTTGAAGAGCAACTTTAAGATATATCGGCGGCAAAGAAGACACTCCCTACTTACGCGATCAGCGCGGTTTTATTGAAGAAGCCTTTTCACGCCTGATTTTTTCCGTAACCTGCCGGAAAAGATCGAACATCTCTCCCCGTTCCGGAATCCGGCGCAACCTGAGCTCGCCCTTGTCGTTTTTGCCTGCCACAATATCACCCCCGTAGGTTTTAGCTGAAAGCTGCAAATTGGCCTCACGTAAAATTATTTCCAGTTCATTCCTCTTTTATCCCCTGCTGCAAAAAACTTAAGGGGTGCGATCACGCACCCCTGATGCTTCTACTTGTACCGCTGCACCGTTTATTTGCTTTCCGCCGGAACCTTGCTGTCGGTAACCGCTTTGCTCTCTTCTTTGGCCTTGCTCTCATAATCCTTGTCTCTGTGGTCGGTAATATAAAATCCTGAACCCTTGAAGATAATTCCAACGTTGCGAGAGATCAACCGTTGCACCGGCTCTCCACAGGTCGGGCATACCTCAAGAGCAGGCTCAGTTATTCTCTGGGAAATCTGGAAACGGCCGCACTTCTTACATTGATATTCGTAAGTCGGCATTCTGATCACCTCTCCTGTCTGTAATTTCCCAAACACTTATATACGGCAGATTCCCTTATTTGTCAAGCTACCTGGATTGCCACAATTTTCCGGAAAAATGCCTCCCTGCTGGCTGGAAATCCCATTGTGAGGATGTACCAGATCATGCTACACTAAAAATAGAAGCAACGTATGTAGCCCCAATACTACTCCCCACCACAGCCAATTCGCCAGTAGAGTTCCGTGGTCTCCCTTGGTATGTGTGTTGGTTTTCAAACAGCCTGTTAGCTTAATATTCCGGGAGGTGGAACACTTGAGCGTGGCGATGATGTACCTGCAGGACTTAAGTGAGGCGGATCTGCATTTTATTGTGACTACTGTTGTGACCAAAAGGCAGGACTACGATTACCTGTGCAACCTTTTAAAAGACAAACCCGATTTCATCGATATTATGCTCGAAGACGAGAAACTGTTTCAACGAATCCTGCAAGATGAGAACATATTTCTAAAGATATCCCCCTTCCTGCTTTTCAGCATCCTGCTCCGCCAGGCAAAGAAGGATATCGAAAAACAAGCCTATACTCTGGAAATCGTCAGCCGGAAGGAGCGCATCCCCGTTTTTGACACTGGGGATGCCACGAAACTCCTTCAGAACAAGGACGTACGGGAATACCTGGCACGCATGCTCGCCTCTTTCACACGTGTTGAATCCGCATCGGTGGTCTATAAGGCGCGGGGGATAACATACCAGCGCTGCTTCAGCGATCTCGATTTTGACGATGTTCTGGAGCTGTCAAGCCTGGTTGAACTGCCGTTTCGCTTTCCATTCTATAAAAGGCTGGCGGATATCGCCCTCTTTCTCTCCGGTATCTTTCCGGAATACCTCTGTCGCGACCGGGACTTCTTTGACGATAAAATCCCGGCACGGCTTTCCGGGAGCAAAAACAGAACCCTCCGGGATTACGAGGAGCAGGGGAGGCGCTATTACGATCTCGCCTCAACCTACGACGAAGCGAAAGAGCAGGGACTGGCGGAAGTTCTTTCGCTATTGGCAGAGAAATTTACACTGGCGCGCAAACCCCTCAATTACCTGGCGGAAAATTACATATATAAATACCGCTCGCAACTCTTCCAATAGATCCAGGCCACTCTTGTGACACCGGTATAAGCAACACCGACGGGTCTGTCGGAGAGCGCTATCGGGAAGGCCAGGTAAGAGGGCTAACCTGTGGGCTGCCTCGGACTTCAGCCCTATTGCATCTCAGGCTGAAGTCCTTTTTTATTAATTAATATGCGATCTTGAGGAAGATCCAGGCAGGAAATTATCGGGGATTGTCGAAAGTCGAAAAATGAACCAAAAGTTTCTGCCAACACATCCTATCGTGGGGGTAAACAAATGGATATCTCAACTGTCGTGGGACTGATAGCAGGATTTGCAGCCTTGATTTTCGGTTTTACACTTGAAAAGGGTTCGATAGGCGCACTTTTTTCACTTAGCGCAATAGTGATTGTTCTGGGAGGAACAATCGGAGCTACTGTTTTCTCTTTCCCTATGGAATCGTTGAAAAATGTTCCTGTTCTCATAAAAATAGCTTTTAAGGAGCAGGCTTATAATTTCCTGGCCCTGATCGACGACATCGTCCGGCTGGCCGACCAGGCGCGCCGGGAGGGCCTGTTGAGCCTGGAACAAAACCTGGAGGAGATCCAGGACCCCTTTCTCAGGCTGGGCCTGCAGCTTGTTATCGACGGTGTCGAGGGTACCCTCCTGCGGGATCTGCTCGAAACAGAGATTTACTGCATGGAGGAGCGCCATAAAAACGGAATCTCCTTGTTTGAGGCCGCCGGTGGCTATGCTCCCACCATGGGGATCATCGGAACCGTCATGGGACTCGTTCACGTTCTGGGGAACATGTCTACACCCGAGAAGCTGGCACCGGCCATCGCCGCTGCCTTTATCGCCACACTGTACGGCATCTCTACAGCCAATCTCCTCTGGCTGCCCATCGCCTCCAAACTGAAATTCAAACACCATAAGGAAAAGCTCTACCGGGAACTGGCAATGGAGGGTATCCTCGCCCTCCAGGCTGGAGAAAACCCGGCCTTTATCCGCCAGAAGCTTCGGGTCTTCCTGGATCAGAGGACCCGCGCCTTAGAGGAAAGAGGGAGAGAGGAATAAATGCGTCGCGGCAACCGGAATAGCAGTCACGGTGAGGGCGGGCCCAGCATGGAGCGCTGGCTCCTGACCTACTCTGATATGATCACCCTGCTCATGATCTTCTTCATCATGATGTATGTGATCAGCAGCGTTAACATGCAAAAATTCCAGACGCTGGCCACTGCTCTCAACGTCGTCCTCAAAGGAGAACCGACAGGCATGTTCCAGAATGTGGGGCCCTCTTTCGTAGCCGGCGAAGGAGCCGAAGCGGCGCAGCTGGCCCAGGTTCAGAAAGAATTAGAAAGCTACCTGCAAAAAAAAGGCCTTACCCGCCAGGTCACTATACGGGAGGAGGAACGGGGGCTGGTAATCAGCTTTCAGGAAACGGTTCTATTCCCAAGCGGTTCCGCCGATTTGACGCCGGAAGCCCGCCGCATCATTGCCCAGGTAGGAGCCATCTTGAAAGACCTTCCGAACTTTATCCGGGTCGAGGGGCACACCTGCAACCTGCCCATCAACACCCCGAAATACCCTTCAAACTGGGAACTGTCGATGGCACGAGCCACCAATGTATTGCGGGAACTGATTGCCACCAGCCAGATCCCCCCCGCCCACCTTTCGGCAACAGGATACGGGGAGTACAGGCCGCGCTATCCCAACGACTCCGAAGCGCACCGAATGATGAATCGCAGGGTGGACATCGTCATTCTGCTTACAAAATACGGAGAGACGGAGCCCGCCTCGCCGCGGCAAGCGGAATCCCAGATAAAACAGGGTTCAGCTGAGGATACGTCATCTCCGGCAGCAATCAGGCGTTTCTTGCCTTCCGAAAAAAAAGAGAAAGAGAAGGAATACTTCCCCCTTATAAAGCAGTAAACCCGGTATCTCTCCAGGTTTTGTAAACTCAAAACCCAACAAGATAGTCCGGGTTGAACCTGACCCCCCGCTCCTAAGAACACCGCCATGTATTTACGTTGGCAAACTCTTTCAAACAGCTTGTTCTTTTAGCGAACGGCAACCACTTGCTTGACTTCCGGGATCTCCTGCTTGAGCGACCGCTCAATCCCATGTTTCAGGGTCACTATGGCCATCCCTCAGCCACCACAGGCTCCCTTCAAGCGAACCTTTACAACCCCGCTATCATCGACATCGACCAATTCGACATCCCCTCCGTCCCGCTGGAGCAGGGGGCGGATCCTGTTGAGAGCAGCTTCAACCTTTTCCCGCATGCTGTTCACTCCTATCCTTTCAATTTAATTTAATATAGAACTAAGAACCTGCTTTAGCGGCTTTCCGGGAGTCAGCATCACCGATCACTTCCAGCAAAAAGCTCCGGAAACTTGCTTCGAGTTCCGGACGAGCCAACGCCAGCTTCACCGTAGCCTGCAGAAAGCCCAGTTTGTCCCCTACATCATATCTTACCCCGTTAAAGAGACAAGCATAAATCGGCTGGATTTTAACAAGCTCTTTAAGGGCATCCGTTAACTGGATCTCGCCCCCCGAACCGGGTCCGGTATTCTCTAAGATTGCGAAGATTTCCGGCGTAATTATATAGCGCCCGATCACGGCATACCGGGAGGGCGCCTCTTCCGGAGCAGGTTTCTCCACCAAATCCTCAACCCTGATGAGGTTGCCCCGGCCCTCCGGCTCGCCTGCAGGCTTAATTATACCATACTTTTTAACATCCGGCAGTTCAACCTCTTGCACGGCCAGCACGGTGCTTTGATAATCATCGTATACATCCAGCAACTGTCTCAGGCAAGGAACCCCGGCTTCGATCAGGTCATCCCCCAGCAAAACCGCAAAGGGCTCCTCACCGATAAACTTCCTGGCGCAATAAACCGCATGGCCAAGTCCCCGTGCCTCTTTCTGCCGCACATAGTGAATGTCGACCATATTGGAAATGTCCTCGATTAACCGGATCAGTTCCTCTTCGCCCTTCTCCCGCAGTACCGCTTCGAGTTCCACGGCCCGGTCAAAATGATCCTCGATCGCCCGCTTATTCTTACCCGTAACGATGATGATGTCCTCAATACCGGAAGCCACGGCCTCTTCAACGATATACTGAATCGCCGGTTTATCCACAATTGGCAACATTTCCTTGGGCTGCGCCTTCGTTGCCGGCAAAAAACGCGTCCCCCACCCTGCGGCAGGGATAATCGCCTTTCTGACCTTTCTCTTTTGCAATGTTAACACCTCGTAAATTCGCTGTTGCCGAACAACTTACCAAAATGCCATCAGGTAAATACACACCAATTAATAATAATGATTCGTTAAGAAACCCCGGTTTCCTTCCCGGCGGCTACTGCTTTTTCCCGGGCAATAGTACGGTTTTTTTCAACAGACTTCCACGTCACCTCTGGTGACACCAACAGAGGATGAAATCTGGTTATCCTTGCGCTTGCTCCCGGACTCCGGTTTAACTTTAACAGTTGTTTCCGCTCGCTCCTGATTGCGGGTAGAAATTTTTAGATCGTTTTCTTAATAAACATGAAGGAGAAGAAAATTATAGTGTCGAAATGATAGCATATAAGGTCAAATAGTATATCACAATTGGAGGGGGAAAGGAATTGGGAAAGAAGATTACCATTTCTGTGATTAAGGCAGACGTTGGAGGTTTCGTTGGCCACTCAAGTGTACACCCCGCCCTTCTGGAAAAAGCACGCGCCCTGCTGGAGGGCAACCCTCTGGTTATCGACTCCCACGTTACCCATGTCGGCGATGACATCAACCTGATCCTGACCCACGAGACCGGGAGAAATAACGGGGAGATCCACCAGCTGGCGTGGGATATATTTGTCGCCTGCACGGAAATTGCCAAGAAGTTAAAGCTCTACGGCGCCGGGCAGGATCTCCTGGCGGACGCCTTTTCCGGCAACATTAAGGGAATGGGACCCGGCATCGCCGAAATGGAGTTTGAGGAGAGGGCAAGCGAGCCGATAATAGTCTTCATGGCCGACAAAACGGAGCCGGGAGCCTGGAACATGCCGCTTTACAAAATGTTCGCGGACCCGTTCAACACCATCGGGCTGGTTATCGACCCGAAAATGCACAGCGGCTTCAACTTCGAGGTAAGAGACCTGATCGATAACAAGAAAATCATGTTTTCAACACCGGAGGATCTCTACGATATGCTGGTCTTTATCGGAGCTCCCGGGCGCTACAGCATCAAGCGGATCTTCCATAAGGAAACCGGTGAGATTGCATCGGTTTCCAGCACCCAGCGGCTCAACCTGATGGCCGGCCGTTATGTGGGGAAAGATGACCCCGTCTGCATCGTCCGCTGCCAGAGCGGATTCCCGGCATTGGGAGAAGCCCTGGAACCCTTTGCCTTCCCCCACCTGGTGGCCGGCTGGATGCGCGGTTCCCACCACGGGCCCCTTATGCCGGTAAGCGTCGAAGACGCTCATCCAACCCGGTTTGACGGCCCGCCACGGGTGGTCGCGCTGGGATTCCAGCTCTGTGACGGCAAACTGGTGGGACCACAGGATCTCTTTGCAGATCCTGCCTTCGACAACGCCCGGAAGCTGGCCAACGATATTGCCGATTACCTCCGGCGCCTGGGCCCCTTCGAACCGCACCGTCTGCCGCTCGATGAAATGGAGTACACCACCATGCCCCAGGTGACCAAGAAATTAAAGGATCGCTTCATCGACCTTAGAAAGTCCTGAAAATACAGCTGCGGATGTTTATGACAGACCACCACGCCGCCTCCGGCGGCACCAACAAAGAATGAAAACAGTGGTTTATCCTTGCAGGCGCAACCGGAGTACGGGAGCAAGCGCAAGGATAAACCAGAATGTATTTTCTGGCAATTTATCAAGAACTGGGAGCCGTTAGTAACGTTCCCAGTTCTTTTGATCATCCGGGTTGACCCCGGTTACCGGTGAGAAATGTTCTCCCGGGGAAGCCTCGGTCGCAGCCGCCAGGCAAGACGCCTGCCGAATTGAAGAAACAGTTCTGCTTCCGGCAGCCGCAGGACAAAGGAGGCGATGCCATAGATCCCCGCTCCTGCGCAGATGGTGATCCCAAGACATCCCGCATACAACAGCATGCCACCGGCGGCCAGTCCTGCCAGGCTTCTCCAGAGAGCAACCACTGCCAACCCCATAACTGTGCTCGCCACAGAGATGCGCCAGAAACCGTCCAGCATCTCCCTACCGCCCAAGCTACCCAGGCGCCGCCTCAATGACCATAAAAGTTGTATTACAGCAAAACCGGTGGCCAGGGATGTTGAGAGGGCAAGGCCGCCAAGGGCAAGCGGCTTGACCAGAAGCAGATTCAGCACGATGTTGACCGCCACTGCTCCGATGCCAAGCAGCATCGGCGTCAGTGTATCCTGTAAACTGAAATACACCCTGTTGACGGCATCCCGCAAAGCCATCGGAATTAGCCCAACACTGAAGAACAGTACGGCGTAGGCGGTCATGCCGGTGGCACGGGGATCGAATGCACCGCGCTCCAAAAGAACCCGTACAATGGGTTCCCTGAGGGTTATCAACCCCACGGTCATCGGCAGGATCAGGAACAGTATGACCCGTACCCCGCCAACCAGGGCACGGCGCAGCCCGGCCAGGTCCTGTGCTGCAGCATATTGAGCAAATGTTGGATAGAGAACCGTGGTGACTGCCACAGAAAAAATACCAAGAGGAAGCTGGGTTACAAGGTTGCCGAAGTTTAAAGCAGCAATGCTCCCCTCCGCAAGACCTGAGGCCAGCATCCGGTCCACCACCAGGCCGAGCTGCCCCGCTCCCGTGGCCAACAGTATCGGGACGATCAACCTGCCGACCTGGATCATGCCGGGGTCCCTCAGGTTGAGGATGGGCCGGTAGCGAAAACGACATCTTGCCAACCCCGGAGCCATGATCAATAACTGGCTGAGGGTAGCCAGCACCATTCCTACCGCCGCTGCCGCAATCCCGTACCGCTTCCCGCCCAGGACAACAGCAGAGATCATGATGATGTTGAAGGGTATTCCTACAATGGCCGGCCAGAAAAATCTCTCACGGGCCTGCAGCAATCCTGTCAGCACGGCTTGAATCCCGAAAAATATCATTACCGGAAGGAGAATCCTTGTCAGGAAAACGGTCAGGGCAAAAGTCTCTCCCCGAAAGCCCGGAGCAACGATTCTAACAATTAGGGGTGCAAGCAATGCCCCCAGTCCGGCCATGACCAGGCAGAAGAGAAATACGAAGTTCAGCAGGGAATTGATAAAACGTTCTCCAGCCTCTTCCCCCGCCTCATACAGGCGCTTTGTGAATACGGGGATCAGGGTCATTGTCAAAGCCGCACTGACTACCGCGAAAAGCATCCAGGGAATAATCGAAGCCACCAGGTAAGCGTCGGTAACCCGGCTGGCTCCGAAAACAGCGGCAATCGACGCCTCCCGTACATACCCCAGTATCTTGCTCAAAATCGAAGCTGCAGCAATGATTCCCGCAGCCTTGAATAATCGATCTTTCTTCATCTCCATCCCCTCACAACCATTTTACCAGTTAAACTCCCCTTTCGGAGAAAAAAGTTACGATGGAGGTAATACTTCCCATCATAAAAATAAGCCCCGGACAAAAAATAAAAAGGAACACTAAAAAACGGTAAAGGGGGTTCAAGAAATGCCTGCTCAGCACATTCATTGCAGTGTTAACAACTGTCACTACTGGGGTAAAGGGAACGTGTGCCAGGCCGAAGAAATTATGGTAACATCCGACGCCCTTGGTGATAACCAGCCGGATAAGGTTGACGCCAAAATGGCAGCCGACATCTCGCCAACCCCGGCGGATAGCTGCATGGCTACATGCTGCAAGACCTTCGTCGAAAAAGGCGGCAACACCAGAGCTGACGGTATCAGGCGAATGTCCTAAGATATTGGCAATGTACGACCAGAGGCGCCACAACCGAGGTGGCGCCTCTGCTATTCTTCAGTAGGCCTTCCTTTCTTTGTTTCTTTGCGTTGCTTCAAACTCTGCCGGTTAATAGTTATGGTTGTAGCCGAACCGGCATCTTCGGGAACAAAGACCGGTTCCTGGGCCGGATCCTGTTTCTGCTCTTTCATACTTCGCTTTCACCCCTTTTGTTTTTTATGCTGCATCCCTTAGTCTCCCACCCGCCCGTTCAAGCTATACCTAAACGGGATTTCTGAGGCCGGAAGCCGTTGGAACCGGCTAACGCCGGTTCCGAACCGCACATCCGTCTCCGAAAGCAGGTGCCCGGTGCCGGAGCGGCGTTGGCCGTTCATCAGTCGGTTACCTCTGCGATAACGCCCCCCCCCAGCACAATGTCTCCGTCGTATAAAACCACCGACTGGCCCGGGGTTATCGCTTTTTGAGGTGTTTTAAAGGCTACCTTTAAGCGGTCCGTCCCGATTGAGGTGGCAACCGCCTCCGCCGGAGGAGCCAGGTACCTGATCTTGGCCTGGACCGGACGGTCCCCCTCGAAGGGAGAACCCGTAATGTAGTTAACGTCGGTAGCAATCAGCCCCCGGTGATAGAGGTCGGTCTCCGGCCCCACCCAGACGGTATTGGTTTCGGGATCGATCCTGGTGACGTACAGCGGGTGCTTGAAGGACAACCCCAGGCCCCTGCGCTGGCCGATGGTATAATGGTGAATTCCCTTGTGGACCCCCAGGATCCGGCCATCGGAATACCTGAAGTAACCCTCGTTCTCGACCGAGGGGAATCGCTCTTCCACGAAGTCGCTGTAGCTTCCCGTGGCTACAAAACAGATCTCCTGGCTTTCGGGCTTTTCTGCCACCGGGAGCCCGGCATCCGCCGCCATCCGCCTTACATCCTGCTTGCGGTAGCCGCCCAGGGGAAACAGTGTACGGGCAAGCTGGTACTGGTTCATCTGGTATAAAGCGTAGGTTTGATCCTTACCCTCGTCGACCCCCCGGCGCAGCAGGTAAATTCCGTCTGCCCTCTGCTCAATGCGGGCATAGTGGCCGGTGGCAATTCTCCCGGCCCCAAGAGCCCGGGCCTTTTCCAGCAGGGAACCAAACTTGATCTCCTTGTTGCAGGCGATGCAGGGGTTTGGGGTGCGGCCCGCCAGGTATTCCCGGCAAAAATAGCCGATTATCTTTTCCTCGAACTCGTCCCGGAAGTTCAGGACGTAATGAGGGATATCCAGCTTCCAGGCCACCCGCTGGGCGTCGTTAACCGCCGTCAGGCCGCAGCACGCCTTGTAATCCTCCTCCGAGCGCGGCCAGACCTGCATAGTTATCCCGATCACATCATAACCCTCTTTTTTGAGCAGCAGGGCGGCAACCGAACTGTCCACCCCACCGCTCATGGCTACAACCACCTTTTCCCGAGTCACCCTACAGTCACGTCCTTTAAAGGTTGCTGTGAAAAAGTTCTTTTCTGCCGCCCCGGAGGCAAGCGGTCACAGATACTGCCCACAATACTGGAAGCCAACCCATGGAAGAAGACAGAGACACAACTCCGGCCTTTCCGGCAATCCAACCGGACTCTACTAAATCAGGAGTAGCGCAACGAGAGCGGCGTTTCTTAAAGCATCGCCTTAAAACATCCATTTCTCCCCGATCTATAGTATTATTATAACATGAGAGGTTTAGCAGCGCTTTGACGGCATCGTTATGCGGCCGAAGAAACCCGATGACCCCCGATGTAAGACCACTGTCAGATGATTCCCTTCGACGGTTTATCAGGGCAGTAAAAGCCACCGAAGATAAAAAAGCCCGGAAATTCGGAGAGAGGAGGTGATAATTTGGATAACGAAAAATTTCAAGAGTTGGTGATACAACAACTAGGTGCCTTGGCAAGCGATGTAGCCGGCCTAAAACAAGATATAGCCGGTGTAAAAGGTGAAATAGCCGGCCTGCAAAAAGATATGTCCAGTGTAAAAGAGGACGTATCTGGCCTGAAAAAGGATATGGTCAGTGTAAAAGAAGATGTATCAGGCCTGAAAAAGGATATGGTCAGTGTAAAAGAAGATGTATCAGGCCTGAAAAAGGATATGGTCGGTATAAAAGAGGATGTCCAGGGTTTAAAAAATGCAGTGACTAAAATTGAGGTTCGAATTGAAAACGAAGTTATCGAAAAAATACGGGCCCTCTATGATGCCCGATCGCTCCAGGAAGATATAAATATGAGAATTATCGACACTCTTGACCGTATTGAAGCCAAGCTTGATGTCCTGCAGATGGAAACAGCCCATATCAGAAGAGTCAGAAGAAACAGAAGTTTATAGTATCAGCCGCAACAATAAACACAGCAGTTGCGGTACCGGAAAACAAATAGCAACCATTTTGCATTTTTAGGCACCGATAGAAAAATCAAAAGTCCCGCAATTCCTTGCGGGACTTGACTTTCGCTGGAGCCCACAACCGGGATTGAACCGGTGACCTCCGCCTTACCAAGGCGACGCTCTACCTACTGAGCTATGTGGGCATTGGTTGCGGGGGCCGGATTCGAACCGGCAACCTTCGGGTTATGAGCCCGACGAGCTACCAACTGCTCCACCCCGCGATATGGTGGAGAGGGAAGGATTCGAACCTTCGAAGGCTGAGCCAACAGATTTACAGTCTGCCCCCTTTGACCACTCGGGAACCTCTCCACATTTAACAGTTATAAGCATTATTTCACTGGAGCCGACGAGGGGACTTGAACCCCTAAACCTGCTGATTACAAGTCAGCCGCTCTACCGGTTGAGCTACGTCGGCACATCTTATCGACAAGGTGTATTATACAACGGATTCTACCGGAGATCAAGACCGGTCCATTGCCCTTATTTAGTGTTCCCGTTTTTCAAGGTACCTTTCCAGCTTCCTTTTAACCCTCTGAAGTGCATTGTCGATGGACTTCACATGCCGCTTCAGATCAGAGGCCATTTCCTGGTACGACTTGCCTTCCAGGTAGAACATCAATACCTTCCATTCCAGGGAACTGAGAATCTCTCCCATCTTTTCCTCAATATCGTCGAACTCCTCACGGCTGATAATCAATTCTTCCGGGTCGCTGATCTTTGATCCGGAGATTACGTCCAACAGTGTCCGGTCTGAGTCCTCGTCATAAATCGGCTTGTTTAAAGAAATATACGAATTCAGGGGAATATGCTTCTGACGTGTCGCGGTTTTGATGGCTGTTATGATCTGCCTTGTGATACAAAGCTCTGCAAATGCCCGAAATGAAGAGAGCTTGTCACACCGGAAGTCCCGGATCGCTTTGTAAAGTCCAATCATCCCCTCCTGAATAATGTCCTCGCGATCAGCACCGATCAGAAAGTAGGACCTTGCTTTGGCTCGCACGAAGTTCTTGTACTTGTTAATCAGGTACTCTAGGGCGGCGTCATCTCCATCTTTGGCCATTTCGACGATAATTTCATCCGACAGGTACTGGATCGCATCTGATACCTCTTGCTGAGCCAGATTACTCATTCCGGACTCTCGCCTCCGTGAGTTTTCTTCTTTTTGCAGTTCGGAAGTATGAGAAAAGCATTGAGTTTCCACACCCAAACAAAATTGCCTGTCCATTTTGATTGAATCAAATGGAGGCACTCGAAAGGGAGTTCTTGAATGGTTCAAGAAGAGGTTTGGCTGAAAGGCTTACACTATTTGCTTTATTTTTCACTTGTCGTGAAGCATTATACGAAAAAGTATCCCTAAAGTCAAGGGTAAGTTAACAGATTAAGCTTTTTGCGCTGTAAGCATTTTTTAACTTCGGTGTAAACAGCAAACACCAAATGACGCTGTTTTTAAGCAAAAGTGCAGCACTTCAAACCAATATTTAACAATATCCCTACAAAAAGGGCAT
>CADDZD010000052.1 GCA_902812385.1 Clostridia bacterium | reverse complement strand
CGAATCCCCTACGGGTCACCAAATATTTTCCCCGTCTGAAAGAGACGGGGATTGTTGTTTTTTGTCGGCCTTTTTTCATCCTTCCCGCCAGGATACTGCTTATTTCTGGATCCCCGTATATTATAATGATTTAAATTGAGAGACAAAATAATCCAGCTAGGAGCAGCCGCATGAATGCAGGTTATGTCCGGTTTCGGCAGGCCATAGACGGATTTCTGGAGCAGCGCCCGGCCCTCTGCCAGTACCTGTTCCATTTTGTAATGGGTTTGGCCGCAGGCCGGTCGATTCTGGGAGGACTCGCCCCCTTTGCAACCGCTCTGGCGGTGGTTTCGCCCTTCCTCCCGGAACAGCCGGCGTGGCCGCTGCTGGGAGGGTTGCTGGTCGGAATTTTTACAAGAGGCGACACCTATTTATTGGTAAATCCCTTGGGTGACGCTCTGGCAGCGGTGGCTGCGGCTTTCCTTGCCCTCCGGCTGCAGAAAAGCGGCAGCAGTGCGCCCCTCGCAACTCTCCCCCTAACCGCCGGAGGCATCAATCTTTTGGTCAAAACAGGCCTTCATCTGTTTTTGAAAAAAGGCACCGGGGTTTTCCCCGGCCTGGTGAGTGAATCGCTGCTGGCCGGACTGTTCACCCTTCCCTTCTATTACGTTTTAACAGATTTCAGGCTGGAGAAGAAAGAATTCGCACGCCCCCTTCTCCTCTTGTTCCTGGTCTTATGCGGCCTGGGGAGCCTGCGGATAGGTCCCGTGGAAATCCGGGAGGTAGTGGTGCGCGGCCTGTTGTTGCTCACCGCCGGTGGCTGGGGCGCACCCTGGGGTGCGGCGGCGGGAGTCCTTCTCGGCCTGCTGGTCGGGGACCTCTGGCAGATGCTTCCCCGGATAGGCTTTTACGCCGGGACCGGTTTCTGCTCCGGTATTCTGAGAAGCCTGGGGCGTACCGGTGTACTGGTCGGTTTTGTCCTGGCGAGCCTCCTGTTTTCTTTTTTTTACGAAACCCAGGCAGCACTGGCCGGCCACCTGATTGCCGGCGGCCTCGCAGCGGGGTTGTACCTGCTATGCTCACCCTTTCTGGAACGGCTGCTTGGTAAAGAAAAGTCCAGACTGTCCGGTAAATCAACACAGCTCCAGGCGCAGATCGGCTTTGCCCAGAGGGCCAAGCCCGCCGAACCCCTCTGCGGGGACAGCCTTGCGATCGCACGCCTTGACCTGCAGCGCTTCTTGCTGGTCGTGAGCGACGGAATGGGTGCCGGGATCAATGCCGCGCGGGAAAGCAGGATTGTGATAAAAATGATGGAACAATTAATAGGGAGCGGCAACCCGCCGGAGGTGGCAGCAGGGGTTGTAAACACCGCTCTCTATCTGCGGGGCGGTGAAGAAAGCGCGGCCACCATCGATCTCGCCCTGATCGACCTGAGCGCCGGGTCTGTGGATTTTTTAAAGGCGGGTGCGCCTCCCAGCTTTATCAAAAGGAACGGGAGCGTGGAGATGGTCAGGTCTACCTGCTGGCCGGCAGGTATCCTGGACAGGCTTGAGACAGAGGTGTTGAAGAGAGAGATCCTGCCGGGAGATATACTGGTCATGGTGACCGACGGGATAAGCGAGGTGGAACAGGAAGGAACCGCTCCGGGCGACTGGCTTTACGGCTTTCTTCTGGAGCTTCCCGTTGAAGAGCCCCAGACCGTTGCCGATCTGATCCTGAAGCGTGCATTGAAAAACGGTAGTTCCCAAAACCGGGATGATATGACCGTCCTGGTGGCCCGTTTCTGCGGCGAGTGCGAATTGGGGTGAAGGATAATGTCCGATATGGGGATTTTCTAGAAAGACGATCATGCCGCCCAAGCGGCATCATCAAAAGAATGAAAATAGTGGGTTATCCTTGCAGGCGCAGCCGGAGTATACGGGGGCAAGCGCAAGGATAAACCTGAACATTTTCAGGGCAGTGCGAGTTGGGGTGAAGGAGAATGTCCGATATAGGGGATTTTCAGGAAAGGATATTAAGATTTATTGAGAGCCGCCAACTACTGCGACCCGGGATGAGGGTGGTGGTCGGCGTTTCCGGCGGGGCGGATTCGGTTGCCCTGCTTCATGTTTTAAAGGAGCTGGGCACCCTCTCCCTGTCGCTCCACATCGCCCATCTCAACCACCTCCTGCGCCCCGAGGCCGGGGATGATGCCCGCTTCGTCCAGAGGCTTGCCCACCGCTGGGGGATCCCTGTAACCATCGGTTACGCCGACGTGAAGCGGCTTGCTGCAAGCATGAAGACCGGCATTGAGGACGCCGGCAGGTTTGCCCGCTACCGGTTTCTCCGACATGTGGCCCGGAAAGCCGGTGCGGAAAGGATCGCAGTGGCGCACCATGCCGGCGACCGGGTGGAAACAATTCTTTTGAACCTCCTGCGCGGGACGGGGCCCTCGGGCCTATCGGGCATCCCGGTGCAAAACGGCCCGGTGGTGCGCCCCCTGCTCTGCGCAACCAGGGAGGAGATCGAGGACTACTGCAGGAGGGCGGGGCTCACCTGGCGCACCGATCCCTCCAACCTGTCTACGAATTACCTGCGCAATAAGATCAGGCATCAACTGCTTCCTTTACTGAAGAAGGAATTCAACCCTTGTGTGGAGCAGGCACTGCTCCGGCTCGGTGATATTATAGAGGAGGAAGACGGTTTTTTGCAGAATTACACCCTGAAGGTCGGCGGGAAGCTGATAAAAGAAAGGCGAGCAGGGGAGATCAAGCTGGACCTCCCCGGCTTTCTTGGCCTTCCCCTTGCGGTACGGCGACGCCTGCTTCGTGCAGCCGTGTCGGAGGCGGCCGGAAACCTGAAGGATTTCGGGTACCTGCACGTGGAAGACTGCCTCCACCTGCTGGCCGGGGGGCCGGTGGGAGGGGAGATACACCTGCCGGGTGGAGTCAGGGTGCGGAAGAGCTATCGGGATTTCATCATTCATAAAGACCCGGAGCGTTTTTCGCCTCACCCCTTTGTAGAGCAGCAGATAGCAGTCCCCGGCGAGACCCCCGTGCCTGCATTGGGGGTCACCGTGCACGCCGCTATTATCGAGCGGGAGCCCGGGCAGGCACCTTGTTTGCTCGATTTGCGCGGCTCGAGCCACCGGGCTTTTTTCGATTACGATAAAATCAAACTCCCCCTTTACGTGCGGACACGCCGGCCGGGGGACCGGATGCGCCCTTTCGGTATGGGAGGCAGCAAGAAGCTGAAGAAACTCTTTGGAGACCTGAAGATTCCCCGGGAAGAGAGGGAGCAGATACCCCTTGTTGCCTCCGACGGGGAGATCTACTGGGCGGTGGGCTGCCGGAGAAGCCGGGAGGCTCTCGTCACTCCCGAAACCAGGCGTGTGCTTATGCTGCATTTTATTAAAAATTGAAATTTATTGCTGAAACATGTTAAAATTCAGAGGATGGACTGCAGATCTAAAGCAAGAATGCAATAGAAAGGAGGGGGAGGATGAGTCGCGTCCTGAAAAATCTCATGATTTATCTAATGGTCATCTTATTTGCCGTATTTGCCATCAAGCTGGCGATGCCCCCCCAAACCGAGGCGAAGGAATGGACTTATGATCATTTTTATACACAACTTAATGGGGGAAAGATTAAGGAAATAACTTTGAGGAATGATGGTGAAGGGGGCTTCCACATCGAGGGTGTGACCACAGGTAACGAGAAGTTTACCGCTTATGCCCCTGCCAGTGATCAGAACCTGCATAAACTGCTGGCGGAGAAAATGAGTGCCGGCAAGACGGTGGTGAAATATGTTCCGAGCCAGGGTACCCCCTGGTGGGCGGGACTGATTTCGACCTTTTTACCGATCTTACTGATCGTTGGCTTCATGCTTTTTATGTTCCAGCAGACCCAGGGAAGCGGCAACCGGGTGATGCAGTTCGGCCGGAGCCGTGCGCGGCTGATGGAACCCGATAAGAAGAGGGTTACCTTTGCCGACGTTGCCGGGGTTGACGAAGCGGTGGAGGAATTACACGAGGTGGTGGATTTTCTCAAAGACCCGAAGCGTTATAATGACATCGGGGCGAAGATCCCCAAAGGGGTACTGCTGTACGGCCCTCCCGGTACGGGCAAGACCCTCCTGGCGCGCGCCGTTGCCGGGGAGGCGGGGGTTCCCTTCTTTAGCATCAGCGGCTCCGATTTCGTGGAGATGTTCGTGGGGGTTGGGGCCGCAAGGGTGCGGGACCTTTTCGAGCAGGCGAAGAAGAACGCTCCGTGCATCGTCTTTGTTGACGAGATTGACGCCGTTGGCAGGCACCGGGGTGCCGGACTGGGCGGAGGCCACGATGAGCGGGAGCAGACACTGAACCAGTTGCTGGTGGAGATGGACGGCTTTAACGCCAACGAGGGGATCATTATCATTGCAGCCACCAACAGGCCGGATATTCTCGATCCCGCCCTCCTGCGTCCCGGCCGCTTCGACAGGCATGTGGTCGTTGACAAGCCGGACATCAAGGGGAGAACGGAGATCCTGAAGGTGCACTTCCGCGGCAAGTCCTTTGAGGAGGATGTCGATATCGAAGTGCTGGCACGCCGCACCCCCGGTTTTACGGGGGCCGACCTGGCAAACGTGGTGAATGAAGCGGCGCTCCTGGCCGCCAGGCGCGGCCGGAAAAAAATCTCCATGAAGGACCTGGAGGATGCCACAGAACGGGTAATCGCCGGGCCGGAGAAGAAGTCCCGGGTCATGAGCGAGGAGGAGAAGAGGCTGGTGGCCTACCATGAGGCAGGGCACGCCGTGGTCGGGAGTCTCCTGCCTCATACGGATCCGGTCCACAAGATCTCGATTATCCCGCGAGGCAGAGCAGGCGGGTACACCCTGCTGCTGCCGACCGAGGACAGGAACTACAAGACCAGGTCCCACCTGCTCGACGAGGTCACCACCCTGCTGGGCGGACGTGTATCGGAGAGCCTTGTGCTGGACGATATCAGCACCGGCGCCAAGAACGATCTGGAGCGGGCTACCGGTATCGTGCGCCAGATGATCACCGAGTACGGCATGTCCGAGGAGTTAGGGCCGATGACATTCGGCCGTCCCGAGGAGCAGGTGTTCCTGGGGCGGGACATCGCCCGCGACCGGAACTACAGCGAGGAGATCGCCTACTCCATTGACAGGGAAGCGCACCGGATGATCGAGAAGTGCTACCAGAGAGCGAAAGAGATCCTGGAAAACAACATGAATAAACTGCATCTGATAGCGAAGACTTTGATGGAGAAAGAGACCATCGAACGCCAGGAGTTCGAGCTTCTGATGCAGCAGGCATAAGGAGGATTTCGGGAGATGGAAAGAACTTTTGTCATGGTCAAACCGGACGGCGTCCAGCGCCAGCTGGTGGGTGAAATCATCCGCACCTTTGAACGCCGGGGCTTGAAGATCGTCGGTTTGAAGATGCTCAGGATCACGAAGGAACTTGCTTCCCGGCATTATGCCGAGCACCAGGGGAAGCCCTTCTTTAGCGGGCTTGTGGAGTACATCACCTCGGCCCCGGTGGTAGCCATGGTCCTGGAAGGGCGGAATTGCATCAGCCTTGTGCGCCAGATGATGGGCGCAACCGACCCGGCCAAGGCGGCTCCCGGCACGATTCGCGGAAGCTTCGGCATCGACATCGGGAGAAACGTCATCCACGGATCGGATTCGCCGGAAAGCGCCGCTAGGGAGATCTCTCTTTTCTTTGACGAGTCCGAGCTCTTAGATTACGGGCTTTCTCTGGAGTCCTGGATCTATGAACAGTAAAATTTTTAGGTGGCCTTTAAATTAAAAAGATACCGTTGAACCCGGCGACATAACTGGGGCAATTCCAGGTGAACTGGAGTTGCTCTTTTTTGCCGCGGTGCTTCAG
The DNA here is from genome assembly GCA_902812385.1 of Clostridia bacterium. Lineage (GTDB taxonomy): Bacteria > Bacillota > DSM-12270 > Thermacetogeniales > Thermacetogeniaceae > DULK01. The sequence continues at coordinate 11,189 of CADDZD010000052.1, read as the reverse complement.
GTGTGTGGGCGCCTCTTGTTAAGCTTGTCACAAAAATTTAATATTTCTACAAGTAGGAAATTTTGAAATAACATCGAATATAAATTTATATGATTTTGCTTTAATAGATAAACCAGGTGCAGTGGTAAAGTACGCACTTTTGGTTATCAACTAGGATGGGAAAAGAAAATATCAAAAATTGGGGTAGCAGCACCTAGATTAGATAGGTATGAAGGGGGTGTTCTTTGGGAGGATAGGGGCCGAGTTGTTATGTTACACAGCTAAAAAGAAATTAGAAACAGACTAAAAGATGAAAGGAGATACTGTTAATGGCTTGGGATGCAACAAAATTGGCGGACTGGCAGATTGCCGAGGAAGCCGAAAAGAACATGCCGAAGCCGTATGAGATTCCTGATAGGCTGGGCATGGAAAAGGATGAAGTGATTCCTTACGGCAGGGTGGCTAGGCTCGATTACATGAAGATTTTGGAGCGCTTGAAGGACAAGCCGGATGGTAAGTACATAGAGATCACCGCAATCACCCCGACCCCACTGGGCGAAGGCAAGACAACGACTACGATGGGCATAATCGAGGGTCTCGCCAAGCGCGGCAAGAATGTAGGAGGCGCCGTCCGGCAGCCGTCAGGTGCCCCGACCTTCAACATCAAGGGTACTGCCGCAGGCGGTGGCAACGCCCTCTTGATCCCGATGACCGAGTTTTCGCTGGGGCTCACCGGTGACATCAACAACATCACCAACGCCCACAACCTTGCGATGGTGGCCCTGACCGCCAGGATGCAACACGAGGCGAACTATACGGACGAAGAACTGGCTAAGCGCGGCCTGAAACGACTGAACATTCATCCCAAGAAGATCGAGATGAGGTGGGTCATGGATCTGGGTGCTCAGGCCCTGCGTAGTATTATCATCGGTCTCGGCACCGAGATGGACGGCTTCACCATGCAGTCCGGGTTCATGGTCACGGTGGCCTCGGAGATCATGGCCATCCTGGCCATGGTGCGCGACCTCAAGGATATGCGGGAAAGCCTCAACCGGATCATCGTAGCCTACGACCGCCAGGGAAACCCGATCACGACCGGAGACCTGGAAGTTGCCGGAGCCATGACTGCCATCATGAGGGAATCCATTAACCCGACCCTGTGCTGGACGGCTGAATACCAGCCGGTGATGGTACATGCGGGTCCGTTTGCCAATATCGCCGTCGGTCAGTCCTCGATTATCGCCGACCGGATCGGACTCAAGCTGTTCGACTACCACTGCACCGAGTCCGGATTTGGGTGCGACATCGGGTTCGAGAAGTTCTGGAACGTCAAGTGCCGCCACAGCGGTCTCAAACCCAATGTCTCCATCCTTGTTTGCTCCGTCAGGGCTCTCAAGATGCATGGTGGTGGGCCTACCGTGGTTCCCGGCCGTCCGCTTCCAGAGGAATACACGAAGGAGAACCTGCCGCTGCTTGAAAAAGGTATTGCCAACCTGCTCCACCACATCGGTATTGTCCAGAAATCCGGAATCAAGCCGGTTGTCTGCATCAACAGCTTCCCGACCGATACCGAGGAAGAGCACAAGCTCATCAAGCGTTTGGTCGAGCAGGCAGGGGCCCGCTGCGCTGTATCCAATCACTGGCGTTACGGTGGAGACGGTGCGCTTGAGCTTGCGGATGCCGTCATCGACGCCTGCGAAGAAGAGGTCGACTTCAAGTACCTCTATCCGCTCGATATGCCCTTCATGCAGAGAGTGGAGACAATCGCCAAAGAGGTCTACGGCGCTGACGGCGTGATCTGGCAGCCGGCTGCAGAGGCCAAGGCAAAGGTGCTGCAGGAGAAGTATCCTGACTTCTACACCATGATGGCCAAGACCCACCTGAGCTTGAGCCACGACCCGGCACTGAAGGGTGTGCCTAAGGGCTGGATGCTGCCGATCCGCGATGTTCTCGTCTTTGCCGGTGCCAAGTTCCTTGTACCTGTCTGCGGTGAGATCAGACTTGTGCCCGGTACTTCGTCCGACCCGGCGTTCCGGAGAATTGATGTGGACGTTGAGACCGGCAGCGTAAAAGGTCTGTTCTAGGTTAAGGGATAACCATACTGTTGCAAAGTACAAGCCCCGGTGGTAAGCCGGGGCTTTTCCTAACCGTCCTATTCTCCGCTAAGCCATTGGGATTTGCAGTCAGGGCAGCCTTGCCCGGACCAGAATCTCTCTTTTTCCGCTTCGCTGAAAATGCTTTCGATACTAATCATTCCCCATACCACGCCACACACAGGACACATCACGGCATTACAGGCGGTTTCGACACCAGCAGCGGCTTCATATTTACATGGTGGACCTCCCTGGAGAAACAAGCTATTCCCTCCTCAAACAATGGATTGAAAAGCACAAGGTAATTTCCCACAGGAAAGCTATTACCATTATATAAGAGGAATTAAAAAATTAACAGTAAGAGCTGCTGTTGCAGGGTTAAGGTTGCAGGGTTTATAATAAAAGCATATTGCAGGGCAGTTTACTATTAACATCAAAGGAGAGGTATATGGAGCGGATTGACGCGATTGTCCGGGATCCCCTGTTTCAAGAGTGTCTGGAGAAAAACAAAGCGGCGGAAAGGGACAGAGAGTTCTGCAAACACGACCTGCAGCACTTTGTGGACGTGGCGCGCATCACTTATATCTTGATCCTGGAATCCGGTTATCTGTCGGGTTTCATTGCCGAAAACGGCTTGAGCGGCCCCCGTGCCGCAAAAGAGGTCATTTACGCCACCGGCATTCTCCACGATATCGGAAGGTGGCGCGAGTATGAGACGGGAGAGGACCACGCTCCCGTCGGGGCGGCCCTCGCTCAGGAAATCCTTGAAAGGACGGGGTTTACACCCGTCGAAAGACGGGTGATCGTCAACGCCATCCATGAGCACCGGGAGCAAAGCACCCAGATGACGACCCTGGGGGAACTGCTGCACAGGGCTGATAATCTCTCCCGGGCGTGTCACGAGTGCAGTGCCCAGCAGAAGTGCTACAAGTTTCCCACAATGGAAACAGGCAATCTCGTTTTGATCTACTAAGCATGCCAAAGGTGGTTTCGCTATGGATCTAGGGCATAATGTCAGGGTTGTAGAAATCAACGACTGCTCCGAGGCGCGCCCTGCCATCAAGGAAGTAGGTGCCGACGCCACAGGAATCAAGTGGATGGCTCCCAAGGCCGTTCACCGGGTTTTGAAGGTCGAGGGGCTCCCCCTCCGGGCGGCTGTCATCCTCAAGCAGGAGATGCTGTCCCGAGGCGGGGAGGCGGCCATCAGCAGAGAGGCAGGAGGGCTCAGGGCTGAAAGGACAGACGTCCTCCTGATGGGTACCCTCAGGCAGTACGAAGAGGTTTGCAAGAAACTGCACATGCAGCCCTTCGGCCTGTCCGGGCTTGCCGACGAGATTAAAACCGTCCTGGATAACCTGGAAAGGCGCAAGCCTTTCACCCTGCGCTGCCGGGATCTATCCCTCACCATCGGCGAGCGCACCCTGGTTATGGGGATCCTCAACGTCACCCCGGATTCCTTTTCGGACGGAGGCAAATTCATTGATGTGGAGGCTGCCGTCTCCCATGCCAGGCAGATGGTGGAGGATGGGGCAGATATTATCGATCTGGGAGGAGAGTCGACCCGGGTTCAGGCCAATCCGGTTTTTTACGGAGATCCCTCCCGTCCCTGGTCATGGGAGCCTCTCCCGGTGGAGGAAGAGCTGCGCAGGATTATGCCTGTGCTTGAACGCCTGTTAGAGGAAATCAGGGTTCCCATTTCCATCGATACCTATAAAGCAGAAACGGCAAAAGCGGCTCTCCAGGCCGGAGCGCACATGATTAATGACGTGTGGGGCTTTCAGTACGACCCCCGGCTGGCGGAGGTGGCTGCAGAGTATGACGTGCCTGTGATCCTGATGCACAACCAGCAGGGCACAGAGTACCGTGACCTGATGGGCGAGATCATGGCCTTCCTGCGGCGGAGCATCAAGATTGCCGAGGATGCCGGGGTAAGGCCGGAGCAGATCATCATCGATCCCGGGATCGGGTTTGGAAAAACCAGGGAACAGAGCCTGGAGGTACTGCGTAGGCTGCGGGAGTTCCGCTCTCTTGGTAAACCCATCCTGCTGGGAACCTCCCGGAAGTCGGTGATCGGCAGGACGTTGAACCTCCCTCCGGACCAGCGGGTGGAAGGGACGGCTGCAACGGTGGCCCTGGGGATCGCCTGCGGGGCAGACATTGTCCGGGTACACGACGTTAGGGAAATGGTGCGGGTTGCCCGGATGACCGACGCCATTGTCAACGGTTAATGATGGGACGGTCGATCCTGTCCTGAAAATATGTTCCGGTTTATCCTTGCGCTTGCTCCCGGACTTCGGTTGAACTCGCCCTAAGACTCGTCGCAGACGGCAGCCGACCGGCTCCTATGACGCCTTCCATGGCGCAGAGTCGCCTAGCTCCCCCGCACTCAGTGGCACTTTCTCTCTGTAACGAGATGATTAATAACAGCCAGTTCTGAATGAACGTTAAAGGGTAGATTCCCTTTGAGTGCGGGGTCGCTTCGGCTGCCGTTAGCTGCTCCTCGTCAAGGGCGAGATAACAACCTCCGTAAGGTCGCTACGCCGGCAAGGATAAACCACTATTTTCATACTTTTGATGGTGCTGCATGAGCGGCATGAGCGTCTGCTATGAAGAGATACCGGGATAAAATCATTATCAGCGGAATGGAGTTTTTCGGCTATCATGGAGTGCTGCCTGCCGAGCAGGAACTCGGCCAGCGCTTTATCGTGGATGTGGAGATCACCTGTGACCTGGAAGCCGCCGGGCACAGCGATGACCTGTCCAAGAGCGTGGACTACAGCCGGGTGTTTGATCTGGTTGCCGGTATCGTCACCGGAAGGCCTTATAAACTGATCGAAGCCCTGGCGGAGCGCATTGCCGGAGAGATCCTGGCGGGCTTTGCGGTTGAAGAAGTGCTGGTCCGGGTGAAAAAGCCCCAGGCCCCTCTCGGCGGGGTTTTCTCGTGGGTGGCGGTGGAGATCACGAGGAGGCGACAGTTCTGAGATGACCGGTAACGGGAAGATAGGGAACCGGGCCTTCATCGGGCTGGGCTCCAACCTGGGGGACCGTATGGCTTACCTGGAGACAGCGCTTCAGGAGATCACCGCACAGCCTGGAATCAGGCTTGTCAAAGCATCGTCCTACTACGAATCGGAGCCGGTGGGCTACCTCGATCAGGACTGGTTCATCAACCGGGTGGTTGAGGTGGAAACGACCCTGGCGCCCCTTGAGCTGCTCCGTGTGCTCCAGGGGATCGAAAACAAACTGGGGAGAAGGCGGCTGATCCGGTGGGGCCCCCGGGTGATCGACCTGGACCTGCTGCTCTATGGGGATCTGGTTCTAAGCGGTGAGGAACTGACCGTTCCCCATGAGCGCATGTACGAGCGCAATTTTGTGCTGATCCCGTTAAACGAAATCGCACCGGAATACCGGCACCCCGACGGCCGGACTACGGCGGAGCATTTGCAGGCATACCTGGCAACCGCCCCGGCGGAAAAAATCAGGTTGTGGACCGGGCAGGGGATGTGATATACTGATCGCGGTAGCTCCGGATAGAACTCGTTCTATACCGGGTTAGTTGCTGCAGGCCTTTTATTTTATAATGGAAAACCCGATAACCAACCGCTTGTACCTGAACAGGACTGAGACGGAAGGTAAACGCAACTAGAGGCTTGATCCGCCTTCTGAGTATGTTCAGAAGGCTTTATTTATTTTTTGGCAGGAGGATGATCAGAGCAGCGAAGCCGTGTCTATGGCTTTCTGTTGCCACTTCTATTAAAGGCAGGTGGGGAGTTTGAGGATCGGATTTGTTGGGGCGGGAAAAGTGGGTTCGGCCGTTGCCCTGCTGCTGCAGAGGGCGGGCTACGAGGTGGCCGGTATCGCCAGCCGCAGCCGGGCATCGGCGGAGAAGCTGGCGTCCCAGCTTGGCTGTCCCGTGCTTCCGGCGGCAGAGGTTTCCAGACGGGCGGATTCTCTCTTTATAACCACCTCTGATGACGCCATCGCCCGTGTAGCTGCCGAAATTGCGGAGGAGGGAGCGTTTCACCCGGGACAGTTTGTCCTGCACATGAGCGGAGCCCTTACCTCCCGGGCATTGGAACCCGCCGCGGCACAGGGAGCGATAACCCTCTCCCTTCACCCCATCCAGTCCTTTGCCACCGTGGAAAAGGCCGTGGCGCTGATTCCCGGTTCCTACTTCAGCATCGAGGGGGATGAGCGGGGTTACGGGTTCGCCAGGAAGGTGGTGGAGGATCTGAGAGGACGCAGCTTCATCCTGGACTCCGGGGCGAAGGTGCTGTACCATGCCGCCGCGGTGACGGCCTGCAATTACCTGGTGGGGCTGCTGGCCTGCAGCATGCGGATGCTGGAGGCGGCAGGAGTGCCGGAGGAAGTCGGCATGCCTGCCTTCCTGCCGCTGGTGGCGGGCACCTTCGAGAATATCAGGTCGTTGGGCATCCCCGGCGCTCTGACAGGGCCCATCGCCCGGGGAGACACCGGCACCTTGGAGAAGCACCTGGAGGCTCTGGAAGATCTGCCTGTGGAGAAGGCGGTTTACACTGCCCTCGGTCTTGTGACGGTGGACGTCGCCCTTGCCAAGGGGGCCATCTCCCGGGAGCAGGCGGCAAAGCTGCGGTCTCTCCTGGAGAGTTACCCGGCACGCAACGCGGCGACGCTAACTGAAACAAGCGCAAAATGAATTATGAACTGAAGGCTGCTTATTCGAGTACAGTTGCTTTGAGTGCCGGGAAAACCGGTAAACCATAATAACAGGAGGTTGCGACGATGGCGCGGGTAACGACGACTACCCTGCTGGAGATGAAGGAGAAGGGTGAAAAAATCACACTGCTGACGGCTTATGACTACCCCACGGCATGCCTGCTGGACGAGGCGGGTATCGATATCCTGCTGGTGGGGGACTCCCTCGGGAACGTGGTCCTGGGGTACGAAAACACCCTGCCGGTGACCATGGAGGAGAGCCTGCACCATACCAGGGCGGTGGCCCGGGGGGCGAAGCGGGCGATGGTGGTAGGGGACATGCCCTTCCTCTCCTACCAGACCACCGTTGCCGAGGCGGTGCTCAACGCCGGCCGCTACCTGAAAGAGGCGGGAGCCCAGGCGGTCAAGCTGGAGGGGGGCAGGGAACGGGCGGAGGTGGTCCGCGCCCTGGTGGAAACCGGTATCCCGGTAATGGGCCACCTGGGCCTCACCCCCCAGTCGGTGCACCAGCTGGGCGGCTTTAAGGTGCAGGGAAAGAGCGAGGATGCAGCCCGGCGGCTGATTGAGGACGCCCGGATCCTGGAGGAGGCGGGAATCTTCTCCCTGGTCCTGGAGGCTGTGCCGGCCCACGTGGCGGCAGAGGTGACGAAGCAGCTGCACATCCCCACCCTGGGGATCGGGGCGGGCCCGGACTGTGACGGGCAGGTGCTGGTCTTCCACGACATGATGGGGTTGACCGGCAAGAAGGTACCCAAATTCGTCAAGCAGTATGCCCGGCTTTATGACATGATGCTGAATGCCCTCAAGACTTTCAAGGCCGAGGTGCAGGAGGGTGTTTTCCCAGGGCCCGAGCACTGCTACAATCTTCCAAAGGAATAACGGATGGTCGAGGGGGGCGGTTGGATGGAAATCATCAAAAAAGTGAGCGAAATACAGGGGATCTGCCTGCAGGCACGGCAGGAGGGGAAGAGCATCGGCCTGGTGCCGACCATGGGCTACCTGCATGAAGGGCACCTCAGCCTCGCCCGGGCCGCCCGGGCGGAGAACGACCTGGTGGTGATGAGCATTTTCGTCAACCCCCTGCAGTTCGGCCCGCGGGAGGACTTCGCCACCTATCCCCGGGACATGGAGCGGGACTGCAGGCTGGCCGAATCCGTGGGGGTGGATTACGTTTTCGTCCCGGACGGGGAGGAGATGTACCCGCAGGGGTACAACACCTATGTGGAGGTGCTGGGGGAAGTAACGGAGAAGATGTGCGCCAGGTCGCGGCCGGGGCACTTCCGGGGAGTGACCACCGTGGTCCTGAAACTCTTTAACATCGTCCAGCCCCACCGGGCCTACTTCGGCCAGAAGGACGCCCAGCAGGCCATAGTCATCAAGAAGATGGTGGCAGACCTGAACCTCCCCCTGAAAATCGTCACCTGCCCCATCGTGCGGGAGGCGGACGGCCTGGCCATGAGTTCCCGGAACACCTACCTCAGCCCCGAGGAGCGCCGGCAGGCCCTGGCCCTGCCCCGCGCCCTGGCGGCGGGCAGGGAGCTGATCGAAAGGGGGGAGCGGGACCCCCGGAAGGTGCGGGAGAAAATCCTGGAGGCCCTGAACGGTGCTCCCGGCGTCAGGGTTGACTACGTGGAGGTCTGCAGCGGGAGGGACCTGTCGGAACTGGGGGTCCTGGAGGGGCCTGTGCTTCTGGCCGCCGCGGTTTACGTGGGGAAAACCCGCCTGATCGACAACATCGACCTGGAGGTGAAGCCATGCTGCGCACCATGCTGAAATCCAAGATCCACCGGGCGGTGCTGACCGAGGCCGATCTGAACTACATGGGGAGCATCACCATCGACCGGGACCTGATGGACGCCGCCGACATCCTCCCCTTCGAGCGGGTGCAGGTGGTCAACAACAACAACGGGGCGCGGTTCGAAACCTACGTGATCGAGGGGGAGCGGGGCTCGGGCAAGGTCTGCCTGAACGGCGCCGCCGCCAGGCTCGGCCACCCCGGCGACCTCCTGATCATCCTCTCCTACGTTCAACTGTCTGACGAAGAGGCGCGGAACCACACCCCGAGGGTGGTCTTCGTGGACGAGAGGAACCGGATCCTCACCCCGGCGGGAGTATAAACTGCCGCTGAAAAGTAATCGTTTAATAGTAGAGAATAGGGGGGCGGTCAAAGTATCATCGGTCGTCCCCCAGTTTCTTTTCCACCCAGCGAATGGTAATCTCAGCGATTTCAAGGGCTACATCCTCACCAACCGTATGCAGGTGAAAACCGGCAGATAAGAGAAGGGGCTGAAGGCCTCTCAGCCTTCAGCCCTGACCCCATTGATGGGCCTGACATTGAAATTGGACCTGTATTCGGTTTCGGTCCATAGAATGCGCTGGGCCACCATAGCCTCCGGGTTGAGCTGCACCCCCTTCAGGATCATCTCCTTGAACCGGTTGTAGCCGGCCCGGTCGATGAGGTGCCCGCCGTGCAGGTAGACCGGTTTGTGCTCCAGCACCTCGGCGGAAAAGTCCTCCCAGTTCTTGATAACCCCCAACACCACCTCTTCGGTGACCCAGTTGAGGAATACCTTCCCCATGCGGGGGGTCTGTTTACCTGTCCTGCCGCCGATCAGGACCCGGTAAAATTTGGTGGGGTTCCGCGTCCAGGCACCGGTGGGACAAACCAGGGCGCACTCCCCACACCCGACACAGCAGCAGGTATCTTTGACGATTTTCCCGTTTTCCATGGATAAAACCCCGGTGGCATGTTTTGCACAGGCCTCGATACACTTCTTGCACCCGATGCAGCGGTCGTAATCGTATTCGGTTTTGGCCAGTCCGATGATGCCGAAATCGTTGAAATGGCCCTTGGCACAGTCGTTGGGGCAGCCGGCCACGCTGATCTTGATGTGGTAAGGGCTGGGGTAGATGACCCTTTCCAGCTTGCGGGCCAGGGCGGTGGTGTTGATATTGGCCTTAATGCAGTGGATGTTGCCGATACAAGCCATGATGTTGCGCGCCCCGATGGCCGGGTAGCCTTCCTCGGTGACCTCCATATCCACCCCGCAGAGGTCCACCTCAATCTCCTGAATATATTGTTTGATATAGCGATTGACTGCCGGAATGTCCTCGTATTTGATACCTGGAATGGACAGGGTCTGGCGCATCCCAAGGTGAAACAGGCCGTTCCCCCAGGTATCGGCAATGTGCTGCACCAGGGACAGGTACCGTGCCTCGATGACCCCGCCGGGGGCACGCATCTGCAGCATGAATTCCCCCGGGACCTTGGACTGGCGATAACAGTGGTTGCGCAGCTTTTTAATATCGAGATCGTGATTCACAGATGTCCCTCCCCCTCAATCCCAGAGCTCTTTAGCTTTGGTATAGTTGAACACCGGCCCCTCAAGGCAGACATAGGTTTCGTTGATTTTACAGTGACCGCACTTGCCCACAGCACAGGACATCCTCCGCTCGAAGGAGACCCAGATCTTCTCCTCAGGCACCCCGTACTCCAAACACTTCAGGGCGGTGTGGTGCATCATCACGGGGGGCCCTACGATAATCACGTGATAGCGGGTAAAGGTGCTAAAGGGGATCCTTCCTAGGTGCAGGGTGACCAGACCGGTCTCAAAACCGTCCACCCGGTCCTGGTCCAGAGTATAGATGGTGTGGAACCTGGTCTTAAACCGCTCCAGGTCTGCCCGGAAGAGGATGCTCCCCTTATCCCGGAAGGCGGCCAGGAAATAAACTTCCTTTATTTCATCCGGGTGTTCATAGAAATACCTTAAGGTGCTGCGTACCGGGGCCACCCCGGTACCCCCGGCTATTACTACCAGATCCCCGTGTTTAAAATCATCAATTGGGAATGGCTTTCCGTAGGGCCCCCGCATAAACAGCTGATCGCCCGGCCGCAGCCTGAAGACCTCACTGGTAAGTTTGCCCACCTTCCTGATGGTGAACTCCAGCCAGCCGTCACCCATGGCGCTGACCGAAATGGGCGCCTCGCCGATCTTCGGTAGGGAGAGCTGATAAAACTGTCCGTGCTTGGCCGTGGCCTCTGACTCCACCCGGAAGGTGTACTCATGCTCGGTCTCCTGGTGGATTGCCAGGATTCGATGCGGCCTGGGCAGCAGTATATTGGTACTCATTGGCCCGCCACCTCCTGGGACGCCTCTTTCTTCAGTTGTTCCACTTCATCGCTCAGCCGGTTGATGATGGTCGCAAAGGAGATGAATTCAGGGCATCTGTCGTCACAGCGCCCGCACCCTACACACATCTGCTCCACCTTAAACCTGGCCTTATAGTCATAGACCTTATGGAGGGTTCGGAAGCGCAGCCGCTCCCCAGGGGTAGCCCGGAAGCCAAGGCCGCCGGCCATGGCCGTGAAGTCCTCATGCAGGCAGCTGGCCCAGACCCGGCGCCTCTCCCCGACCCGGGCGT
>CADDZD010000051.1 GCA_902812385.1 Clostridia bacterium | reverse complement strand
ATGGGGCACTATATTACATCATTTCCTCACCCGACGATGAAGGCATTGAGACCCTGATCTCGATATTTTCGAGCCCGGAGAGAATGGCCCGCCTGGAAGGAGAAGTAGCCCTGGTAAGTAGAGAAGGCAGAATCATAAATCTGAATCCCGAGAAAGAGGTTTCGGAGCCATCGGCACTCTTCCGATTGCCTATCAAACTGCCGTCGGTTGGAAACAGCAGTGCCGCATACGTTTACATAGCGGTAATGCTGGTGGTCCTTCTGGGGACGGGGGTGACGCTGTGGCTAGTGCGAGGAAGAACGAGATAGGATTTTGCGTGGTTCTTTACTATTTCGAGTAAGTAAGGAATATTTTTTCCCTGCCGGCGTAGCCAGCGGAACAGACCCTGGCAGCACTGTATGAGCAATTGTGTAAGATCAGTAACGAGCGGCTGTTGCCCCAGGTAGCTTATAAGGCCGGGCTTTCCTCCTGTTATTGGGCTGTCGCATGCTCTGCATAGTGCCCTCGCTCCTACTTCAGGTGCGTTTTGGCGGAAGAGATAGTATAGGGCCCGCACGTGGGCAGCCGGGTATCTTATGCCGCTTTCAGAATTGATTCGGGCGTTTAAGGAGGGAATTGTCTACCGCGGGGAATTGGCTGAGTATTTTGAGGTTACCGGAGACATGGTAGATTTTAGATTAAGGTTGCCGGATTTAGTTGTGGTGCAGTGCGCATCTTTGTAATACGCAGATAAAGAGGTGGTCTATTTGGGCTGGAGGTTTCGAAAAAGCATTAAGATCGCAAAGGGTGTCCGTCTAAACTTAAGCAAACGTGGTCTCGGAGTAAGTGTCGGGGGGAAAGGTTTCCGGGTAGGCATTGGTCCTCGCGGCGCTTATACCTCAGCAAGCATCCCTGGAACAGGTCTTTATTCTATCAACTATTTCGAAAAACGGAAAAAAGACTTGCCGAAAGCCGCGCAGATGGCTTCTGTCCAGTCTGAAATTGAAGGTTATAATGCTGACATGCCTCCAGAGTTAGCCGGTGGTTCAACTTCTACAGCCCTTGGCTGCTTATGGTTTTTGATATCCGTAATATTCCTCTTTATTTGGTGGCCCTTAGGCGTTGCAGGCATTGTAAGCCAAATAGCATGGTCGGCCAAGTCCTTTAATTCACCCACTGGAAAGGCCAAGAATTATTTTCTGCAGGGCAAAATGGCTCTCCAAAAAGGTGAATGGCAACCGGCTTTAGAAGCCTTCTTAAAGGTCTTGGAAGCAAAACCAGAAGTTAATTCATTATGTCGCGAGGTAGCCTTTTTGTATCGGCGCTTGGATAATCCGGAAGAGGCGGTAAAATACTTTGAAAAATATCTCGCAAGTTATCCTGAGGATGCCGTAACCAAGTTGAATTATGCTGTTACACTGGGGTCTGTTAGACAATACCAGAAGGCCATTGAAGTCTTACAAGGCCTGCCACCCGAAATGAAACAAGAATTAGTAGTAATAAATGCATTAGCCTCTGCTTTTCTCGGTTTAAATAAGCCCGAGTTGGCGCTGGAGGTTCTAGAAAAAGGACCTGTTCGTAGCAGAAAAAGCATGGATGAACAAATGAAGTTGTTCCGTTATTTGTTAGGACTGACTTATAAACAATTAGGGGAAACCGAGAAAGCTTTAAAGCAATTTTACAAGATATATGCCGAGGACACCGATTATGAGGATGTCAGAGATCTTTTAAAAGAGTTGAATCCTTCGTTTGGGGAGTAACCACAAGAGAAAACACTGGCCCAGCAAAACTCGTCCAGACCCGCCATAAGACCATGTTTATCAAGGACACATACTATAAAATCAGGAGAGGGAGGGATTAATTTGTACCGCATTGTAAAGCATAAATCTCTACTTGTATCTGCATTTTTGCTTGTTGCGATATTAGTAGCAGGAATGCTTATTACCGGCTCTTTTTCAGAATCAGACCCTATTGTAACGTATGAATCAGAGTTTCGAAAGGAGGAATTGCCTCAGATAAGCAGGTTTAACGGCAAAGCTTTTATCCAAAGCAAGATGGGAGCCCAATCTGATTTGTCAGACTTGAAGCTTATAGCACAATTACCCGTTAATCTCGAGCGCAGCAATTTCTTGCAGGATTTAAAGTTTCAACTTGAGACGCCTAATAAATCGGTACCTATTCAAATCATTCCGGAAGAATCCTATATACAAACCGGCAACCTTTCGAACGGCGATATTATCAGATGGGGTGCTATTACCGGTAACATCTCTATTGATGCAGGTAAACCGCAAACAGTAGTAATCGGGGTTTTTGAAATACCGTCACAGCAAAAGGCCAGTTTTACGTTTGCCTTACACGCAGGCAATGGAAATCCACCGGTTGCGTTAAGCTTTGGTAATCTTACTCCAAACGAAGAGATACTGCAGGTTATAAAAGAGGATAGTAAAGGATAAAAGAAGGAATTGATGCTAAGGGTCAGTTGGATGTACCGGCGGATTCTTTGTATATTTCAGAAGTCGCTGTTCACCCTCTAGGCTTCTTGCTCTGGAGATGTCCTGGGTCACTTCTGGGGTTTTCCGTTGTTATCCCTTAAAGCCAGGTATTGAGTGTAAATGAACCTTCCATTTAATTGCAGCCAGAATTCCGTTCTGTTTTGGCTGCCGTTCTTGAAGTCGTTGATAATCTGAGAACATGTTGGACAAAAGACGGGATCATCCCTCTGCGGATGACTTGCTTATTAGACGCCCATGCCGCCCAACGGAACCATCGGTTATCCCTGGCATCAACTATGCTTCTTATTCGGGTTTCTTCAACCCGGCCTCACGGAGATTTCTTAAAATTCCCACAAGACCGCGTGCTCCCAGGAACAAGTACAGGCCGATCGCAAACTGAACAACCAGGACAACAACCTGCACCAGTAATTGCTTGTGCATGTACCCGCCAGAGGAAGCAGGCAATTGAATAAGACAGAAATTTAGGACATATCGGAGCAAACGAATAACCGCCTGAACGAGAACCCACATCCCGATGACGGAAAAGGCGGCGGTGAGGAGGTCTCCTACATCTAGTTTCGCTTCGGCGATATTTGAATCTCCATCCCCGGCGAGGTACGGGGCAATCCGTTCCGCGAACAGCCACAGGCAAATGCCGAAGCAGAGATGAATTACAAAAGGTATCCCGGCTGAGATTATTATCAACCAGGCATTTTCCCCGGCGATGTCTCCCCAGATCACCGTACCGGTTGTCGCCACGGTCATTTGCAGCATTCCCAGGGCTTGAATGATGGACAGGATGCCGAGAACCCTGCATGTTAACACTGCAATCTGGTGGTTGGTCATAGAACGCCCTCCTTTCTTCTATTTTACCAGATTTACCAGCAGAGTGGATATATTGTTTAAAAAAACCGGCGGTATCTCCCCTCTACAACCGTGTGGACAGGATTTTCGTAGAAAACAGTGTGGGCCGCCTGGGCAAGGCAGTTTGTCGGCCTGTTCAACAGCATCTTCTCCGGCATGACAGCCCCTTGAGGGGATGGCAGCAGGATTATCACGCCTCGGTATGGAACAATTCGTTGGAATATGCTCCGAAGGGGATGCTGGAAGTGAGATTTCTGCATACCGGAGATGTTCACCTCACCCCGGCGGCTCCCGCCAGGTTTGAAGCCCTCAGGGCGGTATGCGGGATGGCGCAAGAACTCGAGTGCGACGCACTGCTGATCGCCGGAGATCTTTTTGACAGCGCGGCGGCCGCCTCGGAAATGAGGGCCCGGGTAAGGGAGTTGTTCGACTCCCTGCCGTTCGCTGTTTGCCTGATCCCGGGGAACCACGATGCGGAGGCCTTTTCGGCCGGCCAGTATTACGGCGGTAATGCGCGGTCTGCCGGAACGGAACCGGCGGTCTGGCAGGTGGGGGAGGTGCCTGTCATAGGGCTGCCCTTTGCCCCGGGCAGGACCGCCTACGAGTCTCTTTGCACTATTCCTTTGCCTGGAGAGGAATCCCCTCTTGTAGTAATGGCCCATGCAAGCTTCTATTACTCCGCTCTGGCCAGGCTCTACCGGCAGGAGGAAGATGAAAGCTCCGGCGAAGCGCATCTATGGGACCGCGACTTCACCGATTTTCCTCCTTCCTACATTGCCCTGGGCCACTGGCACAATCCGACCCTTCCGCCGGTGCAGGTCAACCGGGTCCGGATCGCCTACAGCGGCTCCCCCTATCCCATCGCCAGGGGGGAGACGGGCGCCAGAAAGGTATTGCTGGTGGAAATCGGGCCGGATGGCATCAGGGTCGAGGGACGGGACATCCCCGGCGTTCCCCGCAGGGAGAGGGTTGCCTTTTACTTCCTGCCCGGCTCCGAAGAGCAGACAATCGAAGAGATAAGATCTTACCTCTGCGACAGCGCCGACCCGAACGTAATTCTGGACCTTGAGACAGGCGGCTGGCTTGGCGACGCAAGGGAAGAGGCGGTCGCCGGAGAGATCGAAGCCATCGCAGCTTTCTTCCGGGACGGCTGGAAGGATATAAATCTGGTCACGCCGCAGTTTGCAAGCATCGGGTCGCTCTCAGGCCTGGGCAGGAAGTGCCTGGAACTGCTCGAGGAAGTGGAGCCTCCGGGTGTTTTCGAGATGGAGGATTTCACTGCCCCGTTCTTGCGAACCCTGGCAGAAGAGGTTTTAGGCGAAAGGGAGCAACTCTATCGGGAGGCCCTCTCCTTTATCCTGCGCTACCTGGGAAGGGGTAACCGTCATGCTGATTCGTGAGATCGCCTGCAGGCCGGTGGGGCCCCTCGAGCGGCCGGTGTTGTTCCGCCCGGAAAAGCCCTGCACCGTAATTTTTGACGAAAACGAGGCGGGGAAGACCGCTTTCGTGGATGTGCTGGTCAACCTGCTCTTCCGCAGGAGTTCCGCCCGGTCCCGGTTCCAGTCCCGGCGCTTTACAGAATTTGACGGCTGTGTCAAGATCGAGCACGGCGGCATGGAAATCACTTTCCGGGGAAGCGTCGATCTAGATAAGCGGCTGGGGCTTCCCCCACAGTTCGCCAGGCTCCCCATCGTGCGCGGTAGCGACCTGGCGGTTCTCTGGTCGGGGGACAGGGACAGGAAAGCCCCCTTGATCGATGCCTGTATACAGCATTTCGCCTCCGATCTCCGGGAAAACCTGGATACGGTGATTAAGAATATCCGGGCGGAAGCCGGACTGACCGCCAGGAGGAATGCCTGGTCCCAGGGGGCGTTGACCGAGATCGAAGGTTTCCTTAACCTGTACCGCTGTAAAGACCTTTACCTGAAAGACCTGGCGGAAAGGGAGCGGCTCCGGCGGAGGCTGCAGGAGGTTGAGGGAAGGCTGGCGGCAGTCAGGCAGGAACTCCAGGGGACCCGGCAGTGCCTGCAGCAGCTTGAAGAGGAAAGGAATGCGGCATTATGTGCCGCCGGCAGGATGCTGGCGGGGAAGCTCTCGGAGCTTAACCGGCAGTACAGGGACGCCGCCTACGAGAGGTGCACCCCGGAGGATGCCGGGCTGTGGGCGGAAATAGATGTCAAGCTGGACTCCCTCAGGGAAAAGAGATTATCGCTGCAGCAGGAGATGGAGAACTGCGAAGCCGAGTTGCAGGAGATCCGGGAGAGGCTGGAAACCCTTAATATTAACTGCAGGGATGCGGAAGCGGCCTGCCGGTCCGCCAGAGCTGCTCTCGACACCGCCCTGGAGGAGGCAAACCGCCGGGGGCGGTTTCTGTCAAACGCCCTGGGGGAATTGAGGAATGCTTTTAGCACCGCTCAAGCGGCCGGGGCCCGGAAGGAGAAAACCGGATGGGCATTGCTTGCGGTGCCCGTCCTGGCGGTGGCGGCAATTTTACTTTTCTATGCCGGGTGGCTTCTGCCCGGGGGGGTGGCGGCGGTTGCCTGCATCGGGGCGGCAATATGGAGCGCAGCCCTTTCCTCCGCCTGCAGACAGGCGGAAAAGGAGGCTGCGGAAAGGGTTTTCCGTCTCCTCAGGGATTTCGGAGTGCAGCCGCCGGCGCGGCTGGATGCTGCGGTGTCCGCCTTTGAGAGATACTGTCTGGAAGAGGAGGAAAGGTTGAAAAAGGAGGTTGCCGAGGCCGACCGGGCCTGCCGGGAGGCCGAAGCATACCGCCAGCGGTTGCTCAATGAAAAAGCCGCTTTCCTCCAGAAGAGCGAGGTTTTGGAGGGAGGCCGGCAGCGGGCCCGCACCATGCTCCAGACCTGCGGGAATGAGCTGGCGGCGGCGGAAGAGGTTCGGCAGGAGTTGATGACGAGGACAGGCAAACCGTCACGCTCAGAGCTGGAAAAGGCCCTTCAGGAAAAGGCGGCACTTGAAAAGGAAATGACGAAGATCAAAGCCCAACTCGAATCGTGCCTGGGCCCCGGGGGAGAATGGCAAGAAAGGCTGGCCGGGCTGGAAAAATACCTCGAGCGTTATCCGAGCCCGCGCTCTATGGAGGACATCAACCGGCTGCAGGGGGATAAAGAGGCCGCCGAGAAACGGCTGAAGGAAAAGGAACAGGAGCTTCAGACAGAGCGCGACACCCTGCAGCAGCAGATCTTTGAGGCTTCCCGCAGGCTCGTGGCAGCAGGCTGCGAGGATGTGGGCGCTCTGGCAGGCCGCCTTGCGGAAGCGGAGGGCGCCCTGAAGGCGGCCATCAGGAAGGCGCTGGCCGCCCTCTGGGCGCAGCGGGTCATCGAAGCTGCCCGGGGGAGCGTGGAGGACGCCCTCCTGGAGCCCCTCGCCCGGGCCTCGGAAATGTTCAGGCGCATCACCGGGCGGTACGACTCCATTTCCTATACCAGACAGGATGGGGACCTGCTGTTTAAGGTCGCAGGGGGCGGCCGGACATACGGCGAGGAGGTTTTAAGTGACGGGACCAGGGCGCAGTTCCTGCTGGCTCTCAGGCTTGCCCTGCTGGAAAAGTTTCTGGGCGGCGAAAGGGGCTTCCTGGTCCTGGACGATCCCCTCTTGAACTCTTCGGAAACCCGCAAGAGGCGGGCCATCCAGGTTCTGCTGGACTACGCCAGGAATGGCTGGCAGGTCATCTACCTCACGGTTGACGGTGTTGTTCCGGAGGTTTTCAAGGAGTCTGGAGGGGATCTCGTGGAATTGAAGCAGGTCAGGGATCTGTACCAACCCCGGAACTAAAGAATAATCTTGAAGCATCTGGCTAAAATACCAGTTGGAATTTTTTTAAGGGGTTGGTCAGATGCTTTTGATCGCCGTACGGGCTTTGATCCTGTATGCCGTCCTGGTGGTGGTCATGCGTCTGATGGGAAAGCGGCAGATCGGCCAGCTGCAGCCTTTCGAGCTGGTCATCACCATCGTTATCGCCGAGCTGGCGGTCATCCCCATGAGCAATACCGGCATTCCTCTCACCAACGGCATCATCGGCATCCTGGTCCTGCTTGCCGCGGAGATCTTCCTCTCCCTGCTGGTTCTCCACAGCGAGCGTGCCCGGAAGATTATCTGCGGAACGCCGACGATCCTGATCAGCAACGGCAAGCTGATGACCGGGAACATGCGGCGCTTGCGGGTTAATTTAAACGATCTGCTGGAACAGCTGCGCTCCAAGGAGTACCCGAACGTTTCCGATATCGCCTACGCCGTCCTGGAGAACAACGGGACCTTGAGCGTCATCCCCCGGGCTAGCGTCAAACCGCCGACCGCAAAGGATCTGGGGACCGCCGTAACCGAACCCCGGTTTCCCATCACGCTGATCCTCGACGGCCATGTCAACCTCCCCAACCTGCAGTTGGCCGGAATCACCGTAGATACCCTGATGCAGCAGGCAAAAGCCCGGGGCATCGACGACCTCCGGGACGTCTTTTTTGCCCAGCTGACTACCGATGGGACTATCGACTTCCACCTTAAGGGGGAGGGGGACGATGTATGAATAAATGGGGCGGCTACCTGCTTGTTTTCGTGATTGTTGTAATTATCGGTGTCGGCGGTGCGCTGGTGCAGAGGTATCTGGACAGGACGGCGGGTGAATTATCCGCCGGTCTTCAGGAGGTGGGAAGGGCGCTGGAGCACGAGGACTGGGAGCAGAGTGAGCGAGCCTTTGCCGGCTTCGAGCAACGCTGGCGGGTGGTGCGCCGCAACTGGTCGCTGGTTGTCGACCATGTGGAGATCGACAGCGTGGATATGAGGCTTGCGCGGCTAAAGGAGCTCATCCGCGCCCGGGAAGACGACGAGGCCCTGGCGGAGTACGGCGAGGCCTTGATGCTGCTCGAACATATACCGGAGCGGGAGCGCCTGACCTGGCGGAATCTGTTTTAATACAACGGCTCGCTTTGGGACTCCGGTTGAACTCGCTTATAACGCGTCGCAGACGGCAGCCGACCGGCTCCTATGACGGCATCCATGCCGCAGAGTCGCCTATCTCCCCCGCACTCAATGGCACTTTCTCTCTGTGACGAGATTAATTAATAACAGCCAGTTCCGAATAAATGTTAAAGGGTAGATTTCCCTTTGAGTGCGGGGTAGCTTCGGCTGCCGTTAACTGCTCCTCATCAAGGGGGGCGAGGTAACAACCCAGCACTCACTGCTGCCTCGTGAGCTGAAAAAGACAAAAAAACGGAATTATAAAACAAAGGCTAATTATGTAACAGAGTTTCGGTGAGTGCTGGGTCGCTGCACCGGCAAGGATAAACAGCCATTTCCTTCTCTTGAGGTACCGCCTGGGCGGCATGGTGGTCTGCCCTGAAAAAGGAAAGTTCCGGGGATTGGAGAATTCTAAAAGGATGAATAGTCAAGCCGGTTTGAGCAATCCTGATATATATACTCGGTAAACGGAGGACCGTCGATGAAGGAAGTTTCCATTTACACGGACGGGGCCTGTTCGGGAAACCCCGGCCCCGGGGGCTGGGGAGCCGTGCTGATATACAATGGGCACAGGAAAGAGATCAGCGGCAGGGTGGAGGAGGCCACCACCAACAACCGCATGGAACTGACGGCGGTGATCGAGGCTCTCAAGGCATTGAAGGAGCCCTGCAAAGTGAAGGTGTACTCGGACAGCGCCTACCTGATCAATGCCTTCCGTCAGGGGTGGATCGACAGGTGGCAGAAAAACGGCTGGTTGAACAGCAGGAAGGAGAAGGTGGAAAACATCGATCTCTGGCAGGCTCTGCTGGAGCTTACCGCCGTCCACCGCGTGGAATGGCACAAGATCAAGGGACACGACGGGATTTTCCTCAACGAGCGCTGCGACAGGCTGGCCCGGCGAGAGGTTGCAGAGGCTAAAGAGGATAATTAATAGAACCTACTTGTTTGCTGCCTTTTGCTCCGCTTCGTCGATCTTGTCCTCGATATCCTGAATCAGTTTTTCCAGAGCTGCCTCCTCGCCGTTAGCACGCCCGTGCAGGAGCAGAAGTTCTTTGAGAGCGGCAATTTTCTGCTCCAACCGCATGAGGGCCAGCAAAAGCTGCTGCCGGGTGTTGGCTGCCGCTGCCGGGAAGGCTGCCGCAGACCTCGTCAGCTCTACTCCGGTGGGCATGAGGACGTATTCCTCCCCCATCTGCGGGATCACCGTCGGAATGGCGAATTTTTGTTCAATCAGGCCTGCCAGTGTTCGGGATGCCGGCGCCTCTCCGTGTACCACGAAAAGGCGCTGCGGTTTTGTGGTAAAGTGGGATACCCAGTCCAGCAGTCCGGTCTGGTCGGCATGGGCGGAAAAGCCCTGGAGGGAGTAGATTTTGGCGGCCACGTGGATTATCTCACCCAGGATTTTCACCCTTTTTTCCCCGTCCAGGATCCGCCGGCCCAGGGTTCCCTCACCCTGGAATCCGACGAAGACCACCGCACATTCCGGGCGCCAGAGATTGTGCTTCAGGTGGTGTTTGATGCGCCCGGCGTCGCACATCCCGCTTGCGGAGATGATGATCTTGCTGCCGGGAAGGTTGTTTAAGGCCTTCGATTCTTCGGTAGTGCGTACAAAGGTTAAACCGGGAAAGTTGAAGGGGTCGTCACCGCTCTGGAGAAGCTGCCGGGCAGCCTCGTCGTAGCAGTCCTGGCAATTCCTGAAGATCTCGGTGGCGGACACGGCCAGCGGGCTGTCGATATAGACCGGGATGGGCGGTACCTGTTTGGTTTCAATCATATTGTTGAGTTCATAGAGGATCTCCTGGGTCCTTTCCACCGCAAAGGCGGGTATCACCACGTTTCCCTTGTTCTTGACGGTTTCCAGGATGATCTCTTTCAGGCGGGCGGCCTCGCCCGCAATTGGCTCGTGGAAGCGGTCGCCGTAGGTTGATTCGATCAGTGCATAGTCGGCCTCCGCTACATAGGCCGGGTCCCTTAAAATGGCGGTGCCCGTCTTCCCGAGGTCCCCGCTGAAGACGAGCTTCATTTCCTTCCCGTCTTCCCTGACCCGGACCTCGATGATGGCGGAACCCAGAATGTGCCCGGCGTCCAGGAAACGGAGCCGCACGGCGTCGTTCAAAGAAACCTCCTGTTCGTATGGGACACCTTCAAACAGCCGGAGGCATTCAAGGGCATCCGCAGCAGTATAGAGCGGCAGTTGGGCTCTTTCCCCCCGGCGCTTTGCCTTGCGGGACTCCCACTCTGCCTCCATCTCCTGGATGTGGCCGCTGTCCGGGAGCATTATCTTGCAGAGGTGGTGGGTTGCCCTGGTGGCAAGCACCTTTCCCCTGAAGCCCTGCTTGTAGAAGCGGGGTATGAGCCCGGAGTGATCGATGTGGGCATGGGTGAGGAGGATATAGTCGATGGACTGAGGAGCTACCAGCGGGTTGCGGTAGTTGAGCATCCGCAGCTCCCGCCTTCCCTGAAACATCCCGCAGTCCACAAGAATCTTCAACCGATCGGTTTCCAGCAGGTAACAGGAGCCCGTAACGGTGCCGACACCGCCGAGAAAGGTGAGCTTTGCCATTTATCTTCCCCCGTTATATAGAACTTTCCCTACCTCTAATTTCCTCATTTCTCTTGCAATCCCTGCTCACAAGGGCAGAACAATAATAAAAAATCTCCCGTCACCGTCATATATATGTTGAAGGAATAATAAAAGCATATTCCGAAACAACCCGTATGTCCATCGCTCACCGGAACAATCACCGCAGGAGAGGAGGAAACCCGTGGTCGAAAACGAAGAGAAGCAGGTTTTTTTGTGGGGGATGTTCTGTCACCTCGCCGCATTGCTGGGCTTTATGGGAGTCCCCTTTGGCCACATTATCGGGCCGCTGGTGGTCTGGCTGATCAAGCGGGATGATGATCCCTTTATCAATGACCATGGAAAGGAATCACTCAACTTCCAGATATCCATGACCATTTACGGGATCGTTGCGGCGCTGCTGGTGTTTGTCGTGGTCGGTATCATCCTGTTGATCGCCGTCGGGCTGGCCGACCTGATCATGGTGATCATCGCCTCCGTGAAAGCGGCCAACGGCGAGCGCTACCGCTACCCTTGCACCATCAGGTTCATCAAGTGATTGCCAACTTACTCGGAAAAGGGGGTGCTGTACCAGGAAAATCTGTTAAAGGCAGATAGTGGCAGGAAAAGGAG
Organism: Clostridia bacterium; assembly: GCA_902812385.1. GTDB lineage: Bacteria > Bacillota > DSM-12270 > Thermacetogeniales > Thermacetogeniaceae > DULK01. The sequence continues at coordinate 5,608 of CADDZD010000051.1, read as the reverse complement.
AGTGATGTCGAAGGGAAAAAGGTGATGAAAAGGAGTTCCAAAAGCGGTTAAAGGTACACCACAGGCAGGGGGAACCCTGCCTTTTAATCTAGCATCTTACCGTACCGGGATTTTCGCCAGGAAGATTTGAGGTGCATAAATTGTAGCAGGTACCTGAATAAGCAACTTCATGTGCAGGCAGTTATGCTGTATGGCACCAAGGAATTATTGGTTCAATGGAGAATAAATCCGAATAAAACCGTTACTTGGGGGTATGGAGTTGTGTTTGAAAAGCTGAGGGATGCTCTTTGTTTGGAGATTGAGCCGGTGGCCGTGGTCTGGGCCGATACGGTGGATGAAGGAACGGTAACCTATAAGAAAGATGCCGGACACGGCTGCGTGATTCCTCTGATTAAAAAGGCGGCTTTTGAAGGCAAGATCGCTGCGGTGGGAAGGGATTGCACCGGGTGTCGGGGCGCGGCTTACCACTTTGGCTTTATTGACGAGCTGGGGCCGCAGTTTCGCTACTTTCTTTCCACCGGAATTCCCGGGCAGCTGGAAGGGGAGGGATATAAGAAAACCCCGGAGCTGGTGGACGCCTTAATGCAAAGCGGGTTAAAGCACCTGCCTGCTCCAAAAGATTACTGTGTCTTCAAACCGGTAACTCTTCTTTCGCCCGAGGATGAGCCGGAGGTGGTGTTTTTCCTGGTAAATCCGGATCAGCTTTCGGCCCTCGTGGTCCTGGCGAATTACGATCTGCCGGGTAATGACGGCGTTACCGCCCTGTTCGGCTCCGGGTGCGACAGCCTGATACTGTTTCCGCGCCTGGAAAAGATAGGCAAAAGAAGGGGGATCATCGGCCTGACTGATGTAACCGTCCGGAAAATGCTTCCTCCGGAAATCTTAAGTTTCGCCCTGCCGTTCGACCGTGCCCTGGAACTGGAAGCGAACGTGCCGGGGAGTTTCCTGGAACGGAAGGTGTGGCAGGGTATCCGGGAGAGGCTCATCAAATCATAGGCCGTTGACCGGAACCGCGGTTGTTGGTGGGCGGTGCCCGTCCAATCGTAACGGGGAGCCGCTAATTTTTTATCAAACCGGCCCCCAGGATGTTATAATAAACAGAAATCCATTCCATTATCAGGGGAGAAACCATGTTAGGAACAATTGTCAATGCGGCAGCAGTGATTCTGGGGGCTCTGCTCGGTAACTTCTTGAAAGGTGGCTTTCCGGAAAACATCAAGGGTACCATCATGCAGGGGGTCAGCCTCACGGTGATGCTGATCGGGATCTCCATGGCCATCAAAACCCGGAATGTCCTGGTGGTGACCCTGAGCATCGTGATCGGTGGCATCCTGGGCGAACTTCTGAGAATCGAAGACCGCCTGGCAGGGTTCGGCCAGAAGCTGGAAAGCCGCTTCGGCGGGGGGGACGGCAATTTTACGAAGGGCTTTGTTACCGCCAGCCTGGTCTTCTGTGTGGGGGCGATGGCCATCATGGGCTCCATCGAAAGCGGCCTGACGGGAAACCACACGACCCTTTTCGTCAAGTCGATCCTGGACGGTGTCACTTCCATCGTCTTCGCCTCGAGCATGGGGATCGGTGTGGCCTTTTCGTCGATTCCGGTGTTCCTCTACCAGGGGGGGATCACCCTGGCGGCAGCTTACGTAAAGGCATTTTTGACCGGGGCGATCATCAGGGAGATGACCGCCACCGGCGGGTTGCTGATTTTCGGGATTGGACTCAACATGCTGTCTGACAGGATCCGGATCAAGGTGGGCAATCTACTCCCCGCCATCTTTGTGGCCATCTTCTTCACGGTCCTCTTTGCCCGTTTTCACATGTAGGAGGATTTTTCCTTAGCCTGTTCTGTGTCCATAAGCCGCGGCGGTAGACCCGTCGGTATGTTTTCATAGCTAGGTGGCATGAGCGTCTAACGAAAATGACCTGTTTGACACGGGTCATTTTTTTGTTATATTTTAATAATGTAACGGAACTAGGAATAATTCCTATCTAGGAGGAATACCAATGTTACTGGAAGATGTTTTAAAGGAGCTCAGGAAGGCGGGCATCAGGTTGACACCCCAGCGCCAGGAGGTGCTTCAGGCGCTGTTCGACGGTTTGCAGGGGGAGTGCCAGCCGCAGAGCGCGGAGGAGATCCTGCAGGTTGTACGGAAACGTTACCCGGGCGTAAGCCCGGATACGGTGTACAGGACCCTGGGAACTTTTAAAAAGCTTGGGCTTGTGCGGGAGGTAAACTTCCGGGACGGCTGCCGCCGCTTTGAGCTGGTGCTGCAGGGAGGGCATCACCACCACCTGGTTTGCCTGAGATGCGGCCGCTCCCGTGAACTGCCGTTCTGTCCGGCGGATTGTCTTGTCCGGGTGCAGGAATACTGCCCGGATTTCGAGATCGAGGATCACGCTTTTACCGTCTTCGGGTACTGCCCGAAGTGCCGGGAGGAAAGCCGAGATGTTTTCAGGGAAACCGTTGAAGTTTAAAATCGGGGTTTTGATCTTTCTTACCGCCCTGGGCATGCTGGCCGGCGTATTCCTCGGGGGCTGCCGGCAGCGCAATCCGGGCGCTGCGGGGGGTGGGGCATCCGGAGAACGCATCCCGGTGGTGGCTACCATTTATCCCCTGGCCGATTTTGCGCGGCTGGTAGGGGGGGAGCGGGTCACGGTAACCCAACTGCTGCCGCAGGGGGCCGAGCCCCATGAGTGGGAGCCTTCTCCGAAGGATATTCTGAAGCTATACCGGGCGAAGCTGGTGATCTATAACGGTGCGGGATTGGAGCCCTGGGTGGCACGCCTTTTACCATCCCTAAGATCCAAGGGGGTTAGGGTTATGGAGGCCACCAAAGGCTTACCCCTCCTGACATTTGCGGAGGAAGAAAAAGAGGGGTGGACCATCTATGTAAACGGTTCCGGCCAGCTCCAGGAAAAAGACGAGATGCACCACACGCCGGTGGACCCTCATGCCTGGCTAGATCCCCTGCTTGCGCGAGAAATCGTGTCTCGCATGGCAAAGGAGTTGATCGCAGTGGATCCGGCGGGCAAGGTTGATTACATGAGGAGGGCTCAGGCCCTGCAGAACAGGCTGGCGGGGCTGGACCGGGCATATGCCGCAGCAGCCCGCAATTTCCGCAGGAAGGAGATCATCGTTTCCCACGCCGCCTTCGGCTACCTTGGGCGCCGTTACGGCCTGCGCCAGGTGCCGGTGCTGGGGCTGGCGCCGGAGCAGGAGCCCGATGCGGCCACCCTGGCAAAGATCGTGGATTACGGCAGAAAACAGGGCATCCGGTATGTTTTCACCGAACCAACGGTCAACCCAAGGGCCTCCGAGACTGTCGCCCGGGAACTGGGGGTGCCGGTACTGCCCCTTACTCCTATCGATAGCCTGTCTCCTCAGGAAAGGGAGCGCCGCTCTGATTATTTTGACCTAATGCTGCAAAACCTGAACAATCTCAAGAAAGCCCTGGGTGAGTGAGGATGGAAGTGCTGCGATTAGAGGACGTCTTCTTTTCCTATGGCAAACAGGTGGTTCTGGAGGGTGTTTCCCTCAGCGTCCGGGAGGGGGATTTTCTGGCCCTGATCGGTCCGAACGGATCGGGCAAGACCACCCTTGTTAAAATCGTGCTGGGACTCCTGAAACCGATGAAGGGAAAGGTATTTTTATTCGGTACTGAAACCGGCAGGTTCTCAGAGTGGTACCGGGTGGGCTACGTTCCCCAGAGGCCGGCTCTGGACACCACCTTTCCGTCCACCGTAGCGGAAGTGGTGGCAGCCGGCCGCTTTGGGAGGGTGGGCCTCGGCCGCCGCCTGAAGCGGGATGATCGGCAGGCAATCGAGGAAGCCATGGAGTTGGTGGGACTGCTGCCCCTGCACGACCGCCCCGTCACCGAGTTATCCGGTGGACAGCAGCAGCGCGCCTTTATCGCCAGGGCCCTGGCCGGGCAGCCGGATCTCCTGATTCTAGACGAGCCCCAGGTCGGTCTGGACGACCGCGCCCTGCGCGAGTTTTACCGGCTTTTGAAATACCTGAACTGCGAGAAGGGCATTACCCTACTGATGGTTTCCCACGACGTGGGGGTAGTAGGGCGCTGGGTGAGCCGGGTGGCCTGCCTTAACAGGACGCTGATCTGCCACGGCACGCCCCAGGAGGTCCTGAACCCCGGTAACCTCTCAAGGTTGTACGGGACCGAGGTGCGGGCCGTGGCCCACAGCCATTGAATTTTGTGAGGGGATCGACTTGCTTTCGATGTTCCAGTATGATTTTATGGTGCGCGCCCTCATAGCGGGTCTGGCGACGGGTATCGTCTGCCCGGCGGTGGGCGTTTTCCTGGTTCTGAGGCGCTATTCCTTTATGGCGGATACCCTGGCCCACATCTCCCTGGCCGGTGTCGCCCTGGGCCTCTGGCTCGGGGTTGCCTCGGCCCTGTCGCCTTTCCTGACCCTGGCCGTAGCCGTCTGCGGTGCTCTGCTGGTGGACAGGCTCCGCACAAGGGAAAGGGTATCGGCGGATGCCCTGCTCGCCCTGATGATGAGCGGAGGCCTGGCCCTGGCGGTGGTCTTTTTCGGCCTGGCGGGGGGAGCGCCTGTTGACGTCACTTCTTACCTCTTCGGGAGCTTGCTGACCGTGGGCAGCCGGGACGTCTGGCTGATCCTGGCCGTTGCCGTTTGGGTTCTGCTTCTCCTGGCGCTGCTGGCAAAGGAATTTTATTACGTATGTTCGGACGAAGAGTCGGCCAGGGTTGCCGGGCTGCCCGTGGACCGGTTGAATCTCCTCTTTATTCTCATGGTTGCGGTGACGGTGGCCGTCTGCCTGAGGATGGTGGGGACGCTGCTGGTGGGAGCCCTGATGGTGATTCCGGTTTTGGCGGCGCTCCTGGTGGGGAGGAGCTTTAGGCAGGTGGTTTTGGTTTCGGTAATCATCGGGGTAACGGCGACCCTCTGCGGCCTGACGGCCTCTTACCAGCTGGGGATCGCCGCCGGCGGATGTATCGTGATCACTGCCCTGCTCCTTTTCGGCGCCCTTTATGGAGCTAAAACCCTGCTTAACCTCTGCAGGCGAAGTCGAACTGGGGACAGTTCCGGGCAGGCAAATTAATGGGGGGTCTTCTCCCTGGGTGTGGCGATGATGTAAAAGGTTTGACCGCTGTGGCTTCCATGGGTGTGAAAGTCCATGTCGGCTGCGCGGAGAAGTTCCAGGATCCGGTCTGTCTCGTGGGCGTCGGCAGCCTCCAGGTTGAGCACCAGGTGGTCGCCGGGGGCCATTTTCGACGTGGCCGCCTTGACTATCTCCAGATCTGCCGGTTCGATGGACGGCCCGAGGTTGATGCTGATTTCCCGCATTTGTTTCCCTCCGGACTAAGTTTCCCCATTATTATTGACACATGTCATCGATCCCATACCTCTCTAGTTCTTATTCGGCCGCACTCAACAACTTAAAATAGGATTACTATAATAACGTATAATAAAGAGTATAAAATCAATAATTATTAAAATAAAAGGTAATGTCTTAAAATGTCTGTAAAAACTAAGCGGCCTGGGCTACCATAGTGTTGTACAACCAACAGCCGCCAAAGCGGCGAGAAAGGAGCCCAGACCTATGAATAGGATACCACCGACCGAG